>JBARRP010000120.1:0-8297 GCA_049644285.1 Candidatus Acidiferrales bacterium | reverse complement strand
GATTCTGCTCCAACGTCTCGGTCTCGAGCTCCCCGCCTCGCTGGAAATGACCTGAGCGTAGTGAAGACTGGGCATGTCCCCATTGAAAATACAGGGCTTATTCGTAAAACTGCGGAAGATGGGCTAGCGCGAGAAAACCTGTGCAACTCGCGGATGAACAAAGGAAGCCTAACGGAAAAGTATTCTCAGATGCCCCGCCTGGCACGCTTCCACCGAGCGAAAATCACTAAACCCGAGCCTAATAGCAATAGGCTTGAGGGTTCCGGTACCGGGGAGGCAGTGCCCTCGAAGTTGAATTGAGTTAAAGTCACGATGGCGGCGCTCCCGTCCGAGTTCTCGTGGCCCTTGAAGAGGTAATCAGCAGTGCCGCTGAGGTCCACTGAAAAAACCTGCGAACCAGGAGTCGGAAATCCGAGAAATCCGTCCAGTTGACCGAAGAATGGGATCGTTCCACTAAGAGTGAAGAAAGTGCCGGGGGGCAGTGCGAGGCTCCGACGCCAAAGGCAGGAGGTTGCTCAGCCATGCACGGAGTTGCTAGCTGCCTCCCAAGTTTCTAACGTTGGCCTCTGGACGGATCTGCTGAAGTCGCAGAGTCGACATCAACATATAGCCGCTCCGGGCCTTGGCGCAGCGGCGCATAGCAGTTGCCATCGGAGTCGTAGTTCGAGGGGCAAGCGGCCGTTACATCCTTCCTTCTGGGCGATTGTGCGAATTGCCAGACTGCCGCAAAGGAAACACCACTCTGCTGGGGCGATGGTGGATTCTTAGGCAAGGCACAGCCTAGAGACGGAGGGCAGACATCGTTGTAGACGCAAAAAATGATTTTCCTTCCTTGAGAGTTAGCTCGTATGTCTTCCGCTGTAGTTACAGACGCTCCGTTCGCTTCCCTTGCGGGAATCCCCGAACAATAAACGCCCGCCCCGTACCTGGATGCACTTACGCCGTCAATCCAGGCGTGCACGTAAGCGCGTTGTTCAGGAAGTAGCCGTCCACCCTCTTCTTGGTCGAGAAAAATTACGGTTCCAATGGGAAACCCTTCTCTTTTTGCCGCTGCTACGGCCGCATCTGCGTCGCGTGCGCCCAGCAGACTTGGATTAGGTGTGGACTTCAGTGCTTGATCTAACCGCCCGTTGAACAGCACTAAGAATCCAAAGCCATTCGCGACTAATGTCACGCGCTTACCTTGCCATGAGTTAGAAGCCTCGCCAGGAGGAATGTTGAGCCAATAGCCGCAGAAGGAAAAAGTCTTACGGAGTGTTATGAGAGCTGCATCCCCCGGATACCGGTTGCGATCAAAACCAAGGTAGGTGTGCAAGACCTTCCTCGCTGGTCTAGGTTTCGGAAAATTCTGAGGTGTCTTCTGGTATCGAGAACCCAGACTCCCAGCGAAGAGCATCATCGATATTGCAATCGAAGCGAATGTCCGCATGACTCCGGGTGCGGTTTTCCCGGGCCCCGAGGGCTCACGCCCTGGGCTATTATCTGGCGCCCCTTTTCGGGGCTCAGTCCTCCGCGCGGTCAAACACCAATCACGGCGCATATTCATCTGCCGATCGGCGAGCCGAAGATCGGAAACTACGACCTCCCCCAGTTCTCCCAAGCAAGACCCTTGACGCGGCCAAATTCCTTGGCATTCGCGGTGACCGCGGTCAAGTTGTGGCGCATGGCTTGACCGGCGATCAGAACATCGTAGGCGCCGATCGGCTTGCCGGCCGCTTCCAGGGCGGCGCGAATCTCACCGGCAACTCTGGCGTCCTCTTCGTCGAAAGAAAGCAAGCTGACCGGACCGGCGAAGAAGGTCTCGACGCGCTTCGCGTTGGCTTCCGGGCGGGCGCTCTTTGCTACTCCATACCAGAGTTCGAAGAGAACGACGCTGGATACCCGGATTTGAGCACCGCGGCTAAGCACCTTCTGGAGCCGAAGGCGGACCGATACTGGTTGGCCGTTGATGACGGCGATGCAGGCGCTGGTGTCGAGGAGATACGTCACTTAAAAAGCTTGCGACGCGGCGCGGCCGGCTGCTTGCGTCCCTTGGGCATGAAGGGTTCGGAATCGAACCGGTCGAGCTCAGCGAACCACTGGCGCGGGTCCGAAATGAGAGGTTGGAGGAGAACGCCCTGGTCGACGCGGCGAATGCGGACGCGGTCGCCTTCAAAGCGAAATTCACGAGGAAGGCGGACGGCCTGGCTGCGACCGTTGCGGAACAATTTGGCGACGCTCTTCTTGGCCATGACCAGCACCCTCCCAAAGTCAAGAAATATATACCATAAATATATACCAGAATCACCGAGAAACGCAAAACATTTCACAGAGTGCGCTGAGAAGCACCGAGACCGCAGAGAGAACGAGGCACTAGCTCTGCTGAATGGCGCTAGCTGGCTTGTGGCCTGCCGGTATCGACGTTGAGATCCTTCACTCCTGGCCTGGAATTCGGCCTTCCGTTCAGGATGACAGCTTCGCGGTGATCCAGGTCCAGGCACCCAATCGAGCGAAATACCCGGCGCGGCGCGTTGCCATCGCCTGACCTATGGGTCAGGTGTGGGGCGCGAAACAGAGACTCGGAAATTTTTCGGGCGGCGAATCTTCGCACCGGATAATTGCGGGTAGGTGGCGACGACTCCGAACAATTTGAAGCTGGTGGAGATTGGCGATCCGCCGGTGCCGAATCGCTTCACCGCGATGATGCAACTGACTGGTGCGGACGTGGCGCAGAGGATCGCGCTGCCGATCGGCGGCGGATTGCTTCTGGGTGTGTGGGCATGGGTGTGTGTGCGGGACGGAGTCTGGTATTGGGGATTTGTCATCGGAATCTTTGCCGCGCTGTTCTTGTTAGGGGGACTGTCAACGACCAAGACGGTCGCGGCGCGCTGCCCGTTCTGCGACGCGAAGATTTTCAATATTTCGCCGGGCAGGAACGACCAGACGGTGCAATGCGGTAAGTGCTACGAATATTCCGAAGTGGTTGGTGAGCTGGTGAGACCGCTCGATCCGAAGACGTTTTCGGAGGCGCCCAAGTTCGTGTCGCCGGTCTACCGCAGCAACATCTGGCCGCGGGGTTGTGTAACCTGCGGCGCGCCGCCGACGCGGCTCAGCACGCTTTCACGGGTCGGAGCGAGCGCTACATCTTTGCTGGTGACAGCCGGCACGCAGTTCACGAGACGCGGCGAGGTCACAGGAATTCCGTACTGCGACCAGCATCAGGACGGGGTCGCGCTGAAATTCCGGCAGAGCAACCGGATGCTTTTGTTGTGGTGTTCTTTGCGAATGATGCGCCGCTACCTGGCGGCCAATCGCAATCCCGCGGGGTGATCAGGAAGTCGAACCAGCATCGAGAGGAGAGCGGAGACGATGTCAGATACGACGGCGAAGTTCATCGTTGAGATGGTGTTCTTGCTCGGACTAATCGGGGTTTTTTGGCGCCCCGAGGTGATTCTGGGCGGCGCGGAGAAGAAGGCGCTGAATTGGCGCATGCGCTTGATCCTGAAACCGTTCCCGGAAGAGAGCCATTCGTTGGTGCTGCGCATCATTGCGGGACTGGGGATTACGCTGCTGGTGTGCAGTTGGTTCTTGCGGCCCTGAGATAAGTGTGAGAACCCATTTTTCGGCGCGACCCCCAAAAAAAGATTTTGAAGGCGGGCGGTGCAATCAAGGCTCGGCCGGTGGCCCAGGCGGTTTTGCGCATTCGGCGAGTGGATACTTTGATTCGCTGCGAAAACAGAAGTGAAACAGGATCGCGAGAACCAACAGCAAGAGGATCGACAGGAAACTTCCTTCGGGTCCCACAGACCCACCTGAGAGCCAACTGGGACCTTGGACGGAGGAATTCAGCAAATGCCCTCTTGCCAAATAGCCGCTGTCGGGCGTGCCATAGAAGAAGCTCTCCGCCCAGTCCCAAGCGGCGTGGAAACCGACCGCGAACCATAGTGTCCCGGTGCGTCTGAGAGTGAAGGCCCAGAACAAACCAGAAGCCGCGACGTCAAGGAGACCGATCCAGTTTTCTCCCTCGTTCCCCCGGTGAGAAAAGGCGAACAACGAGTTGAGCAGCAGCGCCGCGGGCCAGAAACCGATGCCGGTCGTCAATGTGAACTGCGCATACCCGCGATACTTGTACTCTTCTAGCAGTCCGACGAACAGGAACGCCACACCCCATAGCAGCGCATAATGAGCAATTTCCCAGCCGTGGAGCGCGGCCTTGCCAAAGTAGAAGCTGTGGCAAGCACGCAAAACCGTCAGAAGAACGGTCAGAGCGCCGAATCCCCAAAGGGCGCCCAACCAAAAATACTTTCGAAACGCTCCGTGGAGAGCCAGGCCGTAGCACTCCATTCGCCGGTTCTCCAGGGCCGCCATGATCGCTACCGCGATCAGGAGCCCAAGAAACAAACTGGCCTCCGACCAGATGAGGCGCGGCGCGGTGAGCTCGGACGATTGCGGTGAGATCGGCAAATGAAGGAGTCGCCGAGCGACCAAAATGGCGAGGCCAAAAAAAGAGCTTAGAAGCACGGAAATCAAGAATCGCCAGCCCGCGCGCAACTCAACGTCGTTAAAGAACACCTTGTGCACGATGGGATACTTGAACGATTTCGGAGAAGGAGCCGAGATTGTTCCTCCGGATGTTCCGTTGGGGCGGTCCATTCATTCCTCCGAACGGACTGGCCTGCTTAGGTCGCGTATTACTACAACGTGTATGGAGCAAAAGCAATCTTCTAACGCTGTCGAATCCCCTACTTCGGATGACCGAAACACGCGGGCGAAGAGACCGGGCGCGCTCATGGCAGGCGCAGAATCGGGAGAGCGGCGGCAAGACGCAGCGCTCTAGACGGCGCTAACTTCAGGAGGGCCTCGTCGTCTAAGCTGGCGTTGGGCACGCGAAGGTCGCAAGAAAGCAAGACACTTCACCCCGACAATCATCGTCGGGGTAAACGCCGAGCACCGAGGACACAGAGACCGCAGAAAATCAGCGGAATCAGTGTGCCGACGAATGTCGAAAGGGGGCTAACTATGCATCGAGTTCGAGCGTTTGCAGCAGTTCTGGGGCTCTTGTTTGTCGCGAATGTTTGCCGGGGGCAATCCATTATTCTGGACCTGCCTCGGGACAGTCAGCACGCAGTGGTGACGCAGCGCGTCGGGGTCACCGACATCACCATCAACTACCATCGGCCGCTGGTGAAAGGGCGGAAGATCTGGGGCGGCATTGTGCCGTACGGAGACGTGTGGCGCGCCGGAGCGAACGAAAACACGACCATCGCATTCAGCGATCCGGTGACCATTGAAGGCAAGCCGCTGGACAAGGGAATCTATGGCTTGCACATGATTCCGGCAGAAGACCAATGGACCGTAATCTTCTCGAAGAACTCAACGTCCTGGGGCAGCTTCACCTACAATCCGGCGGAGGATGCGCTGCGGGTGACGGCCAAGCCCGCGGCGACGGATCTTCGCGACGCGCTGACCTACGACTTCGATCAACTGCAGCCCGACTCCGCCGTCGTCACGCTGCGCTGGGAGAAAATCGCGGTGCCATTCAAAGTGGCGGTCAACGTAAACGACGTAGTCGAGCAGAGTCTGCACAAACAGCTTCGCGGATTGGGCCAGTACACGTGGGATGGCTGGAACGACGCTGCCGACTATCTGGTGTCTCATAAGATGAACCTGAACGAAGCGCTGCGTTACACGGACGAGTCCCTCAAAGTCGAGGAACGCTACGAGAACTTGACGACCAAGTCGCAAGCTCTCGACGCGCTGGGCAAAAAGGACGAAGCCGCGAAGTTGCGCAAGCTGGCGATGGAGAAGGCGGGTCCGTTCGACTTGTACGGGTACGGCCGGCAACTTCAGGGCGAAGGCAAACAAGACGAGGCTTTCGCGATCTACCGCACGGACGCGAACAAATACCCGGATCACTGGATTGTGCATGCCGGCCTGGCTCGCGTTTACAGCGCGAAGGGAGACTTCGACAACGCGCTTAAAGAAATGAAACTCGCGCAGGCCGTCGCTCCCGACAATGCGCATTCCTTCGTCGAAAGCCAGATGAGGAAGCTGGCGGCGAAGGAAGACATCAATAAGTAGCTTTCAGCGATCAGCGGTCAGCAATCCGCGTTCAGCGGCGGAAGCAGCTAGTTTCGGCACACGAAGGATCGCAAGAGAGATTCTTCGCTTCGCTCAGAATGTCGACACAGACTAGTGCTCGGGGCTAGGGCCGAGCGATCGGCAATCGGCTTTCGGCGGTCGGCTTCGGGGGATCGGCGCCGCAGGGTGCTGCCATCATCAATCAGCGTACAGGCGCGGCAACTTAGCGCCAGGCGAATATGGTGCTAGCTGCTAGGGCTCTGCGTTCCCGTTGCAGAGCTGCACCTGGCATCGTGCTTCGGGAGGAACGTTGGCGCAAATGTCTGCGCAGTCGCAATGGTATCGGGACTTGGTCTGCGGCGGTTTGCCATCCGAAATAGTGCCGGCAAGGCTAACTGTGAGAAAAAAGGCCAACATTGGAAGCTTCATCGCACGCCTTCTTTGGCCGCCAGAGCGACCTGGAAGGAGTCTGGGACGCGCTTGCGGGGGGCACAATGGACCAGAGGTCGGATGCGTGGGAACGAAAGTTCTACGCTAATGGGAGTACAAGAGGCGCAGGACGGCTAGGAGGCGGTTTGGCTTTGTTGACGTCAGCGGCTGGAGCAGGCAGGAGAGACTGCCAAAGCTAAGAAGACGCGCTTTTAGGTCGCAGGCGGCCTTTCAAGTACTGGTATCAACCCTATATTTTTTGCCGTTTATCCCACCCTTATGACACGTAGGGCCACGAGCCGGGGCGCACCAGGGAATCCGTAATGCACGGAAAATGCTGTATTTAGTATTTGGAAACCCTCGTGCACTCTGGAGTGAGCTCAGTGAGACAATAGATCAATGGAGAGGTCACGAGTCTTTGTTTGTGACCAGAGCCTACAAGGGAGGGAGAACAGCATGAAGCGTCTAGCCTTTGTTTTGCTAGCAGGAACGTTGTTTGCGTGGGGTACCCGGGCGCAATCCCAGTCCGGCGCCCAGGGCAGCGCTTCCGCAGGCAGCACAACCTCGGTGAACCCCAACAAATCCGGCGCGCAGGCGGCGAATAACTCTTCGGGCTCGAGCTCAGCGCAGGCAGGGCAGAACTCGGCCCAGGTTGCGAACGGCACAGCCATGCAGGCAGTGCTCTCGCAGCCTGTGGACGCGAAGAAGAACAAGCCGGGCGACACCGTTACCGCAAAGAACACGCAGGCCGTCAAGTCCGACGACGGGCAGGTGATCGTTCCCAAGGGCTCGAAGCTCGTCGGGCACGTTACCGAAGCCAAGGCGCGAGGCAAGGGAGAATCGGAGTCGGCGCTGGGAATCGCGTTCGATAAAGCGATTCTGAAGAATGGGCAGGAAGTTCCGATGAATGCAACGATTCAGGCGCTTGCGGCAGGCCAGACTGCGGCTTCGAGTTCGTTCGATGAAGCGAGTCTCGCCGGAGGCGGCGGCGCCATGGCATCGGGTTCGGGTTCGGGTTCGCGTCCGGCTCCCAGCCGCGGTGGGCTGGGTGGCGTAACGTCGACCGCGGGCGGAGCAGTGGGCGCGGCGGCGAACACGGCTGGCAACGCCGGCGGCACGACCGCGGGCGCGACCGGCAATGCCGGCGGAGCGGCTGGTGGAGCACTCAATTCGACGGCCAGAGCTGCGGGGACAGCAAGCACAGCGACAAGCGGCGCGGTCGGCGGCTTGAATTCGGCGGGCCAGTTTGCTTCGAACAGCAGGGGCGTCTTCGGACTGAACGGTCTGAACCTGAGCTCGGCCGCATCGAACGGCACACAGGGCTCGCTGATCACTTCGGCCGACAAGAACGTTCATCTTGATAGCGGCACGCGAATGCTTCTTGTCGCTCAGGGTCAGAGCAATGATCAAGAGCGGCATGAAGCGCAGGGCCAGCCGAAAGGTTCGTCCGAGCCGCGGCCAGAACCGAGAGGAAAGCCGTAGCTGATCCGATCTGTACGAACGAATATTGAGAAGTCGACGGGCCGTGCGAGACCTTAACTCGTGCGGCCCGAACTTCTTTGCGGTTGCTTCGGCCGTCTAACAGCTTGCTGAACAACTTCCCAGCAGGTCATTCCGAGGACTCCACCGCAGCGGACGACGAGGAATCCGCTTTTTCCTTGAATATGTTGCGAAAAGCAAATCGCGCATGAAGGAATATATCGCATTTGACAGTCACAAGCGCTACACATTGGTCGAGCATGAAGAGGTGGCCACCGGGAAAGTGCGGCAATACCGGATCGAGCATGCGCCGGGAGCGATCCGCCGGG
>JBARRP010000119.1:0-8753 GCA_049644285.1 Candidatus Acidiferrales bacterium | reverse complement strand
TGCTGGACCGATGGTGGTCGTCGAAAGGCTCACCGCTGCCCAGATACAACTTCGTTCTCCACCTGTGGTCACCGCTGCCGCATGAAACAACTCTCCACAGCAACAAAACTCTGCGTGCTTCGCCACGGTCCGTCACTCTTCGCCTCATCGCCGAACCAATCTCTTCTTCCGGCTTCCTCAGGCACTCTCTTCGCAACATCTTTTCACTGTAGCCAGCTGCCGAGCGCACCGTGTCATCTGCTATGCTCCGCCGCACAGCTCCGGCGCACCTCCACACCAACCCATCACTCGATTCAATTTGCATAGGGCCCGCGTCTGCCGCAAACGCGGGCGGCTTTCTTCAAGTCGTTGAATCGAAAGCGCGCAAACACGCCACGCTCGTGCACTCCCCTTGCCTACTCGCGCTTCCGATTCAACCCTAAGACTTGTAGGTACCAATAGCGTTTCAACGCTCAACGAGCCCTCCGATTGGTATGAGCTGGCGATGCTGACGTGGCACTGCTCCTGGCGCGATCTGTTAAGGCTTCGAGGGAGCGCGCATGGTCGAGATCGGGAATTAGCCCAGGCTGCTTTGAGCGCCATCCCAGCTGTTCCTGAGTTAACCTGCTGGACGCGGCTGGGGAAGGCTCTCGGGGTCCACCCGAAATTTCCCGTCTCGTTCTAGCAAGGTGCGAAGAACCTTGGTTCTACTAGGTTAGCGCCAAACTCCGAAACATTTTCTGCTTCCCTCATTCACTGACAGGAGTCTAATCTATTGGCCTGTCATTTATCGACAGGGGAGCTCAATGGCCAAGCCCACCGACTTAGTGCAGGGCACCTTGGACCTGCTGATACTCAAGACGCTAGCTCTGCAACCCATGCATGGCTGGGGCATCGCGCAACGGATCCGTCAAGTCTCCAAGGAAGTTCTGCAAGTCAATCAGGGCGCGCTTTATCCCGCGCTGCATCGCCTCGAGCAGCAGGGCTGGATTCGCGCCAAATGGGGCGAGTCGGAAAACAATCGCCGCGCCAAATATTATTCGCTCACGCCGGATGGCGCGAAATATCTCCGCCAGGAGCAAGCGCAATGGAAGAGGCTCTCGCTGGCCATCGATCTGGTCCTGGAGACACCCTAGGAGCAAAGCCATGCGTTGGTATTACAAATTGCCTCTTCGCCTGCGCTCCCTGTTTCGCAGGAACGAAACGGAAACCGCCCTCAGCGACGAACTCCAGTTTCACCTGCAAAACCAGGTCGACGAATTCATCGCGCAAGGAATGAGTCCCGAAGAAGCTCGCTGCGCCGCCAAACGCTCCCTCGGCTGGCTCGAGCAGGTCAAAGAGGAATGCCGCGACGCTCGCAGCGTGAACCTCATCGAAGATTTCCTGCAAGACGTCCGCTTCGGCTTGCGAATGCTGCGCCGCAGCCCGGGGTTTTCTCTCCTAGCAATTCTTTGCCTCACACTCGGCATCGGCGCGAACGCCGCCGTGTTCAGCTGGGTCGAAGGCATTCTTTTCCATCCTTATCCGCTCGTTTCTCACCAGGAGCGCCTGGTCGCACTGTCCGGAACTGTGGGTGACGAGAGAGACGAAACGTCGTGGCCCGATCTCCTCGACCTGCAAAGAAGCTGCACCCTGTGTGAGACCCTCTTTGTCAGCTCAATCACCGGCGCGACTCTGACCATTGGCGAGCGCGCCCAGGTCATGACCGGAAGCATCGTCTCCGCAAACTATTTTGACGCGATTGGAGTCCATCCCATTTTGGGCCGCGGCTTTGAGCCAGGCGAAGACACCGGCCGCAACGCGCATCCGGTCGTGGTGATCAGCTACCATCTTTGGCAGACCCGCTTCAAGGGCGATCCAGAAATCATCGGCAAGACGGAGCGCTTGGATAACGTCGTGCACACCATCATCGGGGTCGCGCCCGAGAGGTTCTACGGAACTTTCGTCGGCCGGGGCATCGAGTTCTGGGCGCCTGCCTCGATGCTGGAAGTTTACAACGCCGGCTACTACAAACTGGAAGATCGCGGCGCACGATGGGCGGAAGCGTATGTGCGACTCAAGCCTGGCGTGACCCGCAATCAAGCTCAGCAAGAAATTTCCGCCATTGCCGCGCGGCTCGAAGCTGAATATCCCGCCACCAACCGCGGCCGCGGCATCAAGGTCTGGCCGCTGTGGCAAACGCCTTTCAATCATGCCGGTGAGCTGCTGCCGATTTTCGAGATCATGGTTGTTGTCGTGATGTTTGTTCTGCTCATCGTCTGCGCCAACGTCGGCAATTTGCTTCTCGTCCGGTCATTCGCGCGCCGGCACGAGATGACGGTTCGCCTCGCCCTGGGCGCCGGCCGCGGCCGCTTGTTGAGGCAACTCGTTACTGAAGGCTTGCTGCTGTCAGCCTGCGGCGCAGCGGGAGGCATGCTAGTGGCGTACTGGTGCCGTCACGCGCTTGTTCTGCTTTTCCCGGTCCGTGGGGGAAATGTGATGTACCTGCCCGGACAAATCGACGGCCGTGTGCTCGGGCTGAGCGCGGCCATTTGCCTCGTCGTTACGCTTGCTGTTGGGTTGGTCCCCGCGTTCCAGACGCGCCACCTTGCCCTCGCCGACACGCTCAAAACCGGGGCATCCGCCGTTCTGGGCGCCCGCGGCCGAGCATGGTTCCGCTCGAGCCTCGTGGTCCTCCAAGTGACTCTCGGCTTCATCTTGCTGGTGGGCGCGGCTTTGCTGATGCAAAGCCTGCGCAAGATTCGAACCACCAGCCCGGGCTTCTCCACAACGCGCGTGTTCGATACCTGGATACCTTTGGCCGCCGCCGGCTATGACGCGCCGCGCGCCAAAACTTTTCAGGATGAATTGATCCAGCGTGTCCGCGCCCTGCCCGGTGTCGAAGCGGCCGCTTACGCCCGCGTTGTTCCGCTCGGCTATGACTCGTATTCTTCGACGCCGATTGCCGTCGACGGCTACGAACCGCAACCCAACGAACAGCCCACCGTCCTATACAACGAGGTCAGTCTCGACTACTTCGCCACTATGGGGATTCCTCTCCTCTCCGGGCGCGCATTCACTCGCGCGGACGACGAAAACGCGCCGCGCGTCGCCATCGTAAACCAAACCGTGGTCGCGCGGTATTGGCGCGGGCAGAATCCCATCGGCCAACGTCTGCAAGTGAAAGGCAATTGGGTGCAAGTCGTCGGCGTCGTCAAAGATTCGAAATACTACAGCATGGATGAAACGCCCCAGCCGTTTTTCTATGTTCCGCTCCTTCAGTATTTCGCCATAGAACCTGATATCCACATTCGTACGACGCAACCTCTGCAAACCATCCAAACGGCTCTGATTCGCGAAGTGCGCGCGCTCGATCCTAACCTCGCTTTATACGAAATGATCACGCTGCAGGAACAAGTTAATCGTTCTACGTCCCAGCAACTCGTGGCCGTAGCTTTGGTCGCCCTGTTCGGAGGCTTGGCGCTGCTGCTTGCCAGCATCGGCCTTTATGGCGTGATGTCGTGCACCGTCTCGCAGAGCACCCGAGAGTTGGGGCTGCGTATGGCTCTTGGCGCCGGCACATCGAACGTGCTGCGTCTCGTGCTGTCACGCGGTTTGCTACTGACAACGACTGGCATCATTATCGGGATCGCCCTGGCACTCCTTCTAACGCGCCTGCTCGGCAACCTCCTGTATCAGGTAAGCCCGCGAGACCCGCTGGCTTTCGCCGCGGCATTTGCGGTGATGACCCTTGCGTCGACTGCAGCGTGTTTCTTGCCCGCTTGGCGCGCAACGCGAACCGATCCCATTCGAGCGCTACGGGCGGAATGATTTTCTCACTCCGCTTAGGCATATGAAAACGATCTTTATATTCTTGGCGCGAATCGGGTCTGCCGGGATTACTTCCGGCTTCGCCGTCACTCTCCAGAAACTAAACGCGTAACTCGTTTAGTTTCTGGCACTACTGACGATCCGCAGGGCCGTCATTTGCTCGGAAACAATCGCCAGGAATGTCCGCAAATCCCCACACGTTTATGCGAGGTTGTTCTAAGGATGGGTTGCCGGTCACTCGTGCGAAGGACTATTCGTATCTCAACGCGACCATGGGATCGACGCGCATCGCGCGGCGCGCCGGGATGTAACACGCCAACAGCGCGGCGCCGACCAACACCAGCCCCACGGCTGCCAACGTCAACGGATCGCTTGCGCTGACGCCGTAAAGTAGCGTCGACATCAGCCGCGTCAAAATCAGCGCAGCAACGATCCCAATCCCTACGCCAATAAAAGCCAGGCGCGCTCCTAGCGCGATCACCAGCCGCAGAACGTCACCCTGCTGCGCGCCCAGCGCCAGGCGAATGCCGATCTCATGCGTGCGCTGCCCGACGAGATAGGAAATCACACCATAGACGCCGACGCACGAAAGAGCCAGAGCGAGCGCGGCGAAGATGCCCAGCAGAATCATCGAGAATCGCCGCGCGGCTAGCGAATCGGAAATGATGTTGTCCATGGTCTTCGTTTCGAAGACCACAATTTCGCCGTTGATTTTCTCGAGCGCCCGCCGAATAGGGTCCATCTCGATCGCCGGCAATCCTTGGGTCCGTACCACAAACTGTGCGCCACGGGCCAGCAACGGCATGAACTGGTCCGGGATCTGCGAAATCGGGAAATAGAACTGCGCCTGGACAGGCGATTGGGCGTCCTCATCCAGGCCCCATTGCTTGACGTGTCGCACGATGCCCACAATTTGGGCCGGCTTGTTGAAGGTTGGAAAGTTCACGCGCTGGCCGATGGGGTCCTGCCCCGCGAAGTACAACTTAGCGAATTGGTCGTCGATGGCGATGACGAACGGGGAGTGCTCGCTATCTGCAGGCGTTAGGAAACGCCCGCGCACGAGCGGACTCCCCATGGCCTTCAAATAATCCGGTTCGACGCCGTAGAAGAGCGCGGCTTTCATCTCTGATTCGGTCGCGGGCTTGGGCTGGCCCTCGATCCAAAAGGGCAGCTCCGAGTCTCCGGACATGGGCATCGAGCCTGCGGTGAGCGAGGCCGCTTCCACGCTCGGAACGGCAGCCACCGCGTCGTGAAGCTGGCGCATGGAAGCACGAATGGCATCGGAGGTCGCGCCCAGGGTCGTGGGATAGGAGAAGGCGAAGGTGACCACATTGCGCGGATCGAAGCCCGGATTGACGCTCCAGAGTTTAGCGAGGCTGCGGATCATCAGCCCCGCGCCGACGAGCAACACGAGCGCCATCGCCATTTCGACGACAACGAAGAGGCCTTGCAGGCGGTGGCGCGCACCGCTCGAGCCGCGCCCGCCTTCTTTCAGCGTTTCGTGTATGTCGGCGCGGGAGGTCTTCAGCGCCGGCGCAAGACCAAAGAAGATTCCCGCCAGCACGGATGCGGCCAGAGTAAAGAGCAAAACGCGAGAATCGATATGCACCGACTGCGCGCGCGGCAAGGCCTCCGGCAGCAGCTTAATCGCCGCCTGCGTCCCCCACGCGGCCAGCAGCAGGCCCAAACCGCCTCCGGTGCAAGAGAGCACCAAGCTCTCGGTGAGAAGCTGGCGAATCACACGGCCCTGGCTGGCGCCCAGCGCCGCGCGAATCGCGAATTCGCGAGTCCGCCCGGTCGAGCGCGCCAGAAGGAGGTTGGCCACATTCACGCAGGCAATCAAGAGAACAAATCCCACTGCGGCCAGCAGGACCAGGAGAAACGGTCGGATGTCGCCCACGACGTCCTGCTTGAGCGGAAGGAGTGTGATTCCGGTGCCCTTGTTGGCATTCGGATATACTTCAGCAAGATGTTGCGCTAGGGCGTCCATGTCCGCCTGAGCTTGGCCGTGCGTCACGCCCGGCTTGAGCCGGCCCACGGCGTCCATGCCCATGCCCATGCGCCGATCGCGAAAGGTCGAATCGTTCCACTGGCCGATGGGCACATAAACGTCGCTGTTATGAAAATTGCCGCTTTGATAGCGGAAATCCGCGGGAATCACGCCAACGATTGTGTAGCCCACGCCGTTCAGCGTGACGGTTTTTCCGGCCGCGTCCAGCGAGGAGCCGAATTTCCGTTTCCAGAAGCCGCCGCTGATGAGCGCCACTGGCTGTGCACCAACCTGGTCTTCTTCGGGGCGAAACAGACGACCCACAACCGGCTTCACTCCGAGCAAGGAAAAGAAATCGGCGGAGATCATCTCCGCTTCCACGCGCTCGGGCTCGCCCATGCCCGTCAGGTTGTAATCCTCCTGGCGGAATGCCGCCATGGCGGAAAAAGAACGCTGCTCTCGCACCCAATCTAAGAAATTGGGATAGGAGATGGAGGAGTGCGAAAACTCCTTGGTCTTCGAATAGATGGCGACGAGGCGATCCGGCTGCTCGTACGGGAGCGGATTGACCAGCACGCCGTTCACCACGGAAAAGAGCACTGTATTCGCCCCGATGCCCAGTGCCAGCGTGAGAATCGCAATCGCCGCAAAGCCGGGCGATTGGGCGATCATGCGGATGCCATAGCGAATGTCTTGCAGCAGCGTTTCCATCTCGCCTCCCGAGGCGCGTTCCAGATTCCGGTAAGCGATTCTTGCTCCGCCCGGCAGTGCCACCTCGCAACGTGATACGCAGCTACCGCTCGTAATGTTTCTTAAACCAAATATCTCCTGCAGCAAACCTGATTTCGCCGTTCATCGGTTTGCAGCGGATCCGGCGATTCCGGACGAGTGGTCGGCCACTCTTCCACAATCCCTTGCTTCCGAGAACGCCGTCACTCGGGCGGAACCGTGACCAAAAGTGTCATCCAACCACGGCTAGGGCGATTTGAGATTGACGCCAGACGAAAGTCCGACGTATGGTTTTGCGCAGAAATACAGTTGAAATCGGAAAATTCCAGTTTAGCCCACTCTGGGTCGCGTATTTCAAAGCACAAGATTTCAACGGGATGAAATCCAGATTTCAGGGAGGTTCACATGCGTTGGATGCGTGGATTAGCCCTCTTTGTTGCGGGAACCCTTCTCGGGATTTTCATCACGCAACCGAGTGCCGCGCCGCAAGAAAAGGTTACGGGTCTTAGGCTGAATCACGTCGGAATGTATGTCAAGGATTTCGACGAGTCCATGAACTTCTACACGAAGACGATGGGCTTTCGCGAAGCGTTCTCGTTCAAGGACAAGGAAGGCAAACCAACTCTCCTCTATCTTCAGATCAATCGCGACACGTTCCTGGAACTGGCGCCGGCCAACGCGGATCACCCGGTAGGGCTCTCGCACGTTGGCATCTGGGCCGACGATCTGAAAACAACCGTCACTGCGCTACGGCAACAAGGGGTAAAGGTTGATGACCCTCGTCCCGGCGCGACCAAAGCACCCCTGACGAATGTGGTCGATCCCAACGGCGTGAGGCTGGAGCTGCTTGACTTTGCTCCCGAGTCGCTCCAGAGGAAGGCGATCGATGCTTGGAGGTAAGCGGAGCCGCACGCGGTTTCTAACCTAACACTCCTGTCGAACGAGAATGGCCATCCTGCTTTCACAATTCTTCGAAAAGTTGCGTCCCCTGAAAATCAAAACTCTTGACCAGGGCACCGTTTTCGTAGTGCTCGAAGCGAAGAGAGGAATCAGTTTCGTAAAGTATGGTTTCCACGATCCAGATCTCGTTAACGGCCGCTAGATCCGGAAACGTGGCCTTCCGCTTCTCGATCTCGTCGAGCATGCTCTTCGGGTAGAGGTTCATGTGTTGACGTTCAAGAAGAAGGATGCGCTTCTCGGCATCCGTCTTTATGAGCTTCGGGAGTTTCTTTCTTAGAGCCTTCTCAACGACGTGGCCGAGGTTGTTTTCAATTTGCTGCCTGCGAACGTGCAGCTTACCCGGACCCGGCAAGGGGACCACCTTGATGCAGAGCGTCATGTCAAAAACTGCATTGTAGGGAATTCCAGTGATCGCACAACAATGCTCTGAATCTCCGTCGCGAAGAGAAAGACGATTCGTCCTGAGCCAGCTATGGACGCCTTTGACGATCACGTCTCGCGTGGCCGCTTTGGGCTGATTACGCAACGTCCCGACCGGAACGGACACTCGAATCCAGCGTCCTGGTACAAGCAGGGACTTGTCTTCCTCGATCCTGGGAAAGGCCCCGAGAACGGCAACATCACTTCCGAGTACGCCGTCACTCGGCCGCAATCGGCTATCGGCGTCATTTTTTTATTGTGGCCGCCACGGGGCTACCGACGCGCCGCGACTACGGCTTTGCGGCTTTCCTTTGCAGCTCGTCGCGCAGCGCCTGTTCGCGCGCGGCGTCTTCGGGAGGAAGGACGTCGGCAGGGAAATCACACGCTTCGTACACCTGCCGGATCTCGACCTCGGTGCCCCCATCGAACGGGGCGCGCTTGAGCCATTCCACGGCTTCTTCCATGGACTTCACCTGCCACAGCCAGAAGCCGGCGATGAGTTCCTTGGTCTCGGTGAAGGGCCCGTCGATCACAGTGCGCTGCTTTCCCGAAAATCTGACCCGCTTGCCCTTCGAGCTAGGTTGCAGCCCCTCGCCTGCGAGCATCACGCCGGCCTTTACCAACTCCTCGTTAAACTTCCCCATGGCAGCAAAGGTTTCCTTGGTTTCCTTAGTCGGTAGAACCCCTGCTTCCGAGTTCTTGTCCGCTTTGACTATCACCATGAATCGCATCGTCATCTCTCCTGTGCGCCGGTTAAACCGGCGAGGTTGTAGTGAATGAAAAAGTCACACGAAAGTGGAGTAGCGACCCACATCGGCCCCGAGTCATGCGGAGCTGCTCGCGAGGGCGGCGTCGAAGCGTTGAC
>JBARRP010000118.1:0-76817 GCA_049644285.1 Candidatus Acidiferrales bacterium | reverse complement strand
CCCTGCCGCCACCAATTTCCGCCTGAAAAAACAGCCCACCTTTCCAGGTGCGTCGGATAGTCCACCAAATCCCGGCACGATCTGCCTTCTTATGGCTTCTCCACGTCAAAGTTGCGAAACGGCTGACCTGCCGGCCGCGGGCTGGAAGTTAACTTCCGAAACCATTATGCTTGTCCGGAAATCGACCCCTGCGGCTTCGAACATCTCTGGCACGGCGTGCGGGGCGAGGTTGAAAAGGTTCCCTTTGAAGCGGCGTTCGGCGAGATCCGCAAGCGTACGCTCGCTGGCTCCCCGCGCAGCCGCGATTACGTCGCCTGCAACCCGCCAGGAAATGCAAGGAGGAATCAGATGGCTTTGACCCGAGACCGCGTGATGGAAGCGCTGCGGCAGTGTTACGACCCGGAAATCCCGGTCAATATCGTGGACCTCGGGTTGATCTACGATGTCGAGCTCGACGATGCCGGCAACGTCCGCGTGAAGATGACTCTCACCTCGCAGGGCTGCCCTTCCGCACTGGCCATTCCTGAACAGGTGAAGCTCAGCATCGGAGCCATCGAGGAGGTCCGTGACGTCGCCGTGGATCTGGTCTGGGAGCCACCATGGAATCCCAGCATGATTAGCGACGCGGCGAAGCAACAGCTCGGCCTCGACGTCTAAGCCTCACGCCGCCCGAAACAAAAACGGCGGGTCGTAATCGACCCGCCGCTCTCGACTTCCCCAATCATTAGCCAGCGCCACTCGCGGCCCGGACCGCGTTCCGCGCGTTACGCCTTCTTCTTGTACCAGTCGGCGTTAATCGGTGTGAAGCTTGCCCACTTCTCCGGCAAATCTTCCAGAGCAAAGATGGCTGTCACCGGGCAAACCGGAACGCACGCCCCGCAGTCAATGCATTCATCGGGACTGATGTAGAGCTGCTTCTCAGCCTCGAAGTCGGCCTCGTCCTTCCGCGGATGGATGCAGTCCACCGGGCAAACATCCACGCAGGCGGTGTCTTTGGTACCGATGCAGGGCTCAGCAATTACATACGCCATGAATGCTTCTCCTTGGAGAAATAATTCCTACTACAATCCTATCAAATCCGAAGGCTTGGCGAAGGAGAATCTTATACCACCAATCTTTACATCGAACAAGCCCACCGGTGGCCTGCCTGAGCAAGACCATCATAACAGCTGGGTTCATTCTACACTCTTCAACGATTTGCGACGCCCTGCCCGTTCTGGTGTGCGAGACAACGTCCAGTGCCTTATCATCGCTGGTGGCCTCAAAGGGAGGGCGCAAGTCTGTGCATTCTCGTGCTTCTTGGTATAACTTAGCTCCTCTTCATCCCTTCAGGAGGAATAATTCATGCTTCGCACCCGCGGTAACAAAATCACCTGGCTCGGCCACGCTGCCTTCAAGATCGCTACACCCGCGGGCAAAGTGACTGCGATTGATCCTTGGGTATCGTCGAATCCCACTTGCCCGGAGGCGCTGAAGAAGTTCGATCACCTGGACACGATGCTGATCACTCATGGCCACTTCGATCACATCGCCGACGCAGTGACTCTCGCGAAGCAACACAACCCGAAGGTCGTCGCCATTTACGAAATTTGCGCGTGGCTCGAATCGAAGGGCGTCCAGAACACGAGCTCAATGAACAAGGGCGGCACGCAAACCGTGAATGAAATCGAGGTCACCATGGTTCAGGCGCTGCATTCCTCGGGCATCGAGGACGAGGGCAAAATCGTTTACGGTGGAGACCCCGTCGGCTTCATCATTCGCCTGCCTGGCGGCTTGACTGTCTACCACGCCGGTGACACTGCCGTTTTCAGCGACATGAAACTGATCGCCGAGCTTTACGCCCCGGAGCTGGCCCTGCTGCCCATCGGCGACCACTACACAATGGGGCCTCGCGAAGCAGCCTTGGCCATCCGCCTGCTCAATGTGCGCCACGTCGTGCCCATCCATTACGCTACTTTTCCGCTGCTCACCGGCACGCCGGAAGCCCTGCGCCACGCCACCGAAGACATCGCCGGCCTTGAGATTCACGCCCTCAAGCCGGGTGATTCGCTCGCCTAGGTGGGGCCTAAGGATGCCGAAAGACTCTGACGCCTTTGTGGGTCGCGGCTTTTAGCCGCGACATGGAAAAGCCGACAAGGATGGGCTTCAGCCCCTGAGGTCAAGGTTCTTAGGAATCTCGAGCCCGAGTAGATCGGGTTCAAATCATATTGCGTAAGAGGGAGCATAACATTGAACGGGATCATAGACGCACGCGTTGAAAAATACATGGACGGGTTGCTGCCCAAGCGCGATCGCGTGCTGGCGGAGATGGAGCGCTACGCGGAGCAGCGCGATGTTCCCATCATCGGGCCTGCTGTCGGGCGGCTGATGTACTTTTTCGCCAGGCTTTCTGGGGCGAAACGCATCTTTGAGATGGGCTCGGCCATCGGCTATTCGACGATCTGGCTGGCACGCGCCGCCGGTCCGCGAGCCCGGGTGTACTACACCGATGGCGATCCCGCGAACGAGCGGCGCGCCCGCGAGTATTGCCGGCGTGCTGGGGTAGCGAATCGCATCGAGTTCCTGGTCGGCGACGCTGTCGCCCTTATCGACAGTGTCCCGGGTGATTTCGATCTGATTTTCATCGATGTGGACAAGCACCAATACCCGGCCGCCTTCCGCAAAGCCTTGCGTCGCCTGCGCCGTCGAGGCTTGCTTATCACCGACAATACCCTTTGGTACGGCCGAGTGGCGCAAGCAGCTCGCGATCGAAATACGCGCGGTGTGCAGCGCTTTAACCGCCTCATCTACTCCTCCCGTGAACTTTTCCCCGTCATCATCCCGCTGCGCGACGGTCTCGCCGTTTGTCAAAAACTCTAGCCGGCGCTTCTGACCAGGCCTTCACGCATGGCTCCGGCGCCGTCTTCGTATAACGCAAACGGCTCAGCCGTAGGGGCACGGCACGCCGTGCCCGTCCCTCGACTCGAGGGAGATCACTCGCCGTTCAAGGAACCCGCCAGACGTCGGCGCTCCAACAGCGTGCCTTCGCTACTGGTGGACAGTCGCCACGATTTTTCCCTCGTTGGGAGAGCCGGTTTAGTTGGCCAGCGAGAGTTCCTTACTCTTTCTGTCAGTTGACGCGAGCGCGGAGTTGATGAAGCAGCGCCAATTGTTGAGTGAGAGACTCACGATCGGGGGCATTCGGACACGCCGCAAGATAGCGTTCGATGTCTGCAATCGCTCGGCCGTAATTCTGCAGACGCGCTTGGATCAGCCCTCGCTGTCGAATCCATTCCACCGAATCCGCATCGAGGCTGACCAGCATTTCCGCCATCGGCAGCGCCTTGGCGAATTTCGCCTCTTGGACGTAAATTCCCAGCAAGTTGTTCAGCATCCGCGACAAGATTTGCCGCGGACCCACCGGCGCCAGGTATTCGCTTCGAAATGCGGTCTCTGGACGAAGCTCATGCATGCGCGCGGCACAGTCGGCGCGCGTCAACAGCGCTCCTTTGTTGAATACGTCGATGAACAGATCATTCCGATTCGCAAAACCGACAAGGAAGTGACCCGGCATGCTGATTCCTGCGAGATTCAAGCCCGCCCCACGCGCCACCTCCGCATAGACAACGGAAAGCGTAATGGGAATCCCGGTACGCCGATCGAGGACATCGTTCAGATAACTATTGCGCGGGTCGTAGTAGTTCTCCTGGTTCCCGTGAAAACCCCAACTTTCGTAGAACAATCCATTCAGGCGTTCGATTCGCTCGATCTCAAACGCCTCTGCGCCGGCGGTCGTCTTTTTCGGAATACCAAGCGCCGCGTTCTTCCTCATCTCATCGAGGCGCCCATGATAAACGGCCGGGTCGAGCTGCGGATACTCCTGCTGAGCAATCAGGAGTGCACCTTCGATGAGGTCAATCTTTGCGTCGGCCTGCGCGGTGAAGGCTCGGAACCTTCCCAACGCGTCCGTTTCCTCTGGAGGCTTCACGCCCTGCTTATAGCATCCGGCGGAGTCGAGGGCAATTCGTCAGTTTTGTGGAACAGAGCGAGCCGGACAGGAATTTTTGCCAGCTCGCGCAGGAACGACGACGACCGTCGAGCCCCCAAACGAGCTCCTGCCAGACCCACAAAGTTCGGATTTACCACCTACCTGGGTTTCAGCTCCAGGGGTTGGGCGAGTTTGAAGCTGAGCCTTGTTTCCGCCGGAATTGTGATATCGCGGTTCCCTGTCAACGCGGCGCCCGCCGTGCCCGCGCCGCCACCCGCAGCAGCGCCGATGGCCGCGCCTTTGCCGCCACCTGCGATTGCACCGATGATGGCGCCAACGGCCGCACCGCCTCCCGCGCCAATTGCCGTTCTCTTGCCTCGGCCCTTGCCCGCTTCCTCGACCCCGGTGGTTCGGATTGGGTAAGTTTGCCCATGCACCGTGACAGAAGAGAGCGCTACCCCCAGCGTTGCTCCGCCTTTGAATCGGCCGGCCGATTTCGCGTCAGTCACTGTCCCGGTACACTTCGCACCCACCGGAATCACTTCCCTGCCATTTATTGTGACAGGCGAAGCAATCGAACAGTCGAATTGATCGCCCGGGTTGTTGGTCTTCGAGCTGATCGCCTGGTCAGCCGTCACCTCGAGCACTGTGCCCGCTTCGACGACGATCGGTCTTATGGGCTCCGCCCTTCTTTCCCCGCCCTTTCTCTCTTTTTCCTTGGCGTTGGAAGCCGCAGAACTCCCTGCAGAACTCCCTTCGGAAGACGAATTGTCAGTGTCCGATGGGGCCGGTTTGCTGCACCCGAAGAGAGTGAGCAAAACACCCAGCGCGAGCCAGCGAGTTATCGTTTGATGTCGCATCTTGATCTCCTATTCAAAAACTGAGGCGTCAGAACGAAGGATATCGGAATCTTGTTGCGTCGGAGTCTCAATCTGCGTGAAGGGTTATCAAAGTTCTACCCCTCCGGTGTCGTTGCGACGGATCCGCTGGGAGGATCGAAAAATTACCAAAGGCCTACGCCGAGATCCCGCTGGTCTTGCCGTCGAACTTCGCCGAGACCCGCCGCGCCAGTTTCGAGCGGGTTTCAGAGCAAGGTCACACCGCAGGAGCCGGATATTGGGAGTGTTGCTTGCAAGTCGCTTGGTTGTCAAGCGGCCTGCTCAGCAAATTCCGCGCGGGGCAGCCGGTCAATCTGAATCAAATCGCCGGACCGAGAGCCGCGCTCAGATGGCCGCCTCTATGCACACTTATAAACGCGCCGCGAGGAGGGCTCGCGCTTTCCCGATCTGGCGGAGGGAGGCTTACGCGAGGGGTGACTGGTCTGCCAGATCTCATAATTCTTGTGGATCTGTTTGATATGCCGCTGGAAATGGCGTTGCTCCTGTTCGAGCCATTGCTCGAGGCTCAGCTCGCCTATTTGGGGGTGTTTAACCGTATGGGACCACACTTCCTCGCGGGCGGTTGCCAGAAGCCAGTGAGTCATTCGCCTTAGCCGGCGCTTGATCTCCAAGGCTTCCTTCGTGCTCTGGTGGAAGTAACCCAGTGAATCGGTCCAGCGACTCGCATCGTACTCGAGGATTTCCTTGCCGGGCTCAGCGATCAATCGCCGGCAGGTCATGTAGCAATCCACTTCGCTATCACACAGATGCAAGACGATCTCATGAATGCTCCACCGATCCGGCGCGGGCTTGAAGAGCCACATCCTCTTCGGTATTTGCCGGAGAGTTGCCATAAGTTCCGCCGGGACACTGCCGAACTCTTTGATCCTTTGACTGCGGTTTTCCCGTGTCATCAATCCTTCGTGTCCTCCCATCCGACTGGAAAGCCGTTGCGGGCCGCCTTGCAAGTCGGCACACACTGAAATCGTAGCCACGGTCGGAGCCTCGATTGCGCTTGCCGGGATTATTCCCGAGGCGGGTCGGAATCGTCTTGAAGGGAATTAGCGGGGATAGAAAAATCTTAACTACCATGCATCATAGCGAGGCGTGCCTGCATCCAACCGCCCAGCGGCAGCGGGTATTCCAACATCCGAATACTGGTGTGCTTTGCCATCTCCCAACGGAGACGCAGGAGTGTGTTTATGTCTACATCTACATCCAATCGAATGAGGCCCATCTACGGGCGCGCCGTCGAAACCGTGACACTGCCCAATTGCGTGCTCACGGAGACGCTCTTCCCCGGTGACCTGCGCATCCCGGTGCATTCGCATCAGTGCTCCTACCTGACTTTCGTCCTCGAAGGGGCATATCAAGAGAACGTCGGGGGCGTCCGGGAGGAGTGCGCCCCGAACACCTTTCGCTTTCTGCCGGCGGGAACGCCGCACGGCGATCGTTTCGACTCCCGGGTGCGCTGCCTGAACGTCGAGTTTCGGCCGGAACTTCTTTCGAAGCTGCGCAACTACGCCTTGCCCGTGGATGCGCCGGGGCAACTCCATGGCGGCTTGGCAGTGTGGCTGGGTCGTAGGCTGTACCGCGAATTCCGCGATGCTGACGACCTCACACCCGCAACCACGGAAGCCATCCTTCTGGAACTCTTCGCTGAAAATGCTCGGAGCCGCAGGCAAGCGAGAGAGGATCGAACACCCACTTGGCTCAGGACCGTCAGGAACTATCTCCATACGAGTTTTACAAACTCGCCGAAGCTGGCGGAGATCGCGGCAGTAGGCGGAGTTCATCCGGTGCACCTCTGCCGCGAATTTCGCAAGCATTACCGCATGACGGTGGGTGATTTCATTCGCTGGTTGCGGGTCGAGCATGCCTGCAAACTTCTGGCGGAGCCGGGATGCTATCTTTCTCAGGTCGCGCTCGATTGCGGCTTCGCGGATCAGAGCCATTTTTGCGCCACGTTCCGGAAGCTGACCGGCACGACGCCCGCTCGTTTCCGCTCGACCTGCGCGGACGCGCCAGCCCGTCGCAGCTTCCCACAATCCGCTTGGGAACACGCTCCTTCCTGATTGGCTCAACAAGTAGCCTGGGCACCGGCTCGGGCGAGCCTGTGCGCGCCCTGCCAGTGCCGAGGACAACTCCGTCGCCCTCACGATTTTGTCCGCTCTGGAAAGCCGTCCCCTGAAGAACCCCCTGTCATAGGCGTCGAGGATGCGGTTCAGCGAGCGCGTGCTCGGCGCCGCGGAAGAGCGCCCGCAGAGAGCGAATCACAAATCGCACGAGCAAAATCACGAAGGCAACTCCCACAAGCGCAATCCCGGCCGCCCAATACGGATGCTGCGTTGCGAGCCACGTCAGGAAAACTGCCACTATGTCTTCGCCGAGGCTGAGACTGATGTTCGAGAGTGGCTCGGGCGACGGCGTTACCGCCGCGCGAGCGGCCGTCTTGCCACCATGCGCCGCGAGCGCAATCAGCGCACCCAACAGCGTGCTCAGCAACTGAGCTTCCGGCGATAGCCCCGAGGTCGCGCCGTAGGCGAGAAGCGCCGCCACCGGCACCCGCACAAATGTGTGCAGTGCGTTCCAAATCAAGTCGAATGCGGGAACCTTATCGGCGAAAAACTCGATGAGGAACAGCGCCAGGCACGCGCCAATCACCCACCAGCTTTCGACCGGATGCAGCGCGGGAGGAAGTGTCATCACCTCGGCTCGCGCGAGCAAGCCCAGGGTGGCCACAGTCGCGTACACATTGAGTCCCGCGGCGAAGCTGGTCGCTATAAGGATCGCGAGAATCGTGTCCGCAGCCGGTTTCATCGCGGCAGCTTCATAGCGGGTTGATCGAAATCTTGCTCTCGATCCCCCGGGCCATCGGATAGCGCAGGAAGAAATTTCTCAATCCATCGGCGACCGCTTTCGGTTCCATGATTGGCAGTCCGTGGTTCGCGTGCGCGACGCTGAACGCTTCGGCGTGGGGAAGCAGATCGAGAGTCATTCGGTGGCGCCTTTGATGAGGCGCGGCGCTGTCGGCGCCCACGATCGAGAACGCGGGTTGAGTGATGCGCGCTGCGTCCGCTCGAGTGAAGTTCCACTCTCCACGAGCCGCCGCCTCGACCAGAAAGAGCGTATCAATATCGTTCACGGCCGTCTCGTACGCGCCCGGCGGCAGGCGATGTTCCATCAACCCGCGGTAGTCAGCTCCGAGCATGGCGCGCAGGAAGAAATCGACAGCAGCGCGCTTTTGGCCGGCGGCATAGAGCCTCACACCCTCAGGGAGCGGAACAGTCGGTTTCGCCTCGCTGGGGAGCACGAACGCCGGTTCCAGGAGCGCCAGGGAGGCTACATACTCAGGGGCCTCGAGAACCAATTGCAATGCGATCAGGCCGCCGTAGGAATGTCCGACGACATGGCATCGCTCGATTCCGAGGTTTTCCAGTAACGCGCGACTATGGCTCGCCTGGTCGGCGATGCTGACCTGCCGGTCACTGTGCGTGCTGCCTCCGTAACCGTACCGGTGGTAATGAATGAGCTCATAGCTCCGGACGAGCTCTTGTTCGCCGAACACCGGAACGAATGCGTCGGCAATCAGCCCGCAGTGAATCAGCAGGACCGGTTCGCCCCTTCCGACGACCTGATATTTCAGCTCAATCGAATCAAGCTTTAAAACCTCCATCGGACCGGACCCCCAAGTAAAGTCGGTGATGAGTGGAGAGTGATTAGCCGGGCTCTGGCCGCTCGAAGCTCGAGGCTGGTCCCTGCTTTCGCTTTGCTCTCAGAAAGTTGAATTTTATTACGAGTAGAAATCGCTGACGCCCTTTCCTTTCAGAAAGTTGTCGTTTCTTCGACTGTGATTTCGTGTTGCGAGCAGGAAATGAAAGGCGCTTTCACCACAGGGAGCCCAGAGGCCCCGAACCATTCGTTACGGAGTCTCCGCTTTTTCTCCGGTTTCGAGTCCAAACCTCGGACTACCGGAGTGCAGACAGCGCAGTTCGGAAAAAGTGTGATTTTGTAGCGATTTGGAAGGATTCCCATCGTTTGTTTTCAATGAGTTGAACCCAATTTAGTTTCGTAATGTCACAATTTCGGGCGAAGTAGCCGCTTTTTAGGCCACGATGGGTCTCCAGCCAACCGAAACCCCGTGTGACTTGCGAGGCCATGCGACACAGCACCTCCGCGACCCACGGTAACACGGGGCGGCAGGGTTGCAAGGGGGTGTATGTCGTAGAGAACTGGAAGTTGGAGGTAGGAGGTTCGAAGTCAGACCAAACGAGAGAAACAAGAACTAATGAGGGAACACGGTCGAAAGTATTGTCAGGACGCTTGGCGGCGTTTGTTTGAGCCAGTCCAAGTCGGCTTGACTGCAGCGCGAAGCACGTCTAATGTGTTGGGAGGATGCGTTTCGGCAGGCCAATATTGTTTGTTGCGCTCACGGCTGCTCTTGCGGTGTACGCATTTGACTGTTTGACGGCGACATCGACCCCCAGCGAGTCGATGCAGTGTTGCCGTAATATGCCGTGCTCGTCGCCCGGGCACAGTCAGGACTGCTGCAAGACGATGCCGGAGATGCACTCGCCCTTCGTGCAAGCGCCCTCGACGCTTGGCGTGTCCTTCTCGCCTGTCGTGCTCGCGGTCTTACCGGCGGTTGAAGGGTCTCACGAAGTAGATTCCGTGGCCCGCGTCGTTGTTTCGCACTGTCACGCCCCGCCGGCCGGCAGCGGACCGACTTACCAACCTCTCCGTATTTAGCCAGCCTTCCAGCTGACCTTCAGGTTCGTGCATTCGTGTGCGTGGGAACGACCATTTTCGCTGGAAGGAAAGACTTGTGCTGAAACTACGAAGATTATTCGCTTGGATGGCCTTGCCTATTTTACTGTTGATTAGCGGCGCAGCGGCGAGAGCGCAGGGCCCCGCGCCCGAAACGGCGCCGCCGCTTTTTCCGGGCGGCGCGCTCATCTCTTACAACTCGATCTTCACGACGCGGGGTCCAGCTCCAAGCATGACGGGGACGATTCCGGTCACGTCGCGCCCGACGTTCGCCCACGACGGGGATTTCAATTTCACGTGGGGTTTCTATCGCAATTTCGATCTCACGGTAATCGTTCCGGTCGTGACGAGCCATTTCGAGTTCTCCGGCTCTGGTGGGAATGCAACCGTCGGCGGGACACGGCTTGGCGACGTGATGCTTCTCATGAAATACCGCTTCTACCGGCGCGATTCGGCGCGAGGGACCAATCAAGCGTCGGTCACATTCGGTCCGAAGCTTCCCTCGGGCGCGACCGGCCAGACCGATTCGAATGGGGCGCTCCTTCCAGCGAGTTTGCAACCGGGTTCAGGCTCGACCGATTGGTTTCTTGCGGGGAACTGGACCTATACCGGCCTTTTTCGCGTGAAGCGGCTCGTGGCGGACGAAGATTTTCACTGGCTCTCGCGCGGGCGGGGCACGCAGGCAACACGTCTTGGAAGCAATCTTGAGTCGCGTTTCTGGCTGTCGTACCGGCCTTATGAGTCGAGCAATGTAGGGCGTGAATGGTTCATCGGCCCCGCGCTCACGTGGACGCATTTCCAGGATGACCGGATCGCCGGGATCACGCAGAGCGGAAGCGGCGGTGACGCGCTCCTGGCCGGCATCACCACCTATGCGGGTGTACGCCCCGGGATGCATGTGTGGCTCGGAATGGATTGGGATGTGGCGCACTCGACAGGCGCGAATTTCATGCCGGTACGCCGCCACATCAGTTTTGGTATTACGCAGCAGTTTCGGTTGCACCTGTAATAGAGACTCGGTGAAAAAGGAGAATCGATGAAGACGAGAAACCTTGCGCTTCTACTTCTGGCCGCAGCGATGCTCGCGCCCGGCTCTCGAGCGCAGATCAAGCATATCGAGATGCGCGTCGAAGGCATGACGTGAAACTTTTGAGCCTACGGGGTGCAACAGCACCTCGGGCGCCAGGATGGCGTCCAAAAGGTCGAAGTCAGTCTGCTGGACGGAAAAGTTGAAATCACGCCCAAAGAGGACGGGCGGATCGATCCCGTCCATCTTTTGAAAGCGACGTACGACAGCGGCGTAAGCGTCGCGGAGATGGACATGACGGCGCGCGGCCGGGTCGTGAAGGACTCTTCGGGCGGGCTGGCGTTGCAGGTCGAGCCGAACCAATCGTTCGCAATTGCGCCGAACGAGATGTCGCGCGGGCTCGAACCGCTTGCGGACTCGGCGACAGTAGTGACCCTTCGCGCCCAGCTATACAAGAAAACGGCGGGGAAAAAGAAAGGAGATTCCTCGACGGCTTTGAAGCTGGAGATCCTCGAAATACAGAAGAAGGAATAAATGCGAAGAAGCATTCAAAACCGACTGGTGAAGCTGCTTTTGAGTTTCGCGGCAATTGGACTCGCCGGTTGCAATCACCCTCCGGCGAGCCCGGCGCGCATCGCAGAGGCTGCAATCAAGCCAGGCGAAATTGGCTCGCGGCTGCCTGACTTTTCGGTGAAAGACTTGCAAGGGCGCGGGATTTCCTCGGTGGATCTTCGGGGCAAAGTCGTGCTCGTTGATTTCTGGGCCACGTGGTGCCAACCCTGCAGAAAAGAGATGCCGGGGTATCAGCGGCTTGCAGACCGTTATGGACCGCGGGGATTCGTTGTCATCGGATTGAAATTCGATACGATGATGGATGCCGAAGACCCGCTTCTATTTGCCCGAAAAATCGGGGTCCATTATCCCTTAGCGGTTGCGTCCGACGAGCTCAAGCAGAAATTCGGTGGGATTGACGGGCTTCCAACAACGCTGCTTTACGACCGCCAAGGAAGTCTGCGAAAGAAGGTTGTCGGGTTCGAGTACACGGAAGCCATCGAATCGGCGCTCAAGCCGCTTCTTTGAATTCGCGAGGAGCAGGCAGCGGACAGTGCGAGCTGCAGTTAAGAATCGTGCATGCGCGACGTCACGAAAACCGAACACTACGCAGAGGACACCGAGGAATACAGAGGGCGCCGACCAAAGCAAAAAGCGCGTGGCGGGACACGTTGCGCAAAGGTTGGGCGACAGGAGCCCGCGCACAGCTCAGTGCGAGTTGACGAAGTGACACACGTCCTTGACCGCATTTCCCAGCAGAACCGTGGACGTGCTGAACACGGCCTCGCCACCGTGCTTGAAGACGGTGAACTTGTAGTTGCCGGACCAGCCGCCCGCTTCCAGCATGAAGTCGGACTTTTTCGGGTCCAACGTGACAGAAACGTTCGGGCACTTGTTGCCAAGATTCTTGACGATATCCGCGCTCGGGACGGTAGATGCCGGAGACAAGACAAGTTTTAACTGTTTCGGCTGCGCCTTGACCGTCCCGGCAACCGCGAACACCAGTACGCCAACGGTGAGCAGGAATTTTTTCATTGCCGAACCCTCCTCCCCCCGAGCCAGATAGCCAAAAACCCTGGCAATAATATTGACGTATCTTTGTGCCGAAGGGTTGCCGCACGCATCACCCAGGTGACGAAGGAAACAATGACCGGGAAGAAGCAAAGGAAGCGAGAATCAAAACATTACACAGAGGACACAGAGAAAGGATGAGGACAGAGGAAACTCGGAGTGACACGCCGGTCAAAGATGGTTCTTGCTTCCAGAAAACGTGCGGTTCAGTAGCTGTCTGTTTGAATTCCCAGCAGCGAGTTACCGTCAAGGGCGAGAAACGAGCTAACGGCTTCCCGATGCAATTGGTGAGCTTTGCGCAAAAGATCCGTAAATTCCGGCCGGCCGCGGAGCGAATCGAGCCACGGGTCGCGAACCATCGCGGGATAGCAGAAAAAACCGTTGCTGATCGAGCGGGAGAGCATGTCCAGCGCCATGGCTTCTTGGCCCAGGTAACTGAGCTGCCGCGCGAGATAGAACATACCCTCCGGGTCGCGGAAGGTGGCCTTGAAGAGCTCTTCACTTGCTTCGAGACTTTCGGCACGGTTGCCTTCCAGGAGCGTCTGCAAGGACGTCAGGTACAGTCCCCCCAAACGCCCGGGGTTGGCTTGTTTTCTTTCGCGGAGCATGGAAATTGCCTCGTCCACTCGCCCGAGCGACGCGAGTGCGATGGACGCGGCGTACCCAAAATCGGCTGCGCTTGTTTCGAGCGCCCGCTGATAATCTCCCAGCATGAAATACGTGTGATTCACGCTGGTAGAGATCTGCGGATCGAGCCGTCGAGCTTCCTGGTGCGCGGCGAGCGCCGGCTGCAAGAGGCCGCAATACCGGCAAACGTGGGCGAGCCCAGCGAAGAGCTCCGGATCGTTTCTTCGCCGCTGCGCCCGTTCCAGGAGGCGCTTCATTGCGTCGAGCGCGCGGCCTTGATCAACCTGAAGGTGGGTATAGTAATTGTGGGCCAGCGTCAAATTCGGATTCAATCGAAAAGCCGTCTGAAAGGCTTCATCGGCCGCGCGCAAGCCCTCAGTTGAACCCAGGTTGTACTTGTCCCAAAGCCAACGAGCCCGGCCCAACCTGGCCCATGCGAGTGCGTAGGAGGGATCCATACTCACGCATCGTTCGTACTGCTCAACGGCAGCGGGGAGATTCTCCCAGTGGCGGCTCAACTCGTTTGCGCGCAGATAGAGCTCGTACACCGTCGGGTTCGCAGGTCGATCCTGGTGAAGCGACTGATGCTCGCGGAGGCTCAGCGAGGGAAGGATCGACTCGACTACGCGGCGGACCAAATCATCGTGAAGCTCGAGGAGCTCGCGGATGGTCACCTGGGAAGAGTGCGACCAGACCAACGTCCCGGTCGGCGCCTCGACCAGCTGAGTGGTAATGCGCAATTGCTCACCGACGTTCAGCAGCGCCCCTGTCAATACGACATCGACATCCGCTTCCTTGGCGATCTTCTTCAGATCGGGAGACTCATGCGAGTATTGAGCCGCAACAATCGAGGAACGCACAACCAGATCGTCCAGGCCCGCCAGCGACACCGTGATCGCCTCCGGAAGGCTGAAGGCTAGAAACTGGATTTCATCGCTTGGGCGCAAGACGCGAAAAGGCAAAACGATGAGCCTGCGGAGAGGGCGCGCCCTGGCTCTGGTCTCGATGCCTTCCATAGCCAGCGCCGCACGGAGCTCCGCCGCCATGATTTCGGCGCTTTGGTATCGGTCCTGCGGCTCACGGGCCAGCGCCGTGTGGACAATTCGGCTCATGGCCGAAATGGCGGGCGAACCGGTCAGCGCGGGCGGCGATGCGTACAACACCGAGTGCGCAATTTCCGCGAAGGATTCACCTGAAAACGGCGGCTGGCCCGCGAGCATCTCGAAGAAGATGACACCGAGCGAGAAAATGTCGGATCGGGCGTCCACGGGTTTTCCAATGAACTGCTCCGGCGAAGCGTACCGCGGAGTCCCTAAGAAAGTCCCGGGAGTCGTAACCTCGGTCATTGTCGCCGACGCCGGGTCAAGGGCCTCCCAGGGACTCTGTTTTGCGAGCCCGAAATCCAGCACTTTCGTTCCGTACGGTGAAAGTAAAATGTTCGAAGGCTTCAGGTCCCGATGGACTATGCCTGCCTTATGAAACGCCTCCAGGGCGGAAAGCAACCCCAACACAATTTGCGCGGCTTCTTGTGCGGCAAGCGGTCCACGATGAATGCGGGTTGCGAGAGACTCGCCTTCGACGAACTCCATTACCAAAAACAAGCAGTCGTTCTCTTCGACGATGTCGTAGAGCCGGCACGCGTTCGGGTGAGATACCTGAGCAGCGGCGCGCGCCTCTTGCCAGGAACGGAGGCGCCGAGTGGGGTCCGATTGGAATCCGCGAATCACCTTCAGGGCGACGATGCGGTCCAAACGCTGGTCCTGCGCCCTATACACAACCCCCATTGCGCCCTCGCCTAGTTTGGAAAGAATCTTGTAAGGGCCAATGCGCTCGGGGGATTCAGGCATGGATGAACTCGCAGCTCAGTCCGATAGCATACCGAATTCATTCGCCTCACGTCACCTTCGTTGAGTGGCGATCAGCCGCCAGCGACCAGCAGTTGGAGTCAGCGGTCAGCAAACCACCGGGGTAGGTCGCTGGACGGCAAAGCGGCGGCAAGCCGTCACACTCCACAGACTAGGAGATTGGCTTCAGGGACTAGCATGGCGATGCTTGTCTTCGGTTTCCATGGGCTGGGCTGGCACGCGTGGACCAGTCAGTTCCCTTGAATGAGGCTCCGAAGGAAAAACATCACATTGGCAGGGCGCTCAGCAAGTCGTCGCATGAAATAGGGAAACCAGTCGGTGCCGAAGGGAATGTAGACGCGCAGACGATAGCCCTGGCGGACGAGCTGCTCCTGAAGATCGTTGCGGATGCCGTACAGCATTTGAAACTCGAACTGATCCTTCCTGATTCCCTTCTGGGCTGCGAACTGCTTCGTCGCGGCAATCATCCGCGGATCGTGCGTGGCGATACCATGGTACACGCCGCTCGGCAGTAGCATCTTCATGAGTCTGACGTAATTTGCGTCCACGTCGGCCTTCTTCGGAAAGGCAACCTCCGGAGGCTCTTTGTACGCTCCTTTGCAAAGGCGAATGCGGCAGCCCACGGCCAGGAGATCTTGCACATCCTGTTCGGTACGATACAGGTACGATTGCAGGACAGTGCCGACGGCCGGGTATTGCGCGCGAATCCGCTTGCACATATCGACGGTCCGCTGCGTGTACGCCGAGCCCTCCATGTCGATGCGAACGAAGTTGGCGTAACCTGCCGCGCGTTCGACGATGGCTTCGAGCAGGCGCCGGCAAAGCGATTCGCCGAGGTCGAGACCGAGCTGCGTGAGCTTCAGCGAAACGTTGGCGTCGAGATGCTCCTCCGCGATTCGATCGAACGTTCTCAGATAGGACTGCTGCGCGCGGACCGCGCCGGCTTCATCGGTGACATTCTCACCGAGCAGATCGAGGCTTGCCGAGCGTCCGGCGTGGTTTAAGACTCGCGCGACTTTCACCGCGTCGTCGAGACTTTCGCCGGCGACAAAACGCCGAGCTACGCGGCGGCTGATTTGGCTGTGAACCACCCACTGCGCCATGCGCGGGCTTTCGGAAAGTCGCAAGAGGAGTGTGCGCATTATCGGGGATTGATCCGAGGAAGAACGAGCGGCGCCGGGTTTCGCATCCGCTCAAAATTATGCCAAGGCCCGGCGCGGTGCGCCAGCGGCGTGGCGCTGACGCAGTTTACATTCTGAGGACCGTCTTCGGCTTTGTGGGCTGGGCCGGCTCGCCGGCGGCAAGGAACTTTTCTGCGTCCATCGCCGCCATGCAGCCGGAACCCGCGGCAGTCACGGCTTGACGATAAATGTGATCTTTTACATCCCCGGCTGCGAAGACGCCTTCAACGTTGGTGTGAGTGCCATTGCGAGTGATGAGATAGCCCGCGTCGTCCATATCGAGCTGGCCGCGGAAGACCTTCGTATTGGGCACATGGCCGATGGCGACGAAGAGACCTTCGACTTCGAGCTGCTTGATCTCGTCGGTCTCGGGGTTCCGGAGCTCGACGATTTCCACGTTGTTTTTCTCGACATCGTGAATATGCTCGACCACGAAAGGCGTGAGGAAACGAATTTTCTCGCTGGCACGAGCACGGTCGAGCATGATTTTGGTGGCGCGAAATTCGTTACGGCGATGAACGATGGTGATGCTTTTGGCAAACTTCGCGAGGAAGGTGGCCTCCTCCATCGCGGTATCGCCGCCGCCGATTACCGCGATATGGCGGTCGCGAAAGAAATAGCCGTCGCATGTCGCGCAGGTGGAAACGCCGTGGCCCAGGAGTTTCTTCTCGGATTCGATTCCAAGCATCCGGGCAGAAGCGCCGGCCGCGATGATCAGAGTCTCGCACTCGTAGCTTGATTTTCCGGCGGTGATTTTGAACGGCCGATGGCTCAGGTCCACTTCGGTTACCGCGCCCGCCTGAAATTCTGCTCCGAAGCGCTGCGCCTGCTTGCGCGCGTTCTCGATGAGCTGCGGCCCCAGAATTCCCTCGGGAAATCCGGGGTAATTCTCGACCATGGTCGTGAGAGAAAGCTGGCCGCCGGGCTCGTATCCATCAAGAACGAGCGGCTTTAAGTCGGCGCGCGCGGCGTAAATCGCGGCCGTCAAGCCGGCGCACCCACTGCCGATGATGATGACCTTTTCCGCCATGTTCTCCTCGAGGATTAGATTGCGACACGTTGCGCAGCGATTCAGAGTGAGAACAGCTATTCTAGCATCTCTCGGTCAATTCCCTTGTCTCTTGCGCGCCGCAAACTCGGCGCACAAACCCGCAGCGGGCGGTGCGTTGCCACCCTTATTGCCCGAATTTGGCCGGTGGGCGATAATGCCGCGCGACAAGAGTGACTTTCATGCCGGCACCGGGACAGCTTTTCGGGCTGCTGAATGAATTCGTGGTCCTGTTGCTCGGCGCGCTGATGGCGCTCCTGGCCACGACGGGGCGATTCTCACCGCCGCGAGGGCCGGTTTGGATTGCGGTAGGCGTGTTTCTGATCTATTGGGGCGCGCGTGCCTGGGTCCGCCCCGCACCCCCGGTGCTTCCCCACTTGCACCCGGCAGTGCGAGGAGGATCGCTCACGCTGGTGGGTGTCCTGATGCTGTTGATGGCCTGGCTGCCCGCCCACCACGCCGCTTTCTTGCTGGGCGCCGCAGGGGGACTGCTGGTGGTGCGCGGCATAGCCGGCGCCGCACTTCTTGTTCGCAAGCCCTAGTCGCGGGCCGTCATTCCTTTCAAGTGATCCCATCTCTCTGAATGGAGGCGAGAATACATGCTGAAAGAATTCAAAGAATTCGCGATGCGCGGCAACGTGATGGACATGGCCATCGGCGTCATCCTGGGCGCGGCGTTCGGAAAAATTGTGACGTCGCTGGTCGGCGACGTGGTGATGCCGCCGCTGGGCCGGCTCCTGGGCAAGGTGGACTTCTCCAACCTGTTCCTGAACATTTCGGGCAAGCCATACGGGTCCCTGGCCGAAGCAAAGGCGGCGGGGGCTGCCACGATCAATTACGGGATTTTCATCAACAACGTGATCGACTTTCTGATCGTGGCCTTTGTGATCTTCCTGATCGTGCGGCAGATCAATCGATGGAAGAAGCCCGCGCCGGCGGCAACACCGACGACCAAGGATTGCCCTTATTGTTCTCTGGCGATTCCGATCAAGGCGGTGCGTTGCCCGAACTGCACTTCGGAGCTGCGCGCGGCATAGTGCGAACGTTGCCGCGATCTAGTGCTGTGTAACCGCGGAAAGTGACACGTCGTTCAGGGCGTGCAGTCATGAATGGAGCAGCGAGGAGGCTGATTTTTACCGGGAGATGCTTCGCTTCTCTCAGCATGACGGCCCTCCGTGAACCTGCGTCACCTATTTCGGTTACGCAACACTAGGGACCGTTCATGCGGTGGTCTTTGATTTGCTGCAGGTGCTCGCGGAGACGCTCGAGCACCGCGCCCCCTTGTCCTTCATTGATCTCTCGTTCGACTTCCGTAAGGGCGAAGTGGATGATGTCGTGGTGATGTACTTCCTGGTGGGTTAATTTGTCGGAGAGCTCGAGCCAGACTTTGTGAAGCAGGTCGATTTCCTTCGGCGTCAAGCGCGGGGCGTGCGGGCCGAGATAGAAAATCTGCTCAGTCCCTGCGGGGGTGAAGATTTCGAGTGTCACACGCGGACGCGGCTCCGGCATGCGCTCCCAGGCCAGGCCTACTTCGCGGGCTTGTTCGATGATGGGCATCTTGGACGAGCTGCCGACAATGATCGTCGCGGATTGCAGGCTCTGCGCGGCTCGGAGAATACCTTCCCAGAGGTCATTGGCGGAAGCGACGGCCAACTTCACGGGCTTGCCTTCTTTTTCCGCCTCCGACAGGATTTTCGTGAACAGCAATTGCTCGATGGTGCTGAAGAGCTGATCGGGAGTGAGGTCATATTCGCCTGAAGCGGCGCGGCGCAGCATGCGAATGTGAAGCACGACGATGTCTTGCCCAGGTTTCACGCGCCTCAGCGCCGCGTCAAGATGATACAGCGCATAATAGTTGCTCACCGGAACCAGGACGTTGCCGGGCTTGGCGCCCACGCTTTGCGGCGTCAGGTCGGCTTCCTGAGCGAGATTGAACTGATCGAGCTCCACGTGCGCGCCCCCGCCCGCCTTTTTCTGAATGCGCTTCTCCGAAATCTCGAAGACCGTAAACAAAACAACCGAGAAAATTCCGCCGGCAATCGTGGCGTTCGGCTTGGTGAACAGGTTCGTGACGGCAATGGCGAGAAGGACCAGCGTAATCAGGCCAAGCCCGACGGGAATCTCCACGCCGCCGATCATGAAGTTTCCGGGCACGCGATATTCACGGTCCTGAGGGTGAGTGTAACGAAGGACGAGCACCGCCGCGCCTTTCAGGGTAAAACTCCAGATCACCCCGAAGGCGTACAGGTTGCCCAGAAACGTGACGTCGCCGCCACTCGCGATAATCGGGATGATCTGCAGGATCGCGATGATCGTGATGATCCGGTAAGACGTACCGAACTTGCGGTGCGGATGACGGAACCAGTCCGACAGCACTCCGTCCTCCGACACGCGGTTCAGTACGCCGTTCGATCCCACGATTGCCGTGTTGACCGCGCCGGAAAGAATCAGCGTGCCCACCACAACTACGAAAACGTGGAAGGCCATTCGGAATGCAAACGGGCCGGCAAGGTTCATGGCCAGGCCGCCGATCAGGTTTTCAAGGTATTGCTGGCGCGCGCCGTCGGGGATCAACATGACCGCAAAAATCGAAACCAGCGAAGTGAAAAGCAAGCTGTAGACGAAGATTATAAGGCCGGTCTTTTTCAGATTCGGAAGCTTGGGATGCTCGATTTCGCGGTAGACCTGGGCCAGCGACTCTTCGCCGCTCATGGCCAGGACCGAATGTCCCAGCCCGACGAAGACGGCGATGAGCGCGAAAAGGTGGACCGGAAAACGGCTGCGAATCGGATAAAGCCAGCCGAGCGCCTCTTTGCCGAGGTGCATGTTTCGGGCAATGGGCGCCGGAGGCAGATGCGCCCCGCGCACCCATGCCGTATAGGCACACCAGCCGATCAGCATGACGACCATGACGGTCGTGAGCTGCATGATCTTGAGCGCTTTGTCGCTTGAGTCGGGGATGCCCTTGACGTTCTGCCACCAGAAATAAATCGTAACCGCAACCGCGAAGACGGCAGCGGTTGCGTTCACCGGCAGGAGTTGGTTGGCGTGGGCGTAGCGCTGGAGTAGCTCGTTGGTGACGCCGACGAGATATTGCCCCGCCGCCACGCCGCTGATCGGGCCGGTGAGCACGTAGTCGAACATGAGGGCGGAAACCGAAAACTTCGCTAGCGTGCCGCCAAGCGCCTCCTTGACCACGCGATACACGCCGCCGCGCACGAACATACTGCAGCTTTCCACATAGATGGCCCGCACCGCATAGCTGAACAGCATGATGCCGAGGACGAACCATGGCGCTGTCTTGCCGATGAATCCCTCGGCTTCGCCACCGGCGTAGTAGGCCGAGGAAGCCAGGTCGTTCAGAACGATGGCTGCCGCCCGCCAATAGGAAATGAACGCCAGCATGGCCGTGGTGGCCACGATGACTTGAACGGCGGGTCGAACCGAGCGCTGACCTGGGACAGATGCGGTTGGGTTTGAGGCCATGGAATCTATGAGCGCGGAAATGAACTATACGTCGAAGAAAGAGAAAAGAAAAGACCTGGTAACCAATAGATTACGCAGAAGATTGGCGGAACTCTCGCGCGCAGGCCGAGCAGGGACAGATCTCTCGCAGATGCTCGAAGCTGAAGATCCCGGTGGCGTGCCCGTCCGAGAACTCAATCTGAATCGCGTAGTTCCCTACCGCCGAGGCCTTCCGCGCGGTCGCTTTGGGCTTGAACATGGGCAGCGCCGGACCAAGCGTGCCGGAACCGCGCGCCGAGCCAACGCGGGCCTTCTTCTCGCGCTCGTCATTGCAGAGCGCGCAGGGGCAGTGGTCACGGAGGTACGGGAAATCGTAGTGGCTGGAGTGGCCATCCGACCAGATGATGTCCACACCTTCACCCGTCGAGACACGGACCTTCACCTCGATGGGCTTTTTGCGAACGTCAACTGGTAGCGGCATTGGGAATCAATAGTAACAAAATTATCAGAGCGGTTCTCAGCGGGGGCAGCATGGCCCTGGAGGAATCGGATTTCCGTGGGGGCACGTCTTCGGGTGGCCGAGGAACGCGCAAATCTTCTGGTCGAGCTCGGGGCTGATGATGTGCTCGAATTTGCAGGCATGGGTGTCCGCTTCCGAGCCGAGAATTGAGAACGTGTCGGTGAAGAGGCGCTCGGCCAAGCGATGCCTGCGAATGACGTCGCGAGCGCGGTTCTCGCCGCGCGGGGTAAGCGCCACTTCGGACTCGCGCACGACGAGCAGACCGCGATCGGCCAGACGGGTCACCATGCGCATCGGGTCCATCACTCCGACGGTGCGGATGCGATCGAGTTGAGCACCCACGCCCTCCTCGCCACAAATCCACACTTGTTCGAGCAAGTGGTCGAAGCGCTCTTCATCTTCGGCCGTGAAAGCGGTGATCTGCGCCAGGCGGCCATGCGCCAATTCGATGCGGCGGTCCGCCAAGCGAGCAATCAACGGATCGTGGGTGACCATCAGGATCGTGTGCCCTTCGGTATGCAGCTTGTGAAGGAGCTTGATCACGATCTCCTGGTTGGCTTCGTCGAGATTGCCGGTCGGCTCGTCGGCGAGAACTAATTTCGGATGATTGATGAGCGCGCGGGCTACGGCTACTCGCTGCTGTTCACCGCCGGAAAGCTGCGCCGGCAAGTGTTCCAGCCGATCGCCCAATCCCATGCGCCGTAATGCTTCGCGCGCTTCTTCTTCATCGGTGGTGCTGTGAAAATATTGCGCGAGCATCACGTTCTCAACGGCAGTGAGGTAAGGCACCAAGTGAAATTGCTGGAAGACGAACCCGACTTTCTCGGCGCGAAATCGAGTGAGACCGGTTTCATCGAGGCGCGCGACGTCCGTGCCATCCACCAGGGTGCGCCCGGCCGTCGGCGTGTCGAGCCCTCCGAGAATGTTGATCAGAGTGGTCTTGCCCGAGCCTGAGGGCCCCATGATAGCGATCCATTCGCCCGCTTCGACATCGAAGGAAACTCCGTTGAGCGCGCGGACGTTGCCGAAGTGCTTCGTGAGCCTCTCGACCTGGACCAGTGCCGCCATCATTCCCCTCGGAGAATCACCGCCGGCTTCACCCGACCGAGCAAACGGAGCGGCAGCGCGCCGGCTAGCGCTACGCCGACCATCAACGCCACCGTGAGCGGGAAAACTTCCCACCGCGGCACGATCGTTGCCGCAAACACGCGCCGCCCGATCCACAAGGTGAGCCCGATGCCGACGAGATAACCCAGAATGCCCCCGGCCGCGCCGAGCAATCCAGCCTCCGCCAGGAATAGGCCAACGACACGCCCAATCGAGCCGCCGAGCGCCTTCATTAAACCGACGTCTTCCCGACGTTCCATCGCCAGCGCCGCCATCGTCCCCAAAACGCACAACGATGTCAGCACCAGAATCAGCAATACCATCAGCAGAATCAACAGCCGAATGCGCGTCAGCAGCCGACCCTCCGCTTCGGCGATCTGCCGGATGGGACGCACTTCGAGTGACGGCAGCGCCTTCCTCAAATGCTGCGCGTATGTTTCGATCAGCCCGGCCGAGCCGGAAACGCTCAACTGCGCGACTTCCATTTTGCCTGGAAGTCCAGCAAGCCCCTGGACGACCACAAGGTTTACAAAGATCTGGTTGTCTTCGGCGCCGCCCGCCGTCACAACGCCCGCCACGGTGAGTTGGGCAGTCTTCTCGCCATAACTCACCTCCAGCGGGCTGCCAGCGGCCAAGTGAAACTGGCGCGCGGCGTTCCGGCCAACCAGACAGCGCGTCCGATCGTCTCTTGAATCGATCCAGCCGCCTTCGGCCTTCCACCACGGCTCCAACTGCCGCACTTCATCAAGCCATGTGCCCGTGAGCACCGCCGGCAGCCGATTGTTCCCGGCGTTTGCTCGAACAACAATATAGAGGTAGGGTGCGAAGGCTTCCAGTTGCGGCGTTCTGTTGGACTCGATCATGTCCAAAACGGCTTCATCCATCAGCGTGGGATCCGCGGGCGCCAAGGGAGACCCGCTGAGTGTTTGCGTCGAGTCCGCTTCCCGGTGAGGGGGAGCGACGACCAGATTCGCGCCGAGGGTGCGAAACTCTTGCGTCAACTTCTTCTCGACATCGAGATCGACATTCGCGAGAGCCGAGATGACAGCCGCGCCGCTAACCAGCGCCAGCAACGCCACACTCAATCGGCCCCGGCTTCCGCGCAGAAGTTGCGTGAGGAGTCGCGCAAACATCATTCGCCCCTCAGAATCGGCGCGGGATCAAAATGCGACGCGCGACGCAAGGGCACCAGGCTGCCCGTCAACGCCACCAACACCGCAATCGCCAGAATTACCGGCAGCAGGATCGGGCGGAGCGAGGCTGGAGTGCCAAAGACGCTTTCTCCAAGCAAGCGCGCCAGTCCGGCTCCGACGAGAAAGCCGATGGCGCCACCCACGATAGCGAGAAAGACTTGTTCGGCAACAAAGATTCCAGCCACCAGCGTGTTGGTTGCGCCGAGCGCCTTCATCAACCCGACTTCGGTGCGGCGCTCGAGAACCGTCGTTGCGGCAGTTGCCGCCACTGCCAATCCAGCCGCCACCAGCGCCGCCAGTGTCACCAGCCAGAGGAGCGCGCTTACGCGACTGAGGATCCGTCCTTCTGTTTCGGCCAAGCGGCGAATTGGCCGGGCGTTTGTACCCGGCAAGACTTGTTGAATCTGATGCCCGATTGAAGAGATGTAAGGCGAACAGTACCAGCGGTCATAATCCTTTGGCGTCATCGTCTGCGGATCGCGCTGCGAAAAGGCATCCTCAGGCTTCGTCAGCGCGCTTACGAAAAGTTGACGGAACTGGCGCGGATGGGCTGATAGTTCCTGAGCTAAAGAAAGCGGCGCGACCACGGCATCGTCTTCAGGTCCACCAGTTGAAACGACACCGGCGACCGTGACAGACGCGCTGCGGTCGCCTGCCCTTAGCGTCAGCGCGTCACCCGGCTCGATGCGGTGAGAGGTAGCCAGCGTGGAGCCCACCAGGCATTCGCTGTGCGAGTTCCCCGTCTCCTGAGGTTCCGCAAACCACCTTCCACGAACCTTCCACCACGGGTTCGTTATGCGCGCGCCCGTTTTGAATTTCGAGCCATCAGGAACCGCGACCTCGTGTTCGTACCACGTGCCGATGAGTATCGTAGAGACTTCCGCCAGGCTCCCATCCTGACGATTCGCCTTTGCAGTGACCGGAACGTCGAGAAAAGGCGTAAAGCCGATGATGTTGTGGCGCCAAAAGATGGTCTTGAGTTTGCCGAGGTCCGCTTCGTTCAAGTAGGCGCCTTCATCCACGGGGCGGTAGTCGACGCCTCCGATTTCGAGCGGCAAGGTGTCCGACTTCGGCGTAACGAGGAGGTTCGCGCCAAAGCTGCGGAACTCACGCGCCAGCCGGTCGCCCACATCGAGCGCCATCATCAGGTTGGCAGTGGTCACGGCCATGCCGACGACGAGCGCGCTAACGGCCAGCACCTTCCGGCGCGGATTGCGAACGAAGGATTCTCCAACGAGGCGGGCAAACATGGAGTTAGGGGTGAATCATGGACGCGGCATCGGAAAAGGCCGAAAGGTCCACCACAACCTCGCTTCCTTCCACCCGCGACTTCACCGGAATCGGATTGCAGCCACCCGACTCGCCGATCGAAGGCAGGTAGATCGCCGCCGCGCAGTTCCGGCAGATGAGATTCGATCCTTCCTGGCGGTAGCCGAGCGCGCCACAGATCATGCAGGCATCCAGGGCGGTGGCGTAATCGCCGTTGCTCTTGTGAAAGAAGAGGAACCGCAGTTGGGTCCGGTTGACCTCCACGGAATAGAAGTGCGGGTTCGAATCGACGAGGCTAGCCAGCGGAATCCGCAACAGATTTCCTTGCGGGACCACTTCCGTGGCTTGCGGGGGCGCGGCTGATGCACGCGCGTAGACAAATTCAGCGGCAAATGTAAGCACCACCGCGAAACACAGGAATGCCGCTGCAAAGCTCCAGCGTCGCTGCTTGCGGTATTCCCACTCGCGGTGACGCTTTTCGGCGGGGTTGGCTGCCGGCTCGACGGTCGCCGGCTTCGTCGCTCGGAACCACTCGCGAAGCACGACAAGGCCAGCGACGCCGAGGATGACAACGAAGAAGAAAACTTCATTGCGGACGACGGGCCCGATCGTGGCCATCTCCGTTTTGCTCGAGGGCAGCCACATGCCCTCGCTCATCTCGTGGACGCCGGAGAGCGCGAGCTGAAATGCAACGACCATGAGGATTGTGCTGGTCGCAGCGAAGAAGCTCGACAGCGGAATCCGCAGCGTCCCCTGGAAGAAGAAAAGCCCCACGGCAATCGCCAGCAGGATACCCAGACCGGTCCCGATCCAGACCTGGACGCCTGCGCTCGAAAGCTCAACGGCGCGGAGGATCAGGACAAGCTCGGCCCCCTCGCGCAAGACCATCAGGAAAACGAAGAATCCCAGGCCCAGGCCGGCCGCGCGGGTCGTCCGCTGCGCGTAGATTTCGACGCGCTGCTCGATCTCTTTTCGCAGGCTGCGAGCCACCCGGTTCATCCACACAATCATCGTGACCACCAGGGCGCTCGCGAGGAGCATCAGCAAGCCTTCGAATCCGTCCTGGCTCACTTTCCAGCGCTGGAGCAGGTAGGCTGCAGCAAAGCTGGCCGCCGCCGCGACGCCGACTCCACCCCAGACATAGCGGGTGAGGGCCCGCCGGCCAGTGCGGTCGAGGTACACGAGCACGATGCCGACTACAAGGGCCGCCTCGACACCTTCCCGCAAAGCCACGAGGAGCGCTGCAATCATGGGAACAGTCCAGTTGAAACTTAGTTACAACTACGCAATTGAGTCTATCGTGTTGTATCTACACGGTCAAGGAGAACGGCTCGCGTGCTGGAAGCAACGCCTGACGTCAGTTTGCGCCAACTTCAGGCGCAAACGGCACGTGAGCTACAATTGAACCCCGAACACTGCCGCGCACTCAACGGCACAAGTCAGAGTGCTTCTTGAGCCCATGCGCCCGCAATCCCTGTACAATATCCGATGAATGCTGGACTCGTTCCGACTGCGTATCATTCCCTTGCTGGCGGGATTTCTCTGCTTGGCTATGCCGGCGTTCGTGCAATCCCCTTCGGCTACCAACCCTGCCGCTGTCTCGTCGAATGCGGAGGCCAAACCGCTGGCGCAGACACCCGGCTCGGCGCAAGACGCGCCCAACCGTTCCCTTGCCACTCCCAGAGATCCGAAGAAGGCGAAGCAAGCCTACGCCCGGGGCCGGAAAGCCGAGAAGGCTGGGAATTGGCAGGCCGCGTACGAGACCTACGCCGAAGCCGCGAAATGGGAACCGGACAACAGGGACTACCTGGTGCGGCGCGACATTGCCCGAAGCCGCAGGGTCCAGGAGCATGTGGACACCGCCGAGCGCGACGCGGTCTCGGGCCGTCTCGACGATGCGAAGAAGGAATTACAGGCAGGAATCGCGCTCGACCCAACCGATTCCGTTTTGCGCGAGCGTCTTTCGCAATTCGAAGAGCCTTCGCTACCGAAGGTGAATGTAAAGCAGCTCCTGGAAGAGCCTGCCGGCGAAGTCCATCTTCAATTTCAGCCGGGCACGCGCAGCTTCGACTACAGCGGCGATACGCAAGGAGCCTATCAGGAGTTAGCCCGGCAATTCGGGGTCGAAGTTGCGTTCGACGTGGACCTGCAATCCCGGCGAACGCGCTTGCGCATCGCGGATGTGGATTTTCCGACCGCGGCACGGGTGCTCGGCGCGATGACGGGCACGTTCTGGAGGCCTTTGACGAAGCGGCTGTTCTTTGTCGCGGCGGATACGCAGGAGAAACGCCGCGCCTATGAAGCCTCGGTCGCCCGCACCATCCTTCTTCCCGCTTCGGCAACGCCGCAGGAGATGACCGAACTCCTTCGGCTGGTGCGCGACATTGTGGGAGTTACCCGCACTGAATTGGACACGAACAGCCACACCATCACCCTGCGGGCTGCGCCGTCCGCAATCGCGCTCGCGTCGCATTTGGTCGAAGAACTCGAGCAGCCGCGCGGCGAGGTTGTTCTGGAAATGGAAATCCTCAGCGTGGACCGCAATTACGCGCGACAGCTTGGCGTCATTCCGCCTCAGTCGGCCCAGATGTTCACTCTCAATCGGCAGCAAATCAATCAGGCGCAGCAGTCCGTTTCGGGGCTCGTCAACGTGATCACGCAGCTCTTCGGTCAACCCAACTCACTTGCGGGGTTGACGTCTTCGCAAGTCGCGGCCTTGTTGAGCAGCGGCCAGCTCAACCTATCAACACTCATACCGCCACTCCTTGCCTTCGGTGGCGGCGGGAGCACATTCCTCGCAACGTTGCCCGGCGCCGCGGCCAATTTTTCCGAGGCGCTTTCCCTGGTCCGCAGCGGCCAACGCGTGCTGCTGCGCGCGCAGGATGGCCAGCCGGCTACCTTCTTCGTCGGCGATCGTTTCCCGGTGACGCTGGCTCAGTTCTCCGCCAGCATCACCTCCGGGGCAAACGTTCCCGCTGTGAGCACGTCGAATTTTTCGAACACGCAATTCAATACCGGAAAGGGGCCGGTTTTCGTAGTCGCTGGACAGTTTGCCGCGAACAACACCTCGGACCGGAACGATCTGGCCGTTGCCAACGAGACCGATGATACCGTCTCGATTCTCCTCAACGACGGCCTCGGCAATTTCAAAGCTGCTCCGGGAAATCCTCCGGCCACCGGAAAGCAGCCCGTGGCAATCGCCACCGGCAGTTTCAATCCCAATAACGCAAAGGATCACACCGACCTCGCGATCGCGAACTTCAATTGCACTGGAACGCCGCTGGTTTGCGGGCCGGGGTCACTGTCCATCCTTCTCGCCAATGGCGATGGCACGTTTACGCCCGCGGCGGGCGCTCCCCCGGCGACGGGAAAAGGTCCTGTGGCGCTGGCCACCGGTAAATTCAATTCAAAGAACGCGAACGATCACACGGACATCGCGGTCGTCAATCAGGTGGACAACACGCTCACGATTCTTCTTGGCAATGGCAACGGCACATTCACTCCGACGGCCACTTCACCGATTCCCGTCGGGAGGAACCCATCGTCCGTTGCGGTGGGCGACTTCAATGGCGACGGCTTTCCGGATCTGGCCATCACGAATGAAAACGACAACACGCTGACGATTCTGCTGGGCGCGGGCGACGGTACGTTCACCCCCGCCCGGGGTTCTCCGCTTGCCACTGGCGCCTCGCCGATTTCTGTTGCGGTCGCCGATTTCAACGGCGACACGTTCCTGGACCTTGCTGTCGCGAATAACGCGGATAACACCGTCTCGTTCTTTCCCGGAAACGGCGACGGCACCTTCGGCACCGCGTCCGACTTTGCGACGGGCAATGGACCGACGTCCATCGCTCCTGGCGACTTTAATGTGGATGGACGCATCGACCTCGCGGTAACCAATCGAACCGACAACACTGTTTCGATTCTGTTGAATCTGGGCACTGGGCTCGGCACCGGGCTTTTTGGTCCGCCGTTCAGTCTCACTGTGGGTACGAATCCGGTTTCGGTCACCACTGCCGATTTCAATGGCGACAATCTGCCCGATGTGGCGGTAGCCAACCAAGGCTCCAATACCGTCTCGGTGATTCTGAATTCGAGCAGTTTCGCCGGCAATCTCACGAACGCGCAAGGAACCGGAACTCCATTCCCCGGCGCGGAATATGTCGACCTTGGCGTGAAGGTGAAGGCCACGCCGCGGGTTCATCCGGATGACGAAGTCTCCTTGCATATGGAATTCGAAATTCGAGCCCTGTCCGGACAGAGCGTCAACGGCATTCCGATCCTCAGCAACCGCACCGTTGATCAGATGGTCCGGGTGCGCGACGGCGAGACAAGCGTATTGGCGGGACTTCTCCAGCCTCAGGAAACGTACACGCTCAATGGCACACCAGGTCTTGGGAACATTGAGGGGCTCGGATACGTGTTCGGCAACCGCAACGCGCAGAAGGAAGACAGCGAGCTCCTGATTCTGATCACACCGCACCTCGTCCGGTTTGCCCCGCATTCGGGAAAATCCTTTTACGCGGGCCACGAACCGAGTCAAGGGAGCACCAATCTTGGCCCAGGGAATGCCGGCAACCCCCCTCCCGCGCCACAGCCGTGATCACCCTACGAACCATTCGTGTCACTACGGCGCGGCGTCGAGGACCACTACCGGCTGATAAGTGCGAGGAACGACTGCTTCGGCGATGGCGATCAGCTTTTCTTGCTGGTTAAACACGCGCAAACGCGCCGGCTTCCATTCACCCGAGTCGAGCTGTTCCGGGGCGCCTTGGGCGGCAGTCACCCGTCCCGGCTGAATTTGGGACAGCGTGAGATTGAACTTCGCGCCATGCTTCACGCGTCGCTCCACAATCGGGAGCACCGTAACGCGCGGCAATTCCAGGAGTAAACCTTCGAGACGAATTAGGCGATCGGCAAGACGTCCCGCGCGCGCCGCTTCCTGCAGCTCATCAAGCGTGAGCGCGTGATCAAGAGTAAATTCACCCACCGCGGTGCGTACGATTTCAGAAAGGTGCGCGCCGGTTCCGTGTTTTTGGCCCAGTTCATGGGCCAACGAGCGGATATAGGTGCCTGCACCGCATTCCACCACGAATCGAGCCACCGATCCCTCGACCGAGGTCAACCGAAATTCGTAGACTTCCACTTCGATAGGTTCGAGCACGACCGCCTTGTTCTTTCGCGCCAGCTCGTGCGCCGGCTTGCCATGGATCTTCTTAGCAGAAAAAGCGGGCGGCACCTGCCGGATGTGGCCAACGAAATGAGCTGCGAGCACCTCGACTTCCTCGCGACGCAGCGTTGGCGAGGAATCCGGACCGAGCGGTTCGCCGTCGGCATCGTAGGTGTCGGTCGCGAATCCGAAGCGGACGGCAAAAGCATAGCGCTTGCGACGGCCGGAATAAAATCGCGCGAGGCGTGTCGCCCGGCCAAGCACGAGCACCAGGACGCCTGTTGCCAAGGGATCGAGCGTGCCCAGATGACCGATCTGGCGGAAGCCGACGATGCGCCGCACCGCTTCAACGACATCGTGTGACGTCTTGCCCGGCGGCTTGTTGATGACCAGGGCGCCATCCATGGGCGGTGGTTGTGGAGTGCGTGGCATCGAGCAGGAACTTAGCGCAGTTTTACTTCAGAGGCTGGAAGCCCCTGAGAGAAATGTCGCCTGGGCCTCGGGCCGGAAGGTCCGAACCCCTGAGCCCTAGCTTTGGCCATACCGAAGCCCAGACCATGGCGCTAAGCTTTTTCGGCATCCTTGGTCTTGCGCAGCAAATCTTCGATGCGCCGGCCGTACTCCTCGGACTCGTCGCGAACGAAGGAAATTTCCGGGGCGCGGCGCATCTGCAGCCGCTCGACGAGCTCGTGCCGGATGTACCCGGAAGCAGCTTCGAGCCCGCGGAGCGTGGCCGCGCGCTCGGTCTCGTCACCGAGTACGTGGACGTAGACGCGCACACGCTTCAAGTCCGGAGAGACGCGCACTTCGGTGACGTCCACCGCACCCGCCAGGCGCGGGTCCTTGAGTTCGCCCGCCAGCATCAGGCAGACTTCGTTGCGGATTCCTTCGGCAATCCGCTCCGGGCGATGCCCCGCTACGGTCATCTTTTTCGTTCCTCGGAATCGTCGAAATTTCCCTCAGGTTGTCATTCTTCGTCCGCCGCAACGCGCGATGAATCTTGGCTTGCGTTGGTTTCCGCGGTTGAGATCCTTCGAGCCGTCAGTGGTCGGGATGATCTGTCTTCTGCCGGCGCGCCCGCCATCGGAAGCCGTGCCTGAGCGCGCTAAAAGTATTCGATCTCCTGGCCGATGAGGTCACGCCCCAGAATACGTTCCGATTCCGCCGCCACTTCCGCCATGGATCGCTCGAGGTGCCTCTCATCGGAAGAAATTCCGACGACGCCGATCACCGAACGCTGCCACAAATCCTGATGATCGAGTTCCGCGACTGCGACGTTGAAATGTCCCCGTAATCGATCCTTTAGGCTGCGGAGGATCTGGCGCTTGTCTTTCAACGACTGAGCGTCGGGAATGTGAATTTGCAGGGTGAGAAGGCCGATTGGCATATCCGCACCATGAAATAGGCCTGAACTTGCGATGGACGGACTACTTCACTTTCACATCGACTCGGTCTCGCATCGTCACGCGATCACCTACCTCAATGGCCAGAGGTTGAACCTTCTCGACCAGGAAGCATTCGAGGACGTCGCCTACTTTGACGTCGCTGAAATTGGAGACGCCCACGCCGCACTCGAAGCCGGAGCGAACTTCATTCACATCGTCTTTGAAGCGGCGCAAGGAACTTACCTTGCCGGTGTAAATGACGACGTTATCGCGCAGGACGCGGACCTCCGCGTCGCGCTTCAAGATTCCATCCTGGACCGAGCATCCGGCGATCATGCCCACGCCCTTGATGCGGAATGTATCGCGCACCTCGGCGCGGCCCAAATAGGTTTCCTTGACCACCGGCGCCAGCAGCCCGGTCATGGCCTTCTTCAGCTCATCCATCAGCTCGTAAATGATGGTGTGCAAGCGGATGTCGACGCCTTCCCGCTGCGCCAGGTCGGAAGCCTTGCGCTCCGGGCGGACGCTGAACGCGACAATGATGGCATTCGATGCCGAGGCCAGCAAGACATCGGTCTCGGTCACGGCGCCAACGCTCGCATGAATGATCTTAAGCTTCACCTGCTCGCTCGAAAGCTTGGGAATCATCTCGCTCAGCACTTCCACCGAGCCTTGCACGTCGGCCTTCACGACGATCGGCAGCTCCTTCACCTCGCCGGCCTTGAGCTGCTCGTGCAATTGATCGAGCGTGAGCCGTCCGGTGGCGGACTTCGCCAGCGTGGCTTCGCGCTGCTTGGCCTGGCGATATTCGACGATATGGCGCGCCTTGGCCTCATCCGCCACTGAGAATTGGTCGCCTGCTTCAGGTACGCCCTGCAGGCCGAGGACTTCGACCGGGGACGCCGGACCCGCTTCTTTCACCGGCTGGCCGCGATCGTTGAACATGGCCCGCACCTTGCCATAGACGGCGCCGGCCACGAAGACGTCACCCACGCGCAGAGTGCCGTTTTGCACGAGCACCGTCGCCACCGGGCCGCGGCCCTTGTCCACACGCGACTCGAGGACAGTGCCGCTCGCCATGGCCTCGGGATTAGCCTTCAACTCGCGGAGGTCGCCAACCAACAAAATCATTTCGAGAAGTCGCGGGACGTTCTTCTTCGTCTTGGCCGAGACTTCGACCATCACCGTGTCGCCGCCCCACTCTTCCGGCATCAACCCGTGATCGGCCAGTTGGCGCTTCACGCGTTCGGGTTGAGCGTCGGGCTTATCAACCTTGTTGATGGCCACGACCATAGGCACCTTGGCGGCGCGGGCATGGTCGATGGCCTCTTCGGTCTGGGGCATCACGCCATCATCGGCGCCAACCACCAAAACCACGATGTCGGTGACTTTTGCGCCGCGGGCGCGCATGCGTGTAAACGCTTCGTGGCCGGGTGTGTCGATAAAGACGATTCTCCGCCCATCGATGTGCGTTTCGTACGCGCCGATATGTTGCGTGATTCCGCCGGATTCACCGGCGGCCACATCCGTTTCCCGGATGGCGTCGAGCAGGCTGGTCTTCCCGTGATCGACGTGGCCCATTACAGTGACGACCGGGGCTCGCGGCACGGTGTTTGCCACGCCGTGTTCTTCCTTGGTCACCTCTTCCTGGACCAACTGCTCTTCGAAGGTCACCGCGTGAACGATGCCGTTGAAAGCTTCCGCGAGCGAAGTCGCGGTCGGCACATCGAGGGCCTGATTGATGCTGGCGAAGACGCCGCGGTCGAGAAGCACCTTCAGGAGGTCCTTGGCGCGGACGTCCAGTTTCTCAGCGAGCTCGCGCACGGTGATTCCCTCGGTGACCGTGACGTCGCGCGGCTCGCGCTGCACCGGCGGCGCGGCGGGCTCGATCGTCGCCGTGCGCCCCGCACCAACGCCGGGGCGCGTGCGCACCGGATGCAACTTGCGTTCGCCCTCCGCAAATCGCTTCTCAATAAGCGGGCGGCCGCGCGTTGCCGGCGGCTTGCGCGCGTAGAGCGGCTTTCCGGGCTCTGCCTTTGGCAGACCGGCTGCCGGAGCGCCCGATTTCGGCCCACCCAACGGCTGACCTGGACGTGGCGCACCGCCGGGGCGTCCCCCGGGCCTCTGTGGAAGGCGTGAAGCTGCGCCGCCCGGACGAACTCCAGGCGCACCCGCGGCTGCGGGACGCAATGTCCCCGGGGCGCTAGGTCGAGATGCGCCACTGCCCGGCGGACCGGGCCGAATCGGAACGCGTCCGGGTGCAGGAGTGCCAGGTGGTCGAGCAGCACCCGGTGCGGCTGCCGCCGGTCTCGTTCCCGCCGGAGCTGTGCCGGGCGCAGACGGCCTTATAGGCACGGGCATCTTCGGAGCCGCTGGCGACGCGCCGGGCTTCGCTGCGGCGGTCGCTGCGGGAGTGCCCGCAGGGGCGGTCACGCCTGGTCTTACACCGGCGGGCGCGGGATGCGGAGGCTGAGCTGCACCAGGCACATGCGCTGCCAGTGGCGCTCCGGGACGAGCCGCTGTCGCTGGAGCACCGGGACGCACAACTCCCGGAGGAGTCACAGCAGGAGCCCCTGGTTTTGCAGGAGCAGCGGGTGCCGCCTTGGCGGCGGTAGGGGGCGGAGCGGCAACCGGTTTGCCAGCCGGCTTTGCTTTCGCGGCCGCAGCCTTGGCTGCCTTTTCTGCTTCGGCGGCAACTTCGGCTTCTGCGAGCCCGTGGAAGTGCTTTCGCACGAGGTCGGCGTGTTCGTTGTCCAGCGAGCTCGAGTGCGTTTTCTTTTCAGCGACACCAATCTCGGGCAAATACTCGATCAGGGCTTTAGCCTTGATCTCGAGTTCGCGGGCCAGCTCGTTGATGCGGATTTGACCGGATTCTGTCATCAGTTAAGTTTTATCTTCCGTTCCCCGAGATTCCGCAGCTCCTTGGGCTCCTTCTTCTTCTTCAACGCTCTGCGTCTCCGTCGCAGCGGGTCCATTCCCTTCCGTTTGCGTCGTTTCTTCACTCTCCGCAGGCGCCGATTGGCTGCTCGGGGAGGTCGAATCTTCTTCCGTGACCGGTTCTTCCGTCACCGGCTCCTCCGTGGCCGCCCCTTGGGTGGTGGCCTCAACGGTGGTCGCTTCCTCGGCCGGGGCTTCTTCCACCACCGTCTCTGCTGCACCCTCTTCCGCGGCCGGGGCTGGGCCGGCTTCGAGCGCTTCGAAGTGAGCGGCCACAGACTGATGGATTTTTTCCACCATCTTTTCGCCGATTCCCGGGATTTCGATCAACTGCTCCGGCGTCATGTCCGCGAGCCGCTCGATCGAAGAAATCCCATGGGCTTCGAGCTTTTCAATTGTCTTCGGCCCCACACCCTTCAACTCGGCGAGCGGCGTGGTCGGAGCCGTCAGCGCGGTCATCTGGGCTTCAATTTCGCGCCGCTTCTCCTCTTCGCTCTTGATATCGATATTCCAAGTGATCAACTTGCTGGCGAGACGCACATTCTGACCCTTCTTGCCGATGGCGAGCGAAAGCTGCGTGTCCTCGACGATCACCTCCAGCCGCTTCTCTTCGGAATCCACGATCTGCACGCGGGTAACCTTCGCGGGGCTCAGCGCCTTCTGCGCGAACGTGAGCGTGTCTTCGTTGTACGGGATGATGTCGATTTTTTCACCGCGCAGCTCGCGGATGATGGATTGCACCCGCATGCCTTTCATCCCGACGCACGCGCCCACCGGGTCCACGTCCTTGTCGCGGCTTTCGACGGCGATCTTCGTGCGCTCGCCGGCTTCGCGCGCCACTGCCCGAATCTGCACGGTGCCGTCGTAAATTTCCGGCACTTCCATTTCGAACAGCCGCTGCACCAGCGCGGGATCGGCGCGGGAAACGATCACCTGAGGGCCCTTGGCGGCGCGCTCGACCGCGCGAATCGTGACCCGCAGGCGGTCGCCGACGTTGTAGGCCTCCAGGCGCGATTGCTCCCGCTTCGGCAGACGCGCTTCCGTCCGGCCAAGATCCACAATCAGGTCGGGGCCTTCGGTGCGCTTCACGATGCAGTTCACCAGTTCGCCGACGCGGGTGTGGAATTCGCTGTAAATGGTATCGCGCTCGGCCTCCCGCACCTTCTGCAGGATCACCTGCTTGGCCGTCTGGGCTGCAATCCGCCCAAGCACTTCGGTGGGTTTCGGCTGGGTGATTTCGTTCCCAACTTCGACGCTAGGGTTCTGGCGGCGAGCATCGTTGATCGAAATCTCGCGCAGCGGGTCGGCGACCTCTTCGACGACCATACGCACAGAAAAGACGTCCACCTGGCCGGTCTCCGGATTGAACTTTGAACGGATATCTTCTTCGGTCTTGTAATACTTGCGCGCCGCCACCACCATCGCATCTTCGATGGCCGCGACGATAACCTCCGGGTCGATATGCTTTTCCCGGCTGATCTGCTCGATTGTCTGGTACAGCAGATTCGCCATTCCCTTCTCCCCTGATCCCTAAATCTCGACTACGAGATTCGCTTTGCGAATCCCCGCAAAGGGCAGCGCCATCTCGCGGTCTTTCACCGCTACCTTCACCATCCCGTCGGCGTATCCCGCGAGCCGCCCTTCGACATACTTCATGTTCTCGACCGGCTCATCCAGCCAAATTTTCGCCCGCCTCCCGGAAAATCGATCGTAATCGGCCGGCTTCAAGAGCTTTCGGTCAAGCCCCGGCGAGCTGACCTCCAGCACGTAACTCGGCCCCGGCACTAGGTCCTCGACGTCGAGAATCACGCTCAACTGTTGACTTACCCTCTCGCAGTCGTTGTGGCTGATGCCGCCGCCCTTGGGGTCCGCCAGCGTCGGCTGCCGGTCCAGGTAGACCCGCAAGAGCCGCTGCTTGCCCACCTTCCACTCAATATCGAAGATTTCCACGCCCTCCGAGTGCGCCACCCGCTCGGCTGCTTCGCGTATCTTCTCCAGGTCCATCGCTTTCCAGGCCCCCGGGCCCGATTCCGACACCCGTCGCTGGGTTACCCGGCTGGACCGGCGATAGTGCCGTCCAGCTAGCGGCGACCAGCGCGCAACAAAAAAGTGGGCTCGCGCCCACTTGATCTTTCGACCTAACTGGAAACGGCCAAAGTATAACTGCCGGACCGCAGAAAGGCAAGTCCGACGTACCTTATGAGGGTCCGTACCATTTCTGAACGCGATTCCGCGCGGCGGCGGGGATAAGAAAGGCCTCCCGGACCTTGGGCCCCAGAGACCTTTAGGAATCGGCCCTCGGAGCGGCTATGGTTTCGGCTGCGATTGTGACTGTGGCGGCGGCTGCGGCGGCGGTTTGGCGGCAGGCTGACGCTGAGTGGCGGGCTTCTGTGCCGAACCGGCCTTCACAGGATAGGCCTGGTCGTACAGCCGGATGATCTCCTGAGTGATGTCCACCTGATTCGCCGCGTAAACCACCGGGGTATTCTGCGCCGAGGTATCGATGATCACGGCGAAGCCGTTATCGCGAGAATACTTGTCCACGACATCGAGCATCTTCCGGCCGATGCGGTCCACCACTTCGCGCTGCGCTTCGTTGCCGTCGTCTTGAAGATCCTGCTGCTTGCGTTGGAAAGTGCGACTAAACTGTTCGCCCTCGCGAGCCAGGCGCTGCTTCTCCTCGTCACTCAGTGTCGAAGCACCGGTGCGGAGCCGCGTCTGGACGTCTTCGACCTGCTTGCGCAGATTGTCGAGTTCCGTCTGTCGAGGCGCGAACTGCGACTGAAGCTCCGCGGATGCCTGCTTGCCCTCCGACGTGCTCGTGATCGCGACTTGAACGTTGATCACACCGACCTTCGACGGCGCTGCGTCTGGGGCCGCGTTCTTGGCAGCGGAGCTTCCGGTCTGCGCCTTCGCAGCCGAGATCACCAGCAGTGCCGCAAGGGCCGGAACTGCATATCGAATCTTCATTCTCACTCCTTGTGAAAAAATCCAGAAGATTGCAAATCGAGCATTATAGCGATTCGCTTCCAAACGGGTCAACGATATTCGGGGATTCGCGCGCAGCAAACAGAATCCAGGGCCGCGCACCCACATGAACTACCGCGCCCGGCTACACCTAAAGTCCTCGTCTCTTGTGATGCCGGGCGCTCGCGCGACGGTTGGCCGCACGGTTGCGCAGCGTTACTGGGGCAGAGGAACCAACAGGACTCGGTTATTATTCTGATCCACGACCACCGCAATGTTTGCCTTCGGATCGATCGCCACAGACGGCTGCGGGAGTGGGGGCGCGCCACCCGGCAGCGTGGCCGGCGTGCTTGGCGCAGCGGCGAATCCAAGAACCGCGCGCACACGCTGACCCAGAAAATCCATCACTGAAATCGTGTTGCTGGCCGTGTTCATCGTCACCAGCGTACTGGTTTGGAAATTGTAATCGAGGGACGTCGGGTTGATGCCGACTCGCATGGGCGTAGAAATCTGCGTTGCTGGATCCACAATGTCCACCGTGTTTTTCAGGCTCTCCGCAACAAGGAAAACATCCGACACCGGATCGAATGCCACTCCGGAGGGCAGCTGCAGATTGGGCACCCGGCCTGCAAGCGAATTGATCGCGAGATCCACCAGGTTTAGCGTGCTGGTTTGCGAGGCCGTGGCCACCGCGGCAAAATTGCGGGTTGGGTCCACTGAGATGGCCAACGGCTCCTGATCCACATTGACTGAGGATCCCACCGTGCCTGTATCCACTGAGAATGAGGCGATATTGTTGGAAGTGAAGTTCGCAACCACCGCGTTCAGCGTGTCGCCGTTAATCGCCACGCCCATTGGTCCGGCGCAGCCGGCGCAGGGCGTCAACGCGTTCACCACCACTTGATTTACGGTATCCAGGATGGACGCCGTGTTGTCGGCATTATTGCTGACGACGGCGCGGCCGAGACGTGGCAGCACGGCTACGCCCTCCGGGCACGTTCCCACCGAGATGGGAGCAGCGTTCGTCGCTCCGGTAGTCAGGTTCACGATCGACACCGTACCGACGCTCTTGCAGTCTCCCGCATTCGTCACGACCGCGAGTTCGCGGGCCGCATCAATTGCCACCGCCTGGGGCGATGTGCCTACTGTAACCGGCTGAATGACGGTCAGGCTGGCAGCGTTCGAAAAGGTCCCCACCGGGTCCGCCGAACCAACGTTCTGTACATCCAGTGTGTACCGCCGCGCCGAATTGAGCAGGCCGGCGGGAATCGTGGCGCAGATTTCACGGCCAGTGATGACGTTCGTCGTTACAGGGGCTACCGTCGGCACAGGCGTCGTCGTTTCATCCAAATGAACCATGGAGCCCGCAACGAACCCGGTCCCCACAACCATGATGGTCAGCGAATTCGGAGAGGCAAAGGCGGAACACGCCGGCGGAGGCGCAGGGAACGTCGAAGCTGGAACCACAATTGTTTCTGAGCTGGATTCAACGACATGCAGCGGGCGAATCGGGCCGAGCGACAAAATCGAGACCGTATTATCACCTTGATTCACGATCACGGCCACGTTGCCTCCGGGGTCGATGGCGGCTGCAACCGGGTTTGATCCGACCTTGATGGGGGGTTGGCTCAGCGCCAACTGCGTGCGCAGGTCGAAAACGGTAACAACTCCGCCCTGGCTATTCACAGTCAAGCCAACGTCGGTCAAAGGGTTGGTCGCTGCGGCGACGTCGCCTTTTAGCGTGGTAATCGACGCAGGCGTGTTGTCCAGGGCGCTAAAAAGAGTCGCGACCGTATTATTGGGATCGGTTACCAACACTTGATGGGTTTCCGAATTGACTGCAACGCCTTGAACGCTGATCGTGAGGCTGAAGGTGGCAACCACGCCCGGGACGCGGCCTCCGTCTCCAGCAGTCGCCGGGCGGCCAAGATCCACGATCGAGATCGTTCCCGCGCCGCCCGGTGTCACAATCGCCCAATTCAACCGGGGGTCCACAGCAACCGAAGGATTCGTTCCGGTACTGATGGGATTGGCGCTGCCTCCAATCGTGGTCAAGACACAGGGAGGAGTCGTACAGGTAGGGGTTGCGGTGAGTTCGATGATCGTGGCCGTGTTGGTGGATTGATTCACCACGATCGCGCGATGCGAAAGCGGATTGATCCCCACTGCGAAGGGTGCGCTGCCCATCGGTGTGAACCCAGAGAGCGAGACTGAAGTTACCGCCTGAGTGGCCAGGTTCACCACCGCGACGGTGTTATCGCCGTTATCCGCGGCGACCGCTTCATTCAGAAGGTCGTCGACGGCCACACCGGTAGGTTTCTTGTTGGCTCCGAGGTTTATCGTTGTGGGTGGCGGAATCGAGGCGATATTCGTCAGGTTGATCAAAGAAATCGAGTTGCCTCCGGTGTTGGCGACGACGGCCGTCGCCGTCGCCGAATTGAAGGCGACAGCCGAAGGTGATGCTGATGCGCCAAGCGTCACCGTCGCTTGTGGTGCGCTGGGAATGTCGCTGGACAAACTCGAAACGGCCAAATTCGTAGAAGCGATGGCGGAGGCTGCCGCTGCAACGCCGGGATTGCGCGCCACCACCGAATATAATCCGGGCGTCCCCAAGGCTGCCCCCGAAGCGTTTACGATCACATGCCGGGGATCGGTGCTGGGCGGAGTCAGAATCTGCGGCTGCCCGTTGAATTCCGCGGTCGTTGAAGGCGTGAAGTATCCGCCGGTAAGCGTCACGTTTGGCGAGGAGGCGCCTTTCGGCACGCTGTCGGGCGAGGAAGAAATGATCGCCGGGCGCACCGCTTGCACGGTCAGATTCACGGGCGGGGAAACGTCACCGTTCTGCCGCTGGATGCTGATCGGCAGGTTTCCCCCTGCAAGGAGCGCCGGCGCCAGCACGCGCGCGCGGAGCACCGTCGAGCTTAGGAACGTGGTCGTGACGTTATTCGCGCTGCCGCCGACGAGCACCTGACTCGTCGAGAAAAAGTTGGTTCCTGTCAAGTATACATCCTGCTGCACGGAGCCTTGCGCGGCCGTTGAAGGCTCGATGCTGGCCAGTGTGGGATCGGCAGCAGCGGTTACGCTGAGCGGAATACTGCCCGATTGGTTAGGATCGGCCGCTGAAGTAGCGGTGATGGACAGGCTGGCGGGAGGAGTCGTGGGCGCGGCGTACAGGCCGCTGCCGCTAATTATGCCAAGCGTCGGGCTCCCTCCAGCAGTCCCGTTGACCGCCCACGTGACGCTGGTGTTCGTCGTCCCCGTGACGCAGGCTTTGAATTGAAACTGTTCGCCCGTCGCGATCGCGAGGTTGGAGGGGGCCGAAGTCGCGCAATCATCCGAGGCGGGAAGCACCTTCACGCGAACGCCCGAATCAACCGTCACGGTGGCGGTGCCGATGGTTTTGGTGTTAACGGTGCTGGTGGCGGTGATCGTAACCTGATTGGGATTGGGAATGGTCGCAGGCGCGGTATACAAACCGGCCGTCGTGATCGTCCCGAGCGTCGAGTTGCCACCGGTGATGGGTGTCGCGGTGCCTTGGCTTACGGCCCAGGTAACGGTGTTCGCGGATATGCCGGTCACGGTTGCGGTGAAGAGTTGCGTCCTGCCGGCAAGCACCGTTGCGGCGTTGGGGGCGACTGTCACGCCGGCGGTCGCTTGGTTACCGCCTCCGCAGCCCGCCATCAAAGCGGCCGCAAGAGCCGCCGCTCCCGCCACGCAAATCCTCATCTCTTTCCAACCCCTCATCCGACTTGCTCCCTTTGATGCCTTGAATGTCCTCAGCGTAGATCCCCGCTTTCGAATTGCTCTTCCATCTCCATCTCAGAAAGTGCGCGTCACCGTGAACCGAAACGTGCTCTTCGGCTCGATCAGACCCGTGGGAAATATCTGGACCTGCTGATCCAAGATCGAGTTCAACTGCGGCATGATCTGCGTCTGGAGCACCCCGGGCGGCAATGTCCGCAGAACCTGATCGCTCAAGAAAAATGCCCCCCGCGGCCCTCGGATGGTCTGGTTCAACCGCAACGGGTTATACGCATAGTACACGCGGAAAGGGGCGTTGATGATCGGCAATTGCACCACCAGCTCCGGCCCCACCGAACTCCGCGGCCGGAAATTGGACCGGCCGACAATCGGCAGACTCTGTTGGACAGTTGTGTTCGGGAAGAGAGGATTTGGGAACTGCTGCTGCAGCAGACTCACCGCCGACTGGCTGAGCTGCAACTGGGATTTGCTCAGGACGCCGTCAATGCCGATGTCATGGAAAAACTCAAAGGTTACCGGGCCGGCGATCGGGATGCGATATTCGATGTTGAACACGCCCTGTGTATCGCCTCCGGGGCGCGTCGACAGAAACTGGAGCACCGGAACATTGACCGCCTGAAGCGTCGGATTGCCATTCTGATCCAGCTTTGTGGGATTCGTGAAAAACACAGATGAGGTCGTCGTGGTCGGAATAAAGATGTAGGGCGAAATCGTGTAGAAATCGAATCCGCGGATGTCCTGCTCGCCTCCGATGTAAAAGCGGTCGAAAGGCGGGACCACCTTTCCCCCGTAGCCCGTGCTGTAGGCGCCCACGAAGCGGAGGCCGATTACGTTTCGCCGCTTGGTGACCGGGTGGAAGTATTTAAACTCGAAGGTATTCGTCAGAGTGTTGACGTTGCCGCCGATTGGGCCGCCTTCGATCCCGAGTCCGTAGGAAAAGCTCTTACCTCCGGTGGGATTGATGGGGTGGTTTACGGTGTTGTAGGTGAGCGTGGGCGTGATCTTGCTGGAACGAATGCCCTTCAGCGAGTTAGGTCCGGCCAGGCTGGTAAACTGCACGGACTCAAATAAAAGCTGGGAAGATTGGCTAAAGGCGGTGATGTTCGTGGTGGACCATCCATACGTAACTCCCAGTCGAGTGAAGGACCAGCGGCGCAGCGGATAGCTGGCGAAGACGGTGAAGCCCTTGCGGTCCGTGTTGTAATTCTGCGCCAGCGCCGGGTTTATGGCCACCTGCTGGCCCACCAGAATCGAAGTCTCGCGCGCCTGATTAAAGTCGAACCGGCTGTCAAAAATGCTGAAACCGGTGGTGATCGGCCGGTCCAGCAGATACGGCTCGGTGAAGCCGAAAATGAAATTACGCTGACGGTCACCGAGCTGCGCCGAGAACGTGAGCGTCTCGCCCAGACCGAGGAAATTGTTGGTCTGATAGGAAAGTCCGATGAAGCTTCCGGCCAGTCCGCTGACGCCTCCCGAAAAGCTGATGGACTGCTTGCCCTTCTCCTTGACCTTCAGCTTGATATCGACGGTGCCCTCTTTCACGTTGCGTTTGAGCTCGGCATTCTCCGGCTTGATGGGATCGAAGTAATCGAGCTGGTTCAGCCGCAGAATGCTGAGCTCCCACAAGCGATTGTTGAACAGGTTGCCTTCGTCGAGAAGGATTTCGCGGCGGATGACCTTGTCGCGGGTAGTGGTATTGCCCACGAATTGGATGCGGCGGACAAAAAACTGCTTCTGCTGATCGAGGACCATCTTGAGATTGATGATCTTCTTCACATCGTCAATCTCGGTGTCCGGTGTGGTAGTGAAATCGATGTACCCGTACTCGCCATACAGCTTCTTGTAGGTTTCAAATGCCTTTCGGATCTTATCGGTGGAGAAGATATCCCCCTGCTTCAGAGGGAAAATCCTGGCCAGGAATTCGGTCTTGAAAAAAAGGGGCTGGTCTGGATCGGAGCTGGTGAAACTGAGCGAGCCCATGCGGAAGCGCTCGCCTTCTTCAATCGGGATGGTGATGTCAGTGCGTTTTCCGTGTTTGCTCCCGATGCCAGGCCACGGTCCGGGAACCCCGCCACGGCTTTCATCCACCGTCTTCAGAACCGGATCCTTCACCAAGACCTTGAAATAGCCATTGTCCTGGTAGAGTCCGCGGATGCCCACTTCGAGGTCTTCGTCGAGCTTGCGTCGGTCAAAAGTCTTGCTCCAAATGTCGATCTCCGTGATCCCCAGTGGAACGCCGATCGGGCGGGAATGCCGCATCGATCGAATGATGCGGCGGCTGGAAAAGACGTGGTTGCCGTCGATGATTATACGGCCGATCTTCACCTTCGGCCCTTCGTCGATATTGAAGATCAGTTTCACCGCATTGGTTGCCGCGATTTTTTCGTAGGTAGGCTTGACGGTGGCGAATTGGCGTCCGTGCTCAGCCAGCAGATCCTTCAGGACGACCTCGGCGCGTTTGATCTTGGTGGGATCAAACTGACTTTCAATCGAGAGACCCACTTTGCGGTCCTTAAACCGCTCCAGGATGTCGGATTCGCTGACGGACTTGTTGCCTTTGTATTCGATCCGGCGGATGACCGGCCGCTCCGTCAAGTGGAATACGAGGATTTTTCCGTTGGAAACATCGGGGCTATCTTCGACTTCGAGGCGGATGTCTTCGAAGAAGTTCGTATTCCACAGCGCCTGAAAATCGCGGCGCGCGGCCTCTTCGCTGTAAGGGTCGCCGGGCCGCGAGAAAATTCGAGCCCGCAACGTGTCGCGGGCGATCCGGCGATTGCCGACGAATTCAATGCGGTCGATGACGTACTGCGTGGCGTCGGAGCGTTGCGGTTCAGCGCGCAGATGAGCCGGAAAAATGCCGGCGAGGAAGCACACAAACACCGCACGGAACAGGACATACGGGAATAGTTTTCCGCGTGCGGCCGCGCCTGTGCTCAAGGCCGCGCTCCCCCGCCCAAGTATAATGGCTCCCCCGCCCGGCCGTTCCCGGCCTGGCTGCGCGTGTAGGATTCCTAGTGGGCCACTGGGGTTGCTTCCACCAGGGGACGGAACGTCAAGCCTTCGGCGGTGAGATATACTTCGAGGGTCGCCGGTCTTTGCAGCCCGCCCTGGATCAAAGCTTCCGACAATGGGTCTTCGACATACTTCTGCAAGGCGCGCCGGAGCGGGCGCGCGCCGTAGTTCCGATCGGTGCAGGTTTTCTCGAGAATCCACTGGCGCGCCTCAGGTGTCATCACAATCTGCACCTGGCGGTGCACCAGTGTATCGTTGATCTGGCCGACGAGCAGGTCGATGATGCGCAACAAGTCGTCGTCCGTGAGCGAATTGAACAGAATAATCTCATCGAGCCGGTTCAGGAATTCAGGATTGAAGACGCGCCTCACTTCGTTCATCACCAGGTCGTCCATGCTCTTCGCGCCGGTTTCTTCCGCCGCTGACTGGAAACCGAGCGTGGAGTGCTTTTGCAACTGCCGCGCGCCGATGTTCGACGTCAGAATGATGATGGTATTCCGGAAATCCACCGTGTTGCCCAAGCCATCGGTCAGTTGTCCATCCTCGAAAACTTGCAAGAGGATGTTGTACACGTCCGGATGGGCCTTCTCGATTTCATCCAGGAGGATCACCGAATAAGGCGTGCGGCGCACCCGCTCGGTCAGTTGGCCGCCTTCTTCATACCCGACGTAGCCTGGAGGCGCGCCGATCAGCTTCGACACGGAATGCTTCTCCATGTATTCCGACATGTCGAAACGGATCAGCGACTTTTCGCTGCCGAACAGGAATTCGCCCAGCCGCCGCGCCACTTCCGTCTTGCCCACACCCGTGGGCCCAAGAAACAGGAAGCATCCCACCGGCCGTCCCGGCGCCTTCAGGCCGGCGCGGCTGCGGCGGATCGCGCGAGCGAGCGCGGTGATCGCCTTGTCCTGGCTGATGACACGGCGATGCAATTCTTCTTCGATGCGAAGCAGCTTTTGCTGCTCGTCTTCCTTGATCGCGCTCACGGTGATGCCCGTCCAGCGCGCCACCACTTCTTCGATATCCTCACGGGTGACCACGCCGGTCGAGGAATCGTCCAGTTTGAGCTTTTCCCGCAGCATCCGCAGGTGCTCTTTTTCCTTGCGCTCTTCTTCGGAATAGAACCGCGCCTTTTCGAATTCGTGATTGGCGATCGCTGTTTCCATCCGGTGCGTGATAAATTTCACGCGCTTTTGCACTTCGGCCACTTCATCGGGCAGCATCGCCTGGCGCAGCTTCACCCGCGCGCCTGCTTCGTCGATCAAGTCGATGGCCTTGTCGGGCAAGAAGCGGTCCGGGATGTACCGATTCGACAGATAAACGGCGTAACGGATGGCTTCCTCGGTATAGCTGACGGCGTGGAATTTCTCGTAGCGGTCGCGGACGCCCTGAAGAACCAGGATGGTTTCGTCTTCGTTCGGCGCGTTCACTTTCACCGATTGGAAGCGGCGCTCGAGCGAGCGGTCTTTTTCCACTGACTTGCGGTATTCGCCCGGGGTGGTTGCGCCGATGCACTGGATTTCACCCCGGCTCAGCGCCGGCTTCAAGATGTTGGCGGCATCGAGCGAGCCTTCGGCGGAGCCCGCGCCGACCAGCGTGTGCAACTCGTCGATGAAGACGATGGCGTTCTGGCTCTCCATCAGTTCCTTCATGATCGTCTTCAGCCGTTCTTCGAATTGCCCGCGGTATTTCGTTCCGGCAACGATGAGAGAGAGATCAAGGGAGAGGATGCGCTTGTCGGCGAGGAACGGCGGAACGTCGCCATCCGCGATTCGCTGCGCCAGGCCTTCCACGATGGCCGTTTTGCCGACGCCAGGTTCACCGATCAGGACCGGGTTGTTCTTGGTGCGGCGGCAGAGAATCTGGACGGCGCGTTCGAGTTCCCGCTCGCGACCTACCAGCGGGTCGAGCTGTCCTTCCATTGCCGCCTGCGTCAGGTCGCGGCTGAATTCTGCAAGCAGCGACGCTTCTTTCGGGCGATTCACGGGAACCTTCTCCCCGGCGCTTCGCGCCAGCTCTTCACGAACGGTGGAAAGACGCAGACCACGCTCCTGAAGAATCTCCGCGCCGAAGGACTTCTCCTCGCGCAGCACTCCCAAGAGCAAGTGTTCGGTGCCTACGTGTTTGTGGCCGAGCCGCTCGGCCTCTTCTGCGGCGTAATTCAGAATCCGCTTGCACTCCTGGCTCAGCGGGACTTCGACCGAAGTCGAGATTCGCTCGCGAACGGTAATCCGGGATTCGATCTCCTTCCGGATCGATTCGATCGATCCGTGCGTGCGCAGAAAACGATTGGCCAAAGCCTTGTCTTCGCGCAGCAAGCCCAGCAGCAAGTGCTCCGTCTCGATGTACGGGCTGCCGTACTGGCTCGCCTCGTACCGGGCGAAGAAAATTACCCGCCGAGCTTTTTCCGTGTAGCGTTCAAACACGAGTCACCCGCGCTCTCCGGGGGTCAGGGCCCCAATCCCCGCGGCCGTCGCGCCTGCCTTGGCGCGCGTCGCGTGGGAATTGTCCGCCGGCGCCAGCCTGCCATGTTCTAAAACCAGCAGGCGATCCGCGCGCCGGGCCAGTGAAAGGTTGTGCGTTGCGAGAATCGAAGTCAGTTGGTGCGACCGGTGCAATCGCTGCATCAGCTCGAACACTGCGTCCGCGTTCCGCTCGTCCAAGTCGCCGGTGGGTTCATCCGCCAGCAACAACGCCGGACGATTCACCAGCGCCCGGGCGATCGCCACGCGCTGTTGCTCTCCCCCTGAAAGCTCCCCCGCTCGATGCTCTGCGCGCTCGGCCAGCCCGACTTCCGCCAGCCATTCGCGCCCTGCCTGGACCGCTTTTTCCGCAGCCACGCCTCGAATTAGCAAAGGCATCGCGACGTTCTCTACCGCCGTGAAATCCGGAAGCAGATGATGCCGCTGCCAAACAAACCCGATGGCGCGACCGCGATATTGCGCCAACTCGGCTTCATTCAAATCACGGAGCGAATGCCCGGCGAAGTATACTGTACCGCTTGTCGGAGTGTCTAGGGCAGCCAACAGATGCAGCAGCGTGCTCTTCCCCGCACCTGACGGTCCCACAATCGCGATCATCTCCCCGCGCGCGATCGTAAGATCTACCCCGGCGAGCGGTATCACTTCGGCTGTCCCGGAGCGGAACACCTTCCTCAATCCTTCCGCGCGGAGCAATTCTCCCGTCCTCGCGCCCAGGTCGGACAAGGCTTGTTCCAGGCCGCGCGCTACAGCTACACCGATAGTCGCCTGTGGTCCCATCTGCTCTTCAACTTGATACACAATTTAGATGCCGAACTCGTCTCTGCGTATGTCCTTTTTTTCCAACTCGGCCAGGCCCCGAAGGCCCCTGGGAGGCGGCAAGGTATGCCAAAGTGTTTCACAATTGTGCCGCCAAAGTGCCATGTCCTGGTTTTTCACCCTTCCTTGTCTCGAATTACGGATGCCTGTCTCAATGTGATTTTAGCACGTCCACAGGTCTCAATCTTTCCAGATAGTTTGTGGTGAATTCGTAGAAGCAAGCCGCCTTCAGGTGGTGAGTAGCACCATTCCGGTTGAGCCTGTCGACGAAGGGAACTCTACCGCACCGATTCTTCGAGGCATCCGATTACCTGTAGACTTCCCGTCGGTGTCCGATCCTGTAAATCTGGATTAGGCGTTGCTCGTCGTCCACAGTGTAGACTATGCGGTAGTCGCCCCGCCGAATGCGGTAAGCATCCTGTCCCGAAAGCTTCTCGCGGCCGTTCGGTCGGGGTCGTTGCGAAAGATCGTGAATCCGTCGAGCGAGGTGAAGCCGGTCTCGCCCGGGTAGGTCGCGCAATTCTCGTTCAGCCGATCTCTTGATAAATACCCTATAGGGCTCTGGCACGCTTCAACTCGCGCAACACTTGCGAGAAAGCCCGGCTGGGTTCCTTGGCCCTTCGGCGGGGGGCCGCTTCATCGAGAGCGTCCTCTCGGAGCGCCATCCGCACCGCTTCGTTGACCAATTCCGACACTCCCCGATCGGTCACGGCCGCTTTCACTTTTAACGCACGATAGAGCGCCGGGGAAAAATAGATCGTGGCGCGTTGCGTCGAAGCCATTGATCCCTCCAAAGACCCCATTTCCTGCTATTTTGACGCTTTGACGTCAAAACGTCAACACGTGAAGCTCATTCGAAGCGGAGGATTTCGACAGGAAGGATGCGCGCCGCGGCGCGCGCGGGGTAGAGCGTCGCCCCGACGCTAATCGTCAGCGCGGCTGCCGCGATCCAAAGCGCGTCCAAGAGGTTCGAGTGAAAAGGCACATACGGGACCGCGTACACCTCGGGGTTGAGCGGAATCAGATGCCATGCGTTCGCTACCCAAGCTACCGCGTAGCCGACAATGAGACCGACCAGCATTCCCACCGCGCCCACGGCGAATCCCTGCAGGATAAAAATGTTGCGTACTTGTTTGCGCTGCGCCCCCATCGCCATCAGCACAGCGATGTCGCGGGCTTTGTCGGCCACCGTCATCGTCAACACCACCAGAATATTCAATCCGGCGACGAACGTGATCAACCCGATGAAAAGTGCGGTCACCAGTTTTTCCAAACTCAGGGCGCGGAAAAGGGCGCGGTTTTCTTCCATCCACGTTGTGGTGGTATAACCCGGGCCAGCGCGCCGAAGGAGATTTTCCGCCACACGGCGCGCCTCGTCCAGTTTGTCTACGCGGACCTCCAGCAAGCTCACAACGTCGCCCGTTCCGGCTAGCCCCTGCGCTGAGCCCAGCGTCACAAAGCCCCAGTTGGCGTCGTAGTCATAAAATCCCGAATCGAAAACCCCCGCCACGCGAAATCGTCGCGACCTCGGCACCATCCCGAATGGCGTCAGATTCCCTTGCGGGCTTGTTAGCGTCACGTACTGTCCTGCGGAGATTTTCAAATCGTCCGCAAGAATCCTGCCGATGACGAGTCCGGGAAAGCCGTCACGGTCCGCGTTGAAGTCAGCTGAGCCGGCAACAATTCGATGCAAAGCTTCATCGGCTCGGCCTTCGAGCTCCGGGTCGATTCCCTTCAACACGATGCCTCGTGCGCGGCCACCGGTGGAGAGAAGAACCGTGTCGTAGATGGCGGGGGTTAGAGACCGTAAACCCGGGGTATCGCTAAGCCTGGCCATCAAAGCCCGATAGTCGCGGACTCCTTCGGACCCGAGAGGCTTGAGATTGACGTGAGCGGTGACGCCGAGCAAACGATCGCGAATTGCCTGACGAAAGCCGGTGTTCATGGCCAGCGCGATCACCAGCGTCGTGACTCCCGCAGCCACTCCCGCCATCGAGAGCAAGGTGACCAGACGCAGGATGGCTGGCCGCGTCGGCGAGCGCAGGTAGCGCACTGCCACCAGCCATTCCAATTTCATTTCGGTTCGCCGCTGGCCGCAGCCGCCTCCTCCGACGCCACCGGCCGGAGCAGCGGAAAAAGGATAACCTCGCGGATGGAATGCGAGTCGGTGAGGAGCATGGTGAGCCGGTCGATCCCGACACCTTCCCCGCCGGTCGGAGGCAGCGCGTGCGCCAGCGCGCGAATGTAATCCTCGTCGAGTTGTTTGGGAACCTCTTCCCCGCCTTTCGCAATCTGCTCGCGAAAGCGCCGCTCCTGCTCATCCGGATCGTTCAGCTCCGAGAAGCCATTTGCGATTTCCATGCCCGCCGCGAAAAGCTCGAACCGCTCGACCAAGGAGGGATCGTCCTTTCGGGCTTTTGAAAGCGGCGAAATCGCTGTTGGAAAATCGCAGATAAAGGTCGGTTGGATCAGTTGCTTCTCGGCGGTCGCCTCGAACAACATTCCCGTCAGCTCCCCCTCCGAGGCTTGTTTCTCGGAGAGAATCGGATCCTGGTGATTCGCAGCCGCCCAATTGTTGTATCGTTCGACGAAGCGGCGCGGCCCGCCGGGTGCTGCAAGCTCCTCGAGTGTCGGCGCCGCCCCCGCGGCAGGCTGCCAATGGCGAATGATTGCTTCACGCATCGTCAGTCGTTCGATCCGCCCAAAATCGAGAGTGTGCTGGCCATAGGGCACCGCTGTCTTTCCGGTGACCTTCTCTGCCAGGCGAGCAAGCAACTCCTGCGTCAAATCCATCATTTCGTTGTAATCGCTATAAGCCTGGTAAAATTCGAGCATCGTGAATTCGGGGTTGTATTTGAACGAGACTCCCTCGTTGCGGAAGTTCCGGTTGATCTCATAGACTCGGTCGAGACCTCCGACGACCAACCGCTTCAAATAGAGTTCCGGAGCGATGCGCAGATAGAGATCGAGATCGAACGTATTGTGGTGGGTGACAAACGGGCGGGCCGTCGCGCCACCGGCGATCGGCTGCATCATCGGAGTTTCGACTTCGATGTATCCGCGCTCGTCGAAGAAGCGGCGGACCTCGCGCAACATCACGGCGCGTTTCTCGAAGACGGCCCGCGCGCGCTCGTTTGCAATCAGATCGAGATAGCGCTGCCGAAATCGCAGCTCAACGTCGGCCAAGCCGTGCCACTTCTCCGGCAGCGGGAGCAAAGCTTTGCTCAGCAGCTCGAGGTGCTCCACCCAGACGGTCAACTCGTTCGTTTTCGTTCGGAAAAGATGCCCGGCAACACCGACTATATCGCCCAAATCCAGCAGACAGAAAAGCTCGTACGCCCGGTCTCCGACGGCGTCGAGCTTCACGTAAATTTGGAGCCGGCGCCCTTGCCCGTACAAGTGCGCGAACCCCGCCTTGCCATGCAAGCGGATTTGCACGATCCGGCCGGCCAGCCGTACCTTGACTTTTTCGGCGGCCAATTGCTCCGCCGAGCTTCCCTCGTATTTCTCCAGGATCTGCACCGGAGTGTGCGTCCATGGGAAACGGTTGGGATAGGGATCGTATCCCTTTTCAACGATTTCGCTCAGTTTCTTGCGGCGCTGGAGGTACTGGTCGAGCGGCTCGAATTCCAAACGGAGATCCTTTCCGGGTGAGTCGTGCGGCAGTATAGCGAGGCGGTTCCGGCAGCGTCAAGGAAGGTGCGCCGATCCTGCAGTTGTCTGATATACTGCCACAATTCCCAGGGGTAGCGTGACCTTGAAGGCGGTCTCGAAATTTCTGTCCTCGCGTCCGCGGGTGTGTGACGACTGGATTGCCGTCCTGCCGCAGGACAAGCTTCGGGTGTTCGATGAAGCCTTGTCTCGCTGGGAGGCCGCCTACGGCATGCTGAGCGTCGCGCTGGACGAGGCGTTTACGCTCCGGCAGGGAGGCCGGCTGATCCTGGCGCGCCAGCATACGGCCATCTCCTCGGAACTGATGGCGCTGCTGGCGGGTGCTCTTGTTCCGGCCCTCGACGCGATTGATGAGCAAGCGCGACATCTTTCAGCTCTTCCCACTGTTAAACCCCTGAACCTCTTGTTCTTCCGCGGTGCGATGGCTCAGGAAGCCGCTTCCTGGAATAGCCTCCTCCTGCGCGTGTTGTTCGGAGATCGCACGCGGTTCTTTCACAAGCTCCACGCCCTCACAGGTATCCTGGAAGATCTTGCGAGCGAATTCGTGCAGACCGCCGACGAAGTCTCCGAGGCCGCTTCGATCCAGCCGGAAGAATCCTGGGCGGCGATGGAATGCCTCCACTATGATGTCAACACCTGTTTGCGGGAGACACAGGTCATCCTGAAATCTTTTCTGCGGGCGCTGCCTTCCCAGCAACTGGGCGCTTTCGAAGAAAGACTCCGAACTCCCAGACCGGCTTCGACTGTTCGGCTCCAGTTACGCTTCTCCCGCGCACTCGATTAGTTCCCTGCGACTTACGGGCCCTGGACCTCATCCAACTTCCCGGAGCTAATTGCACTCTCCACCGATCGCCAGACCGGGTGGCGCCCAGGTTGAACGGCACTGGACGCACGGGCAGAATCCGAAGACAATAGGCGAGACTTGCGGAAAGGGCTGCCGGAGCAAGGCCCATCGAACCCGGGATTGATGGCGGACTTGGCCGGCGCGCCTGAGTGTGTTCCTTACGCAACGTAAGTACAACTTCTGGGGCGGTGGACGCATCGCACAACAGGATGCGTTCCCACGGGAGAACGTGGCCCGCGCGAAACGATCCGAAACTGGGGAAATGCCGGAAGCGGAAGCTATCCGGCTGGCCCAGCAGGGCGATGCGGCAGCCTTCGAACGCCTGTACCAACTGCACAGCCGAAGGGTTTATTCTCTGTGCCTGCGCATGGTCAGCAACACCGCCGAGGCGGAGGATCTGACGCAGGAGGCGTTCCTGCAGTTGTTCCGCAAGATCGCCACCTTTCGTGGGGAGTCGGCCTTCTCCACTTGGCTGCACCGGCTGGCGGTGAACGTCGTGCTGATGCGCCTGCGAAAGAAGTCAGCGACCGAAACATCGTTGGAAGAAACCACGGAGCCAGACGAGGAAACGGGCGGCCCGCGCAGAGATTTTGGAGCACCCGATTTGCGACTGAGCGGATCGATTGACCGCGTGAACTTGCAGCGCGCAATTGACCAGTTGCCCCGGGGTTACAAAGCTGTTTTTGTTCTGCACGATGTGCAGGGCTATGAACACAACGAGATCGCGGAGATCATGGGCTGTTCCATCGGAAATTCGAAGTCGCAGCTTCACAAGGCCCGGATGCGCCTCCGCGAGTTGCTGCACGAAACTTTAAGAGACAAAGCACGGGAAGAACGCCAAGCGGTCAAGACGGATGCCGCGGGCGAAGGTTAAAACATGCCAGCCCTAAACTGTAGTGATGTTCTGAAATACCTTGAGCCTCGCATGGAAGGGGAGCGCGCGCCTCAGGTTGAAGCACACCTGCGCGCGTGCGCACATTGCCAGGGAGTAGCCGGTGATCTCGAAGCAATCCGCAGGGCCGGCCACCAACTGGGCGAAGTTGCTGTGGAGCCACCCCTACATATATGGACGGCTCTTCGCGCCCGCCTCGTCGAGGAAGATCTGATCCGCGAGCCAAGCTGGACCAAACGCTGGACGGAATGGCTGGGCGGCCTTGCGCCGGCGCTGCCTCGGCCCGTCGTGGCGGGAGCTTATCTCGCGCTCCTTGTCGCCGCCGGCGTTTTGATCGGCACCCCGCGCATCTTGCAGACAAACGACAGTCGCTGGTATAACGGCACTCAGGCGACGACCGCTTCGCTGAACCGCACGCTTGATTCCGGCGAAGTGCACACCTTGTCCGCCTTGAATGCCCGGAATCCCGTCGTGGCGGCTTCGTTGCACGATAACCTGGCTCTCGTTGACAACTACATTCAGCTCTGTGAAAACAGCGTTCGCGAAGATCCTCAGAATGAAGTGGCGCGCGATTATCTGTACGGGGCTTATCAGCAGAAAGCAGAATTGCTGAGCGAGATTTCCGAGCGAGGGGAGAACACTCGATGAACGTCTTGAGCACCCGATGGGAACTACGCGGCGTTTCCGCCGTGGCGCTGGCCGCCGGGCTGTTCTTTGTCGCGCCTGCGCCCGCTTCGGCTCACCGGCTGGAAAAGCATTTTGCCGTCGAGGCCCATCCGATCGTTACCGTGCACAATCCAAACGGCACGATCACCATTCGCGCGTGGAACAAACCGGAAGTGGTTGTGATCGCGAATCACTCGAGTGATAAGGTGGAAGTGGACGCCGAACAATTGGGCAACCGCATCGAGCTTCTCACCCATACTCTTTCCGATAGCATCGGCCCAGACGATCTCCACGCAGATTATCAGGTCACCGTCCCCGAAGACGCTGAGCTCGAAATCCACAATGATGCCGGCACCGTCGACGTCGGGCAAGTGCTCGGCGACATGGCGGTCGAAACCGTGGGCGCCGGAGTGAATTTGTCCGATGCGGCCGGTTACCTGACGGTGAAAACTGTGGACGGCAGCTTCCAGTGTATGCGCTGCGCCGGGCGCATCGAAGTCACTTCGATCAGCGGAAATGTCCAACTTCTCCAGGTGCGCAGCTACAACATTCGTGCCCAGACTTCGAAGGGAAATATTCTCTTCGACGGGGAATTCCTTCCGAACGGCGTGTATCGCTTGAGGAATTACAGTGGCGTGATCGAAGTCCGCTTCTCACCGGGCGATTCCTTCGATTTGAGCGCCACCTCGCTGAAGGGCAAGGTAAACAACCAGGCTGTCCTGACTCCGCATTCTCATACGCCGGGTCAGAAACCCAAATTCGGAAGCAGCCTCCTCGGAACGTTCAATCAAGGCCGCGCGAAAGTCGAGCTCAGCTCGTTCGATGGTACAATCAACGTCCACCGGCGTGACTGAACCCACAATCACGCAAGTGGATGTATTCTGAGCGCGATGCCCTTGGCCAGTCAGACTCGTTCGCCCCGGCTGCTGTGCCTGATCGGGTTCATGGGCTGCGGCAAATCCACCGTCGCGCGCCTCCTTGCCCGGCAGGTTGGGTGGTGGCATGTAGACCTCGATCGCCGCATCATCGAAAATGCGGAGCTCACCATCCCGGAAATTTTCGCCCGGTTAGGCGAACCGGCTTTTCGAGAGATGGAGCACGAACAGTTGCGGCGCACTCTGGGCGAGGCGGTCGAGCTTGGCGCGCCAACGATCATTTCCCTGGGCGGCGGGACAACAGCTCGGCCGCAAAACCTGGCGCTGCTGCGTGAAAGCGGCGCGAAACTGGTCTGGCTCCATTGCCCGATTGAGGAGCTTCTCTCGCGGGTCTCGCGTATCACCAATCGTCCGCTCTTCCGCGATGAAGCGAGCTTTCGCCACCTGTACCAAGAGCGACTCCCCTCGTATGAAGTGGCCGACTACCGCGTCGAAAGCAACATCGAGCCCTTACGAGTAGTCGAGCAAATCATCTCGCTTGGAATCCTTGACAAGGTGCAGGTATGAAGTCGAAAGGCTCCCGCGTCCTGTGCGCGCTCGGCGCTTCCTCCTTTTTCTATTTCGCCGGTTTCCTGCTGGCCCTCCTCCTGGCGGCGGGCTTCTCCTCCAAGGCGTGGCCGGCGCGCCACGCTGGCTTGACAGTTCCCGAAGGCGGCGCGAGCGCGCCCTCGGTCCTCGCCCAAGACAAAGGCAAATTCCGAATCCTGGTCAATGGCCAAGTGGTCGGGAAAGAAGAATTTGAAATTGCGCCATCCGGAGACGGTTGGGTCGCACATGGTAGGACGGAAGTCCAGGCTCCACAGAACCCCGCCACCAATGTCACCGGTACGCTTCACCTGGCGTCCGACGGTACCCCGCTAAGCTACGAGTGGAGCACCCAGGGCGCGAAAAAAGCTTCCGCGAACATTCAGTTCCAGGGAATGACGGCCACCATTGAGCTGCATCTCGAAAACGCGCGCCCCTTCACCCAGCAGTTCACCTTCAACACCTCGCGCGTCGTAATCCTCGACAACAACCTCTATCATCAATACGCTATCCTCGCTCGTCTCTACGACTGGGATAAGAAAGGCCCGCAGACGATCCCGGTGCTGGTTCCGCAGTCCATGACTCCCGGAAGCGTGACCGTCGAGTCGCTCGGGGCTCAGGCCGACGGCGGTTCGAAGCTGGAACAACTGCGCGTTCGCAGCGAAGATCTCGAGGTGAATCTCTTTCTCGAAGGGCGTAAGCTCGTCCGCATCGCCGTGCCCAGCGCCAACGCCGAAATCGTCCGCGAGTAGGGGGAGAATCAGTTCAGGCGAATTGAGCCCTCGAAATCCTTCAGGCTGGGCGTGCCCGGCCGGAAAGAAGACAAACCTGCTTCCCGGCGATGATTTGCGCCCAAGAGAATCGTGAACTACAACTGGGCGCGATTGAGCGCGTGGGGAGTTTCGATCGGCCGCGGCTTTTCGATCGTCACGGGCGTGGTGATCTCGGCGCCGCGGCGGAGGATGCTCAGATTCACAGCTTTCTGATCGCTCTTCTGGCGTAATTGCTCGCGGAGTTCATGCAGGGTCTTCACCGGCTTGCCGTCTACCTTCGTGATCACGTCGCCCGCTTTCAGCCCAGCCTTTTCCGCCGGCGTACCCGGCCTCACATCCCGGACGAGAATGCCCTCGCCATCGGGCGCTCCAAAATAACTGCCGAGCTGGCCTCTCAGGTCTTCGGCGCTGATTCCAAGCAGCGGGGTGTGCCAGTCAAGCACCTCGGGAAGCGGCCCGAGCGCTCGCACATCAGGCATGGGGAAGGCATAGACGTGGGCCTGCTCGCCCGGCATCATCCCCTGCATTCCCTTCTCCATCTTCTTTTCCCAGAACGCGCTGCGCCGTCCCAATTCCGGCGTCAGCTTCTGAGAATGCCCATCGCGAATCACGCTCAAAGAAATTGTGCGGCCGGCCGGCGTCTCCCGCACCAAGCGGCGAAATTGCGCCGTGCCCTCAACTGTCTGGCTGTCGTATTCGGTGATGACGTCGTTTTCCTTCAGTCCCGCTTTTGCCGCAGGCCCATCCTGCTCGACCTCCAGCACCAAGACTCCCCGCACGGCAGGCAACTTCAGTTCCTTCGCTTTTTCCGGTGTCACTTCGGCAATTACAACTCCCAGCCAGCCGCTCTCTTCATCTTCGAGAAGAGGCACGACTTCCTGAGCCATCGCCTGAGCAGCTTTGGCCTCCGCTTCTGCCGCCTTGGCGCTGGCCTCGACTTCCTTTCTCGCGAGCTCATCCGAGAGACCATCCAGTTTGGCCGCGAGCTTGGGTTGCATCTCGCCTACCTCCTTCTCCACTCTGGCGGCGAGGCCAGCCAGTTCGGCCTCGAGCTTCCGCTCGATTTCGCTGCAATCGAGCGCAGACAGCTCTTCGATCTCCCTGAAATCCTGGCACTGTCTATTGCTATCAGCGGAGTGTGGCGCCGTAGGTGCGGGCGTTGCCGAAGACGTTGGAGGCGCGGTCGACTGGCCTCCTGTGGAAATGGAAAGCACGATGAGCGATAGAAACAAAACCGCCGCTCCCGACAGGGCTGCATACTTGTGCTTACGCATCAAGAAACCTCCTTGTTCCGTGAAAATTTACGCCCCGTCAGATGCCGGGCGGCTCCAGAAACAAGCGGATTCCGCCGTTTATGGTGCGCACCGAAACCTCACCGCCTCCTGAACCGATCCTTCCGTGAAAGCTTCTCGTTGTCAGTGAGCCCTCGGACGCAACCGGGAGCTCCGAAGAGAATTCGCCGTTCATACTCAAGATTTTCAGGTCGGCGCGCGCATTGGCGGGAAGGCCGAGCGCGACCGAGCCATTTACTGTCTCAATCGCCATCGGGCCGCCGTCAGTCAAGCGCCGCAATTCCAGCCGCAGATTCCCGTTGGTTGTGCGCGCGCTGAAGCGCCCAGAGCTATTCAGCACTTCGACATTGCCATTCACCGAACGCAGGGCTCCGGTGCCCTCGATCCCGCGCACGAGCACGCTTCCATTCACCGTCTCGACGCTGCCAAGGAGGACCCGATACGGAACATGGATGTGGTAATCCACGGAAACCGCCACGCCTTCGCCCTTGGGGTACTTCGTCCTCACCAGCAAGTGCGCCGGGCAGCTCTCGACGTCGATCTCCACGCGCTCGAGATCCTGCGGATCGTGTTGGGCCACCTTGACTGCGCGCACCTCGACTTCCTCTTTTTCCCATCCGTCCACCTGGACGGAGCCATTCACATTTTCGAGGGTGAAGCTCCCGCCAGAAGGAAGTGGATACTTGTGTTCAAAGACCTGGCTTCGAGCAAAACCGGGCGCCGCCAGACACAAAGCCACGACTAATGCCACGAGCGCCTTTACGATCGGGCCCGGGCCAACTCGAGAAGCTGCTTGCGACTGCACTTGCGGCATGGTCATGCTCACGGCTCGCCCCCTTGCCCTGCGGATCCACTCCGCCAGAGTCTAAGTCTCGTTATCTGGGACGGTTCGCGAACCGCCCCTACGAGAAAGCTCGCGTGATTCCGAAAGCCGCTTTGCGTCACTTCGCCGGGCGCCTCTAGGGCCGCTTGTCATCGTCCGGCGAGTGCGCCTGCGCTTCACCCGAATGCAAATGGAGCTTGAGCTGGCTCTGCAATTGCTCCATCTGCTGCTTATAGAGCTGAAGCTGCTTGCTGGTGTCGCTCAGAATCAGCCGGATGTTGCCGGCCACGGTGCGCAAGCGCAAAACCTCACCCCCGCCATTGAGCGGTCCTTCGGCGCGGATCATGCGCCCGCCGCTCGAGCGGTCGTCATAGCTCACTTTTAAGGGAAAGGCCGGGTCCACGATGACGCGATGCTCGTCACCCAATTGCACCAGGGCATCAATCGTCACCGGCAACTCACGCGGCAGATACACGACAATGTCGCCTTCGCTTGACTGCAGGTCGCAGGCGCCGGGAAGTTTTGCGTCGGGGCCGAACCATGCCGTGATCGCTCCCGCTCCGGTGGAGGCGCGCACAGTCCCGTCGACGCGGGTCAGATAAATGCTGCCCGCGCCGGTTTCCAGGTTCGTCGGACCCGAGACCCGCACCACGTGGATTCCTCCACCGCCCGTATGCGCCCGCACCAGCCCGGAGGCCTCCCCGACCTCAATCTGGCCCCCGCCCGTCTGCGCCACAAGCTCCGAACCAGCATGTTCGAGCGAAACATTACCCCCCGCCGTCTCCAGCTTTGCTGTTCCACCGACGGAAGCCACCCGAATGTGCCCGCCACCCGTATGCAACACCGCGTTCCCGGCAACCCGCCCCACCGTGATGTGGCCGCCGCCGGTAGAAGCGGTGAGTTCCCCGCCGACATCCTTCACCTGGATGTGGCCACCGCCCGTATCCATACGCCCCGCGCCACCAACGTTTCCGGCGGTGATGTTGCCTCCCGCGGTCGCAAGCGTCGCCCGGCCGTTCAGGTCGTCGGTTTCGATGTTTCCACCTTCTGTCGAAATCTCGACGTTGTAATTTCTCGGAACACTCACGTCGAAGGTGACCCAGAGCCGCCCGCTGCACTGCATCCCGGATGTATATCCTTTCAGCAGCACGCCATCGGAGAGCACCCGCGAGGTCACCCTGAACCCCTTCAAAAGCTCGTTTGCATCCGGCTCGCTCGAATCCGTTTCGAGGTTCACCCTGTAGTCCACCTGGTTCGCGTCCTGTGTATGGACATGGACGTTGCCAAGTTCGGTCACGAGCTTCAGACGCAGCGCGTCTCGGGTTGGTACCGACCCCTTCAGTTGAGTCGAGATGCGATGGCCGCTGCCGGCAGTTGCTTCGGACTTCGGCTTCTTATTGGCCCAAGCGGAAGCGGGAAGGACTAAACTGCCGGCGAGCGCCCAACAAAGCCACGCGGCTTCGAACCGGTTCGGAATCGACTTCATTTCAACCATTGCCTCTTCAATCCTTTGACTTCAGTATTTCTCACGGGGACCCAGATCGCGAATCGCGGCCGCGCTCTGCAACCGGATGTAGGTGCTGGGATCCTTCTGCACCCGCTCTCGCAGGACTTCCAGCATGTGCGGATCCGACTCCACCACGCCGCTCTGCGCCATGGTCCGAAGGGTATTGATCGCCTCAATGCGTACGCCCGGATTCGCATCATCCACGAGCGCATCCAGGAGCGTCTCCCGCACCAAATCCTGCGGCTCGGTGCCGTTCAAAGCTTCGAGCGCCTTCAGCCGTACTGCTGCATTCCGGTCGGTGTGGACCACTTGGCAAAGGACATTGCGGACTTCGGGGTCATTATTCCGCGGTTTCAACAGCTCCACCGAGTCGAGCCGCACGTCCGGATCAAAACGCTGGTTGTTGCGAAGAACATTCAAGAGCGCACGCTTCACTTCGTCGTTGTTTACCGTCCCTTGCAACGTCATGGGGCGCGACGCCTTGAGTTGCACTACCACCTGCGGCGGCGCATTGTCGCTGGACGAAACCCAATTGATTCCGGTGACATCCGCGGCGCGCAGGTCAGGCTCCGGCTGCGAAGCCTGCGAATTCGCAACACGTGTTTCGGTTTCGCTTCCAGTGGAAGCAACCGGTCCTCCCGGGCGGTGCAACAATCGTGGCGCCATGCTCCCGACCGAAAAGCCAATCGCGATCAGCAGCGCGGCGCTCAGAGCGGGGTGCACCGCCAACCAGCGCGACGGCATCAGCGCCTCGAGCCAGCGACTCACCATCCCTTTCTCTTCCTCTTGATCAAGGGCGTCCACCAGCCCGCCGCGGCAACTCGCCAGAAGCGCAGCATCCGGCTCTTGGCGCTCTGCTTCCGCCATCAAGTCCAGGAACCTGCGCTCTTCAGCCAAGCCAGCCGAGCATCCGGCGCAGTGAGCCACGTGGTCTTCGACCTCGGAGCGCTCGGCCTCACCCAGTTCTCTCGCGGCGAACAACACCAGCCGCTCTGCAAATTCCAGGCACGGTTGGTTGCGCGGATTCTCGTTCTCTTCTTGCCGCATCTTGTTTTCCCTCGCTTAGCGCATCCCGTCGAGCCGGGCGCGCAGTTTGCGCGTGGCCCGGAACAGGGAATTCTTTACCGTTTCTTCCGAAGTGCCCAGCAGGTCCCCGATGGCCCTGAGCTTCAAACCCTGGTAGTGCTTCAACTCGAATACCATTCGCTCCCGCGGCGAGAGTTTTTCCAGCGCTGCCGTGATGTGCTGGCCCAACTCCTGCCCAAGGAGCTGCCGCTCCGGATTTGCCGACGCTCGAAGCTCCGGTTGGCGATCAAAAAAATCCCGCGAGACTCCGTCGCCTTCTTCCTCGAAGGGCGCCTGATCTTCCCGGCGGCTCGTCCTCCGGCGGAGATGGTCGAGCGCCACATTGGTCACGATCCGGTAGAGCCACGTATAGAAACTGCACTCAAACCGGAATCGGTGCAGATTGCGATACACCCGCAGGAAACTTTCCTGATAGATGTCGCGGGCGTCTTCGCTTCGATGCACGAGATTCAACGCCAAGCGCAGCACTTCGCGGTCGTAGCGGCGGACTAATTCCTCAAAAGCCAGGCGGTTGCCGGCCTGGGCTTCCCGGACCAGCGCCTGTTCCTCCGCGACTTTCACCGCTGCGTGGCGCGCATCTCGCTCGAGTGCGACGCTCATCCCCATGGCTTGCACGGCCGATTCTGGTTTGCCTGCCCGAGGGCCCTCCGGACAGGCCAGGTGAAGTCTAGTGCTTTCGGCCACTTCCCTTTCTGCTGGTTCCCACCCTGATAGACGCAAGCAAGGTGTTCGGGTAAGCACACTCTTAGCCGTGCGTTTCCCGAATTCGCGCACAACCTCTCGAGAACTTGTCTCATAAATGCTTCCTGAGCCCTGAGTTCAGCGGGGTTGCGCATCCCCAACCCAGCCCCGGAGGGGTGACAGAAACTGGTCTCGGCATCCCTCCCCTTTCACAGCATTGCCGCCACACGGATCAAACCATACACCGCCACGCACACCGCAAAATCTACGGCGACGCCCCAATCCATCTGAAAGTTCTGGTGGCGCAAGAACGGTGGCAGATGGGGAGTCAGAGAAAAATAGTAGATGGCGTTGCCGATAAGAATGGCGATCAGATATTCGAGCCATCGCCGCACAGTGATTCCGAGAAACTGGCGCGCCATCTTCTCCGGTCCACCCCCGTTCCCAGACACACAATAACAGCCGCACCCGCTAACTGGACCTCGCCACTATAGGACAATGCTACGTTGCAAGTAAACGACCAGCGTGACACGCTAAACTCAGTTAAGTTGATCCTCGGCGGTTGGGCCCAGTTTGGAGGGTGCGTAGAAGTAGTAGTCAGCAGAGTAGGAACTCTTCGTTTCAGTGCCTCGTTTGGATTCATCACAGCTAGTTGCTTCCGGAGGCTGCCCGCCCTTCGTGTGGATTCTTTGAATAGTTGTCACGCGGCTCAGGATTCCGGTCCCCGAATGCCCCGTGGCTTTGAGCAGCAGCCAGGGGATCGAATTCGGGTCCGGCGCGTCGTGCCGCGCGATCATCTTGCCGGTCACTTCGCTTCCGTCGTCGAGCTTCCACGTTGGGCCGGCGTAGTGCCGTCCGATGGCTGCGCCGCGCGCGTCGAAAAGGTCCGCCTCGGGTGCTTTTAGCACCCATGCTGGTTTCTGATCCCCGGCTGCCTGACAAACGTAAATCTGAGCTCCGGAGGCATGCGCTTGCAGCACCACTTCCTCTCCCGCGGGAGCTTTAAGACTTTCAGGGACGTCCGGCGGAGACATCCTCTGCCCCAGCACGACGTACAAAAGTCCGAATAGGACGATCGTTCCGGTAGGTTTGATCATGGCGCCCGATTCTAGCATGTCTCCAGTAGCCTACTGCTTCCGCCGCAGAAAACGAGCTAGTCGCCGGGGATAGCGTCGCCGTGCAGATTCGGAACAGGTGCCGCAGGCATCCTCTAAGCTTAAGGAGTTCGTCGTAGATAATGGTAGTGATCGGTAGATGGGTTCAGGCTTCCACTCTAGAGGAACACGAGCGCGGCGCACTGGAGCCGGCGGCGCTTCTGCATTGGTCTGTCTCTTCTTCACCCTCTTAGCCCCGGCGGCGTCCGCTCAGCAGGTTCGCGAGAACTCTTGTAAAGTGCTCGTCGTCGGGTTCGTCGGCGGTCTCGGCGCCGCACATTTTCCTCCCACCGTAGCCACGCCCCTGCTGCACCACCTGCGCTCGCTCGGTTACCCCGGCGTCTGTATCAAGTCGATTCCCTCATATTGTCCTTGGTGCGCCGCCCACTGGGTGAAAAAACAGTTCGCAGAAGGAGAGAAAGGCCGCCTGACACCCGAACAGATTGAAAGGGGACCCAAGGTGATCACCTTCGGCTACAGCCTGGGTGTTCCGAATGAGCTGCACTTCGCGCGAGTGCTCGAACGAGAGGGAATCCCTATCGAACTACTGGTCGCCGTGGACTCAAGAGGCTTCACCAAAGGAATTATTCCTAGAAACGTCAAGGACGCGGCCAACTTCTACGAGCGGCAGTTCTATCCCTTCTATACCGGAAAAAGCAATTTGCGACCCGAAGACCCTGAGGCTACGAACTTTCTGGGAAATATCCACGTCGAGCATGCCGGCCATTTCAAAATCGTGAGGACTGCCGCCGTCCGGGACTTGCTCGACGATGCTGTGCGCGGCGTGTTCGCCAGCAACGAGAACACGGCACCCGCCGCCTCAGATCCCTGAAGCTGCTTCGAACGCCTGCAAGCTGCGAGCGATTGCAGCCGCGATTTGCCCGACTGCCGATCTGATCGTCACAACCTGTGTCACCCAGGATCCTCTTGTTTTTTCACCAGGGCGCCTGGATGGAGTAAAATGGCCCGGGGCGAATTCAACTACCGGAGGCACACATGGCAATCCGCGACGCATTGCTCCCCGAGTTCGATCACGAAATGGCTAGCACTCGCAAAACCCTCGAGCGCGTTCCCGAAGGCAAGCCCGACTGGAAACCCCACGAAAAGTCCATGCCCTTGGGACGCCTCGCTGGGCACGTTGCCGAACTTCCCGGCTGGGCCGTCGAAACGATTGAAAGAGATTCCCTGGACATGAAGCCGGCGGACGCCGCGCCCATTCAGCCAAATGTTATGACCTCGCGGGCGCAGCTCCTTGAACTCTTCGACCGTTGTGTCACCAAGGGCCGCGCGGCCATCGCTAGCGCCAGTGACGAAACGCTGACGAAGCCGTGGACCCTGCTCGCAGGCGGGCAACAAATCTTGACGCTGCCGCGCATCGCTGTCCTGCGCGGCTTTGTCATGAACCACCTGATTCATCATCGCGCCCAACTCGGGGTTTACCTGCGCTTGAACAACGTGCCCTTGCCTGCGACCTACGGTCCTTCGGCCGACGAAGGCGGATTCCAGCAGGGCGCGGCGAAATCCTGATTCTTGGGAATCTGGCGCGGTTGACGCTCTCGATCCTCATCATTTCGTGGCACAGGCTTTCAGCCTCTGCAGCAATTAAGTTTTCCCGTCAGGGCATGGCTTCACAGTCTGCGGAAAAAGCACTTGCTCTGTCATCCAGAGCGGAGCGAGGGATCTGCTTTCGAAATATATTCGAGGAAAAAGCAGATTCCTCGTCATTCGCCGCGGCGACTCCTCGGAATGACCCGCCAGGGACTTTTTCCGCAAACTGTTCAGCCGTGCCGCAGGCGCAATCCAATCAGTGCCGCGTTTGATCACGCGTAAACAGATGTAGCCGGGCCTCACTCCCACTCACGCTTCTCAAGCTTGGGGTTTCCACGTACAATGCGCCCACTCAAGGGGTGAGTAGCCCGATGGCCCTGCCTACCGGAACCCAACTAGGGCCCCATGAAATTCTTTCCGCCATCGGCGCGGGCGGGATGGGCGAAGTGTACAAGGCGCGCGATACCCGTCTCGAACGGATCGTGGCTATCAAAGTTCTGCCCGCGCATCTTGCGGACCGGGCCGAACTGCGCGAACGCTTCGATCGCGAGGCACGCGCCATTTCCTCGCTGAATCATCCGCATATCTGCACTCTCTACGACGTTGGCCATCAGGACGGCGTCGATTATCTGGTCATGGAGTACGTGGAAGGCGAGACGCTGGCCGCGCGGCTAGCGAAGGGTCCACTGCCGTTAGATCAGGTGTTGCAGTACGCCATCGAGATTGCCGACGCGCTCGACAAGGCCCATCGAAAAGGCGTCACGCATCGCGATTTGAAGCCGGGCAACATTATGCTCACCAAATCTGGAGCGAAGCTGCTGGATTTTGGCCTGGCCAAGCTGAAACCGGAGGTCGCTCCGGCCGCTTCTCTCTCCCAGCTTCCGACCGCGAAGGACGCCATCACCGCGCAAGGAATGATCCTGGGCACGCTTCAATACATGGCGCCGGAGCAACTGGAAGGCAAAGAAGCGGATGCACGGACGGACATCTTCTCTTTCGGCGCTGTGGTGTACGAGATGGCCACGGGGAAGAAGGCTTTTGAGGGCAAAAGCCAGGCGAGCTTGATTGCAGCGATACTGGAGCGCGAACCTCCCCCCATGTCGTCGCTTCAACCGCTGACACCCCCCGCGCTCGACCGCGTCGTTAAAAGATGTCTTGCGAAAGACCCGGACGACCGATGGCAGACGGTGCGGGATCTGGAATTGGAGTTGAAGTGGATTGCCGAAGGCGGTTCGCAGGTTACGTTGGCGCCGACTGCCGAAGTGAAAGGGATCCGCGCGCTCGGGCGGCGAGACTTGATCCTTAGCGTAGGCGCGTTGCTGTTGGGTGCGGCGATCGCGAGCCTAGCCATTTGGAACCTAAAGCCCTCGCCTTCGCCGCAACCTGTCACGTGCACGGTAATAAATCTGCCGCCGGGTCAACAACTAGTAGCTATGGATAATGGCCCTGCTGTGGCCCTTTCTCCCGACGGCACGCGTCTCGCGTATGTCGCCCGTCAGGGCGGCACCCAGCAGCTATATCTGCGGGCGATGGATAGCCTGGAGGCCAAGCCCATCCCGGACACCGGGGGAGGCTTCAATCCTTTCTTTTCGCCCGATGGCCAATGGCTGGGATTTTTCGCGGGCGGAAAGCTGAAGAAGGTCTCGGTGAGCGGGGGAGCAGCGCTAAACCTCGCCGATGTTGCGGGCACCGGCGGGGCTAGTTGGGGGAGCCAGGGCACGATCATCTTCCCGGCCAGCGCGAATGGAGTTATCCAGCAAATGTCCGATGGCGGGGGCATCGCGCGACCGCTGACCCGTTTCGAGAAAGGGTCCCTCAGCCAGCGCTGGCCGGAGTTCCTGCCGGGCAGCAAGGCAGTGCTCTTTGCTGCCGGACCGACTGCAATCAGTTTCGCCAACGCGCGGGTCGCCGTCCAGTTGGTCGGGACGGGCCAGCAGCGGAACCTGGTCCAAGGGGGGATGCCCCGCTACGCGCCCTCGGGACACCTGGTTTACGCACAAGGAGGGAGTTTGATGGCCATGCCGTTCGATCCCCAGCGGCTGGAGGCGACGGGCACGGCGGTCCCCCTGGTGGAGGGTGTCCTGCAATCCCCAGTCACCGGAGCGGCCCAGTACAGTTTTTCCAGCACTGGATCACTAGTCTATGTTTCGGGGGGCGTTCAGTCGGCCCAGAGCAGGCTGGTGTGGGTGAGTCGTAGTGGAGTGGAGCAACCCTTGGCTGCACCGGCACACGCCTATGTCTTCCCGCAGCTTTCCCCTGACGGCCGGCGAATAGCCGCTGGGATCATTGAACAGGAGACTCAAATTTGGCTGTACGATCTCCCCCGGGAGACGTTGACCCGGCTTACATTTGAGGGGAATTTCAACCCTGTCCCGGTTTGGACACCGGATGGCAAGCGGATAGCGTTTGAATCAAACAAGGAAGGGCCGCCGAATGTTTTCTGGCAACTGGCCGACGGCAGTGACGGGCTGGAGCGATTGACGACGAGCCAGAACATCCATGCCCCCATATCCTTCTCCCCGGATGGCCAGCTGCTGGCCTTCATTGAAGTCGATCCCACCACGGGGCTTGACATCTGGGTGCTGCGGCTGGGCGACTCTTCGGCGGGTTCAGGGCAGGTCCCTTCGGCAGGCTCAGGGCAAGTCCGCAAGGCGCAGTCGTTCCTCCGAACACCGTTCAATGAAGGCGCGCCCCGTTTTTCCCCCGACGGGCGCTGGCTAGCCTATGTCTCGGATGAGTCCGGCCGCAACGAGATTTACGTGCAGCCCTATCCGGGCCCGGGGGGGGAAATGGCAAATCTCGACGGAAGGCGGCACGGAGCCAGCGTGGAACCCCAACGGGCGGGAGCTATTCTACCGCAGCGGCGACAAGATGATGGCCGTGGAGATTGCCACTCAGCCTGGATTCGTTGCGGGCAAGCCCCGGATGCTCTTTGAGGGACCGTATCAACGGGCTCTAGTCCTAATCAGCAACTACGACGTCTCACCTGACGGCCAGCGCTTCTTGATGCTCAAGCCCAGCGAGTCGGCGGGGGCGGCACCGACGCAAATCAACGTCGTGCTGAACTGGTTCGAAGAGTTGAAGCGCCGCGTGCCCAGTGGGAATAAATGATGTCCCTAAAGGCCGGCACCCATCTCGGCTCTTACGAAGTCCTCGCGCCAAATCGGGGCAGGTGGGATGGGAGAAGTCTATCTGGCTTTACGATCTGTCCCGGGAGACGTTGACCCGGTTTACGTTCGGTGGGAATTACAACTCCGCCTCGGCTTGGACGCCGGATGGCAAGCGGATAGCATTTGAATCGAACAAGGAAGGGCCGCAGAACGTATTCTGGCAACTGGCCGATAGCAGTGGCGGGCTGGAGCGGTTGACCACCAGCGAGTACGCCAATGTTCCGATGTCCTGGTCCCCGGATGGACAACTGCTGGCCTTCATGGAAGTCAATCCCAGCACCGGCCTTGACATCTGGGTGCTGCGGATGGGCCAAATCGCTGAAAACATAAGGACGGGACCATTTTCTGCTCGATACAAAAATGCGCTTTCTGAACAAACAACATGGCCCTTGCCCCTCTGCCGTGGACGCGAGTGATGTGAAAAGGAGCAATCGCAACAACCAGCATCCATGCCCGTGAATCTCTCAAACCCGGTCAAATACCTGAAGGGCGTTGGTCCGCAGCGAGCGGCAGCGCTCGCCCAAGCCGGCATCACTACGGTCGGCGACCTCCTTCACTACCTCCCCTTCCGCTATGAAGACCGCATCCGCTTCACGAAAATCGCCGAAGCCGTCCCGGGCCAAGTGGCCACGATCTCGGCGGAAGTAGGCGCGGGGGCCAGTGTCCGCTTCGCTCGCGGCCGCAATGTCATCTACTACCTCACCGTCCTCGATGGCACCGGGCAGCTTCAAGCCCGCTTCTTCCACGGCGGGTATCTCGAAGGACGCTTCAAGCAGGGCCAGCGCCTCGCCCTTCATGGCAAGGTCGAAATCGATCCGAGACGTCCCGGCCGGCTGGGCATGGTGAACCCGCAAATCGAGTTGATCGGAAATGTGGAGAAAAATCGCCCTCCGGATTCAACCGAAGTCGGCCGCATCGTGCCGATCTACGAATCCGTCGGCGGGATCAGTTCGCGGATACTCCGGCGGATTGTGTACGAGGTGCTGCTCAACTTCGATAGCAACATTCCCGATACGCTGCCGCCCGAAATTCGCGAGCGGTACCGGTTCCCTTCCAAGCGCGAGGCTCTCCTGGCGGTTCATTTCCCGCCTGGCGACGCCGACCTCGACCAGCTCAACGCATTCCGCACTCAGGCGCATCTTCGGATGATCTTCGAGGAGTTTTTCTTCTACCAGCTTGGGCTGGCGATTCGCCGGCAACAAGAGCATCAGGAAACCGGAATTGCCCTGCGCGTTCGCGACGATCGCATCCGCGAAGCGGTGAAGCGAATCCTGCCATTCAAGCCAACGGCGGCGCAGAAGCGCGTCCTGGCCGAAATCGCCGCGGACCTCGAACAAGCGAAGCCCATGCACCGCCTGCTCGAAGGCGACGTCGGCAGCGGGAAAACCATCGTCGCGCTCGAAGCCGCCGCGATCGCCATCGAGAACGACTGCCAGGTGGCGCTCATGGCGCCCACCGAGATTCTCGCTGTGCAGCATTTTCTTTCCGCGCGGCGCATCTTTGCCCCCGCCGGCTATCGCGTTGAGCTGGTCATAAGCGGTATGCCGCGTGTCGAGAAAACCGCAGCGATTGAACGAGTGCGCAACGCCGAGGCGGATTTCGTCGTTGGCACCCACGCGCTGATCGAGGATCAGGTCGCCTTCGCGCGATTGGGCCTCGTGATCGTCGATGAACAGCATCGCTTCGGCGTGCTGCAACGGAAGCGTTTGATTGAAAAAGGCGCCTCACCGCACGTCCTCGTCATGACCGCGACGCCCATTCCGCGCACACTCGCTCTCACTCTTTACGGCGATCTGGACCTTTCGGTAATCGACGAGCTGCCGCCCGGCCGCACTCCGGTCGCTACCCGCTGGACGGCCGAACAGCAGCTCGCGGGAGTATGGGAATTTCTGCGGCGCGAAATCGCTCGTGGGCGCCAAGCCTACATTATTTATCCCGTGATCGAAGAATCGAAGCAGGAACTCAAAGCAGCGACGGCGGAATACGAGCGACTGGCGAAGGAAGTCTTCCCCCATCTGAAGCTGGGCCTGCTCCATGGCCGTCTAAAGAGCGAAGAGAAGGAAAAAGTGATGGAGCGGTTTCGTCGCGGCGAGATTCAAGCGCTGGTGGCGACGACGGTGATCGAAGTAGGCGTCGATGTGCCCAACGCGACGATCATGGTCATCGAGCACGCCGATCGATTCGGCCTCGCGCAACTGCACCAACTACGCGGAAGGATCGGTCGCGGCGCCGAAAAGTCCACCTGCATCCTGGTCGCGCCGAAATCCATCGCCGGCGAGGCGCACGAGCGCCTCGTGACGATGGTCGCTACTACCAACGGTTTCGAAATTGCCGAGCGTGACTTGAAGCAGCGCGGCCCCGGCGAGTTCTTCGGCACGCGCCAGCACGGCGACGTCGCGTTTCAAGTGGCGCATCCGCTGCGCGACCACCAATGGCTCGAGGTGGCCCGGCGCGAAGCCTTCGCCCTGGTCGAAGATACAGCGCGAACTCAGGAACTCCGCGGCCTCGCCGCGCAGCTCGGCCCGGCCTGGCAAAAACGCTATCAACTGGCCGCGGTGGGTTAAACGATGCGAGTCATCGCCGGAAAATTCAGAGGTCGAAGACTGAAAGGGCCGGGGAAACTGGCTCTGCGGCCGACGAGCGATCAACTCCGCGAGACCCTGTTCAATATTCTTGGCCCTTCGGTCGAAGATTCACTCTTCGTCGACGTCTATGCCGGCACCGGAGCGATCGGGATTGAAGCCCTCAGCCGCGGCGCGCGCGAAGTCTTCTTCGTGGAAAACCATCCTGCTTCGATCAAGCTCGTGCGGCAAAATCTCGAGGCGCTCCGCCTCCGCGGTGACGTCGAAATCCTGGAGTGCGATGCCGAGCGAGGCCTCGCCCGATTAGCAGCGCGCCGCCTCATCGCCGATTTTATTTTTCTCGATCCTCCTTATGCCGAGGCCGACGAGCACGAGCGGATCCTGGACTTCCTCGATTCGTCCCGCTTGCTTGCGCCCTTAGGAATGGTGATCGTCGAGCACTCCAGCAAACTCGAACTGCCCGATCGCCTCACCAAGCTCGAGCGCGTCCGCGTGAAAGAACAGGGCGATGCGGCGCTGACCTTCTATCGCCTCGCTCGGGCTGCGTAGCCGGAAAACTCGCGCCCGTTTTCGCTGGTCCTTATCAATTTCGCGGCGCTTGTCATCGCGAGTATAATGACGCCGTCATGCTTCTCCCTCGGGTCCTGGTGCCGCTCAAGGAAAATCGCAACGTGCAGTTGAGCGTGGACTGGGAATCTCGGGGCGTGTCCTTCCTGAACAGCCTCGAAGCAGTTTTGGCGCCTGCGTCCCTCGATCCGGAAGGACTCCACGAAGAAAATGACTCCCTGCGCATTGCTTGGATCAAGGGCCACATCCCGGGCTGGGCGATGGTTGCCTCGGTTCTGTGGCACGCTGCAGCTGTCGGGATTCTGCTGCTGCCGATCTGGAAGCGATTTGATACGGCGAGACCTCGGCTGGCACCCGTCCGAATCGAGCTCACTTGGTATCAGGCCCCGGACCTGCGAAACATCTCTCCGCCAGGACGGCTCACAGCACCAAAGCTGGCGGGCGAGAAGGCGAAAGTATCGCCGCGGCGCGGCGCCGATGCTTATCATCCGCGGCAGATGATCGTCTCGATGCCCGAGCACATTACTCATCCGCGCCAGACGTTGATTCGACCGGACGCGCCGCCCGCTCCACCGAAGATCGCGCCGCCATTGCCGAACATCGCCGAATGGGCTCAAGCCACGCAGCCAGCCGCGCCGAAGTTTCGCTTCACACCGACCGCTGCCAGCCCCCGACGGCGAAATCTGCGTCGCCAAGATATCGCGGCTCCGGACATTCAGAACTCGGAGAAAACTTCCGGGCCGATCAATATTGCTTCAAGCCCAGTGCTGAATCCCCGTCCGGCTCTGGCTTTAAACGCTCATGTTGCTCCGGCGGCGCGACAACGGAGTATATCGGTTGACGAATCGGCCGCGGAGAATCTCGGCGCATCGATTGCAAGCAGCGATTCGAATTTACAGCGCTTGATAGCAATCTCGGCCAATCCGGCGCCCCCCGCGCCTGTCGTCACGCCACCTAACGGAAACCTCGCTGCTCGCGTGACGATTTCTCCGGACGGCGCTCAGCCCGGCGCTCCTAGTGGCGCGCCGGATGGAGCGAACGCCTCGGCTGGCAGCGAACCGAGCTCGGGCACAGGCACGGGAATTTCCGGCCCGCCAGGCGTGAGCATCACCGGCGGGCGTCCAACAAATCCGTCCTCGATGGCAGGGGTCTCGAACAGCGCGCCGTCGGGCTTCGACGCTCGCCGCTCTTCGGCCACGAAGGCGACGCCTTCGCGCGCAGCGCGCGTCGATGCTTCCCCTCCGCATGCAGCTCCAGGAACGATCGATACGAGCCAGCCGCCGGAAAAAATCCTGAGCGACCGGCGAATCTATACGCTCCATGTGAATATGCCGAACCTGACGAGCGCGAGTGGAAGCTGGATTCTGAAGTTCGCGCTGCTCCGCGACGAAGCGGTGGAGAGCGAAGCGGCTTACGTCTTGCGCGCCGATTTATCGGGCCCTGTGCCTCTCCGCAAAGTGGATCCGAAATACCCGCCCGCATTGATAGATGAGCACGTAGAAGGAGAGGTCGTTCTGTACGCCATCATCCGCAAAGATGGATCGGTGGACAGCATCCAGGTAGTGCGCAGTCTCGATCCACAGCTCGACCAGAACGCCATGGACGCGCTGGCGCACTGGAAATTCCGCCCCGCGGAACGCGCCGGCGAGCCGGTGGAACTCGAAACCGTGGTCCACATCCCGTTTCGCGCATCATCCGCTGGCGCATTCTAAGGCTCTTCCGTCGTACTTATACGCTTGCCGCTGATCCCTGGTGCGATACGGCTTCTTCGAGGAGCTTCACAAGCGCGTACAACGCGGAATTAACGGGCGTGGGCACATGAAGCTCGGCGCCGACGCGCACGATGTAGCCGTTCAGCGAATCGATTTCGGTGCGCTTTCCGCGCGCAATGTCTTGTGCAGTCGAAGAAAAGGCATCTGCCATTGTTTCCCCGAGCTTCAGGCCGGTCGCAATCAAATCAATGTCAGGCAGACGCACACCGCCGGCGCGGGCCACCGCAATCGCCTCTTTCGCTGCGGAGAGTATCAGTTCGCGGGTGAGCGGATTGCGCCCCGCGCGGCCATAGGTGGAACGCGCGAGCGCCGAGACAGCGTTCCAGGCGCAATTCATGATCATCTTGGTCCACAGCTCGCCCTCGATATTTTCCGCGATGCGGCACGGGACTCCGGCGCGACTGAACAGCTCCGCGATCCAATTTATCTCCTCGCGCCGGGAGTGCTCGCTTGCGGCTGGGCTCGGCAACTCGCCCAGCACAAGGTCGCCGCGGCCGACATGCTTCACGCGTCCGGGTCCTGCCATCGATGCCGCCACATAGACGACCGCGGGGAGCGCGTCGATCCCGGCGGCTGCGCGGATTCGCGCTGCATTGTCCACACCGTTTTGCATGCTGAGGACGATCGCACCGGGCTCGATGTGCGGAGCGATCGAGCGGGCTGCCTGCTCGTCGTCCAGCGTCTTCACGCAAAACATCACCAAGCGCGCGCCTCGAACCGCGTCGGACTGCGTGGAAGCTCCGACCGCGACGCTTTCACGGAAGTTGACGCTGTCGAGGCAGAGTCCTTCGCGGGCGATGGCTTCCACGTGCTCTCGCCGGCCGATCAACATCACCGGAGCGCCCGCGCGCGCCAGCATCCCGCCAAAATAGCAGCCGACGGCGCCAGCACCCATCACCGCGATCCGCGGCCAGTCGACTCTCTCGCTCTTCTCCAAACCAGTTTTCCCCATCCGATCTCAACGAGCCCAACGGCCCCGCCTCTGAAGAGGCGGGCTACAAACGATCGTAACGCGAAGTGTTTCCCCCTAAACCGCAAGAGCGGCGGCGAGTTGAGCGATGTCACGCTCGGTATTGTAAACGTGCGGGGCAATCCGCAGAGCGCCCTCACGTAGGCTCACCACGATTTTCGCCTGGCGCAATTTCTGATAGAGCGCATGTGTTGTTTCCACTGTTCGTGCTGACACGCACACGTAAGGCCCGCGCTGGCCGGCTGCGGCAGGCGATGCCAGAACGCAGCGGTCAAGCGGCAGACGCTCGATCAATTCAACCACGAGGCGTCCGATGTGCGCAGAGACTTTGTCCACGCCAACGCGCAATAGAAATTCGAGCGACTCGGCCATTGCGGAGAGATTTATGAAGTTCGATGTTTCGGGCGAATCCCAGCGCCGAGCCCCCGGCAGCGCTCGAAGATTTTCCAGCGGAAGATCGTGAAATTGCCGCGCGCCTTCGAGCGCCATCCAATAGAACGGGCCTGGCACGAGCCGGTCGCTCCACTCTCGCTTCACCCAGAAGAAACCGGTGCCGTAGGGACTGAGCAGCCACTTATACCCGGCGCAGACGAAGAAATCCGCACCGAGCGTTTTCACATCGAGCGGCATCGCACCGCAACACTGGCTCACATCGAGCAGCAGGGTGGCACCAGCGGCATGACATGCCTCGGCAACTCGCGCTGCGTCGAGCCGCGCGCCGTCGTCGAAGCGAACCAAGCTGGCCGAAACCAGCCGCGTGCGTGGGCCAATTTGCTGGATGTAGTCATCAGCATTGAAAAATCGCTCGCGCGGCGAAATTACTTTCAAACTCAGACGGCCGGCCTTCTGGTAGGGCAGCCAAATCGCAAAATGCGCCGGGAATTCGCCGCGCCCAACCAGGACCTCGTCACCTGGTTTCCAATCCATTCCCGCCGCAACCGCGGCCATGCCGGCGCTAGCACCGGTCGTGAGCGCGATATCTTCCGCATCGGCTCCAATGAGACGCGCGATGCACGCGCGGATTCGGTCGGGCAAATCGAAATAGAGACTATCGGGCATCTGATAGGGTTGCTTCTTCCAGCCGATCGCTTCCTGCGCCGCATGCGCAGAAGCCAAAGGCAGCGGCCCTTGGTTGGCGGCATTCAAGTAGATCACGTCGTCAAATTCGGCGAACTCTTTGCGGTAGTCCAAGAGATTCCCCCCAAGGAAGTCAAGCAGATCGCGAATCACAGGTGCATTCCGCGCGTCGAGAAACATCCGATGCGCCACCCACCAAGCTCACCTCCAGCAGGAGACAGGATATTTTGCACCTTGCGGAGAGATCAACCACAAGACTGCGTCGCGCCTTAGAGTCAGGAGGACATTTTGGTCGGTGCGCAAGCGGCAAGAAAGACCGCCCCGGCGATGCGACACGCCAGATTGTTCTAGAAATGGTCGCGGAGGTCGCGGAAGCGCGAAAGGATCAGCAGCTTGCCCGTTCCGCTCTCAAGCCCCGCCTTTTCCAGTTCCCATGTACTTGCGTGCGGAATGAAGACCGCATTCAACCCACAGACCAGCGCGGGATTGATGTCGCTGAGGGGGCTGTTGCCGACCATCCATCCGTGCGATTTCACGATCTTGAATTGATCGACCATCCGGTCGTAAACCTCGCAGCTCTTTTCGAGCACGATCTCGATGGCGTCGAAATAGGTCTGCAGGCCGGAGCGTTCCACTTTAGCGGCCTGTTCGGCAGGCTCGCCTTTGGTCAGCAGAATCAAGCGGTGACGGTCGGCGAGATAGGCAAGCGTCTCCGGCACGCCATCGAGGATGTGCGGCGGAGTGCTCTCCAGCTCCGCGGCCATTTGCTCAATGCTCTGGACGGTCTCGCGCCGCGCGGCATTCCCTGCCAACTTCAGATAGGTTTCCTCGAGCGAGCGACGAAAGCTGCGGACTCCGTAGCCGTGCTGGCGAACATTGCGGCGCTCGGTTTCGTTGAGGATGTAGCGGGCATAGTCGCGCGTGTATCCGAGCGGCTCAAGGTGATCGAGAAAGGTCTCAATCGCCTTCTCAAAGAAGATGTTGTTTTCCCAGAGGGTATCGTCGGCATCGATGAGTAGCGTGTGGCGCGCCATGGAACCATGTTTTCCGAGCGCAGGGAAAAACCGGGCGCGTCATTCCGCGACGGAGCCGGGCCGCGCGCTCAAGGATTCGATGCAGTCCTCCGCGATATCGATTGCGGCGCGTGGCCTGCCAAGAACCTTTGCGGCAGCGCGCAGGGCTTCGAGGCGCGCGGGATCGTCCAGCAATTGCCCGATCTTCCAAGCCGCTGTCGGAAGATTGTAGCAGCGAATCGCCGCGCCATGCTCAAGGACGTGGTCGGCGTTGCGATCTTCTTGCGGTCCCGGCAACGTGCCCACAAAGGCCATCGGCAACCCGCACGCTAGGGCTTCCGAAACCGTCAAGCCACCCGCCTTCCCCGCCAAGATGTCCGCGGATGCCATCCATTGGTGCATCTCGTTCGTGTATCCGACAACCTTCAACTCCGTTCGGCCGTCCCGCGGCTTGGCGCTCCCTGCTGCGAATTTTTCCAGGCGACGCCGAATCTGCGTGGCCTTCCCGGTGACCGCCACAATCTGCCACGGCCGTCCGAGCGCAAGCAAATCGTTCACGAGCCGCTCGACGGGCCCAAGCGCGTGCCCGCCCGCGGCAACGAGAACAGTAATGCGGCAGGGATCGAGCCCGAACTTCAGCCGGATGGCGCGGCGATCCTTCGGCTCCGCGAAGACAGGATCGACGGGAATTCCGGTGACGCGCAGCGTTTCCCGCGGCAGTCCGAGGCGCGCGAGATACTCGGCGGTTTCCTCCCGGGCCAGGTAGTAGCGATCGACGTTCCGGCACAGCCACATGGCGTGAGCGTCGAAATCAGTGATTACAACCGCGAGCCGTGTGGCTATCTTTTTCTTCGATTTCAGCCAGGCGATGATCTCGGCGGGGAGAAAATGCGTGGCAACGCACAGATCGGGTTGAAGGCGTTCGAGCAGGCGAATCATTGGGCGCGTGTTCAGCCGATCGAATGCCAGCCGGCGCCGCTGGTGGCGCCAGGGCTGATCGATGTGATCGACAAACCAGCCGAGGATTCCGGGGGCGCGACGCGACATTGCGATATAGGCGTCGTCGTAAAGCTTCTGGAACGGCTTGCTTGTGTAATCGAGCGCGTCGATATGTTCGACGTCGAGCCCGCGGTGCGCTGCAAACGCGTTCTCGAGTGCTTTTCCGGCGTGGACATGCCCCTCGCCGGAGGAAGCCGAGAGGATGAGGATGCGGCGATTCATTGTTCGCGAGATTCTCGGAGTTCCCGGGGTTTTCGGAAGAAGTTGGGACGAGGAAAACCCATGTTCGCAGCGGCGGAGGATGTGAGGTCGACGCCGCTCAAGACGCTTTGCGGATGCCCGTCGACAATTTTTCCAGAATTCCCTGTGCGAGCTTCTGGGTCTCGCCGAAATGTGCGAGGTAGCTCTGGAATTCCCGATTCAGATCGAGCGCCGTGCCGGCCTCGAGCTTGGTCCGGAGAATCATGTCGCGCAAGTGCACCGGATGGGGCAGGACGGCTTCATCGCGCAATTCTTCCAGCGCGGCGTTCGGATCGTAGTGATACATGGGTCCTCCCTAATGTTGGAACCGGGATAGATTCTACTCCGTTCGAGGGGGAGAGCGTCAGGCCGGAGTTGGCAAGAATTCGTAGCGCTCGATGCAAGCGGCGACTCCCCGGCGGCCATTCAGGGAATCGACGCGGAGCACACGCGCATAGCAGCGAATATGAACGTCGCCCGCGAGGGTAATTTGTTGCGGCAATGTAAGCACGAACTCGATCGAGCTGCCGGCTTCCACTCGCGCCTCGATCGTGAAGTAGAGTCCGCGGAAGCTGACGTCGCGCGTCTCGCCGGACTTTTCGGTGAAACCCTCGTCCGCGGCGAACCGGACCCGGAGAGGAAGCATCATTGAAAATCGCCGAGCGGCGCGCCGTTCGACCTTCGCTTCCGTTCCGATACCGGGGCTCATGGGAAGTGGGCACAACGTAGCACCGTCCGCGTGCCATACGCAACCTGTTTTCGCCCCGGCAAATTTGGGTTACTTCGTGACAGGCCGGCGACCGAGAACGGATTGGTTCCAAGAAGAGCGTTCCATCCCAAGAACCCCACCCTTCACAGTTCGAATTGGGGTGGAGTTAACCTGAATCCTGCGTCATGATGACCAAAAGAAGGCCAGAAATCTTTGCCGAAAGCCTCGATGATGGCTATATTAGCCTT
>JBARRP010000117.1:0-2259 GCA_049644285.1 Candidatus Acidiferrales bacterium | reverse complement strand
TCTAGCTAGTTTCTGTCGCGAAACTGAAAATGGCGCGTAAAATCAGGGGCTCGTCGATTCTTTCTTGACGACTTTGCGCCTCGCAGATTTGATGTCCCCGCGGTTTCATTGAGGGGTGGGCTTCATGGCAGCCGTACTCTCACAGTCATCTCATGCTGTCCACTAGGCAACGATCATGGGCGCTTTTTGCCGGTTTGGATGGTCAAGGCGCGCGCAGATAGCTGACGCATCTCGCGCACGAGCCGGTCCAGGCGACGGTTATTCTGTATCCATTCTCGATAAATCCCGACCTCCGGTTCGCTTAACAACACGGCGATCGTCCGACCCTTCACTTTGCGCGTCCAGTAGTGATAAGGCCCGTGGCGATTGGCGGGGTTGGCATGGCAATGACAACCTTGTTTACCGCATTTCAGATAGCGGGTTTGCACGCTGCCGACACAGACGAACCCCACCTCCTGGAGCAGTTGCTGCTTCAGTTCCGCATAGCGTGTTTGCCACTTGGGGAGAGTACCCGGGTGGTTTCTCTGGTCCTCCCTTTTCCTCATGGTGGTTCATTTTACACTTGCCTCCATAGACCTACTATCTATATACCGTAGGATATCCGAAAGAAACCAGCGTGGAGGGTGGGACCGTGAGCCGAGCTCCTGAGCCGCAAATCAGCTTTGCCGACCTGGAGTTTCTGCAACAGGACATTCGCTTGTCTCCCGTTCTGCAGTCCATCTCTGACTTCCTCGACCTGCATTCCGAGCTCATCGAGAAGGTAGGAGGTGATCTAGAACGCGGTCTGAAGAAACCCGCTAGCGGTCGCCACGGGTTGACTCCCGCGCAGGTCCTGCGTTCTCTGGTGGTGATGCGCACGAAAAGCTGGGACCTGCGCGAACTGAGCGAACGCATCGCCGACGGCTATAGCCTGCGACGCTTCACTCATTTCCTCAGCCAGCCTGTGCCCAAACACGATGCCTTCCACCGCGCCTTCCAGCGCCTGATTCCTCAGACGCTGCAAGATATTAATGAACTCGTGCTGCAGACCGCGATCGACCTGGGACTCGAAGATGGAACGAAACTTCGGGTCGACTGCACGGTGGTTCAGACCGACATTCATCACCCCACCGATAGCACGCTGTTGTGGGATAGCGTGCGCGTGCTCACCCGCCTAGTCGGCCATCTCGGGCAAGCCACCCAGCAAACTTTTTCCGGGTTCCGCAACCGCACCCGCGCTGCCCGCCGCCGTATGCAAGCCCTCCAGCGCATGACCGCCCAGCAACGGAAACAACAGCAGGGCAAGAAATATCGTCAGTTGATCCGCATTACCGAGCAGGTCGTGGAAAGCGCCGGTTCGGTGCTCGAGCAAACCCGCAAAAACAAGGGCCAGGACCTGATCCAGGACCTGGCGATTGCCCAACTCCGCCAGCAGATCAAGCACTATTGCGAACTGGGACAGCGAGTGATCGATCAGGCCTGCCGGCGCGTGCTCGAGGGCGAACTGCTTCCCCCCGCCGAAAAAATCTTTTCCATCTTTGAACCCCACACCGATCTGATCAAGCGCGGAAAGATCCAAACTCCCGTCGAGTTCGGCCACAAAGTGTTTCTCGCCGAGAGCGCGCAAGGTCTGATTACCCAGTATGAGGTACTGGACGGAAATCCCGCAGACCAGGATCAAGTGGAAGCCTCGCTCCTCCATCACCTGGCCACCTTCGACCATCCCCCAAATTCCTATGCTGGGGATCGAGGCTTCTTCAGCGAAGAGAATCTACAGACGTGCGAGAAAAAAGGAGTTCAGGAAATCTCGATCCCGCAACGCGGCGGGAAGAAAACGCTCGAGCGCGAAGTTTATGAGAAGAGCGCGAGCTTCAAAAAGGGACAGCGTTTCCGGGCCGGCATCGAGGGGCGCATCTCGGTGTTGTTTCGGGGTCGTGGCATGAAGCGCTGTCTCGCCCAGGGGCGCGAGCGCTTCGAGCTATTCGTAGGCGCCGCGGTACTCGCCAACAACTTGCTGCGGATCGCGGACCTCTTGATACAACGATCGTCCCCCAAAAGAAGAGCCGCCTAACACCATTTTCCATCTCCATCTTCCTGGCTAGGTCGACGTGTTGGTGTGCTATGCCCGCCAGCCTACAATCCTACTCCGTGGACTCGTCATGCCGCATTCTACAGGCCACTTTCGCACACCTCTACCCCCGCCAACGGCGATGAAACGAGTGCGACGCCTCACTGAAAATCCGATCCTTCGTCAAAAAAACCGTTTCGCGACAGAAACTA
>JBARRP010000116.1:0-28141 GCA_049644285.1 Candidatus Acidiferrales bacterium | reverse complement strand
CTGATTTCGTCAACTTGATTTGGCCCACTTGCGATACTTCTATTTGGCCCACTCTTGTGAATTGACTCCCTGGACCCCGCCGGAGTGAAGCCCTGCGGCGTCAAGAATTTTGTGTAGACGGCCTTCGGTTTTCTTTTTTTTGGGTCCTTTCGTTTCCAGTAAAAATATCCGTCGCCGGAGCTGTGGGAATGTGGGAATCTCGCGTCTTCTGCGAGATTTCCAAGGAACTGTGGAAAGCCTGGCGTTGGCTTTCCACAGTTCCGCCATTTCCACAGCTCGTTTCACGAAATTCCCCCAGTCTTGCAGGCTTTGATCTCCTCCGGGTCGAAGACCAGCGGCGTCAGTTTCCACAGGCCTTCGTTTCTTTCTTTTTGCCCATTTCTTCTTGCTTTGTGCCGGTCCCCCGCTGGGCACAGTAGAATTTCGCGCCAGGATCGCCTAGGAGCGACGATTCCCAACTCGGTCGACCCACAGCATCTCCCTTTTGTCTCTCCTCCCGCGCATTTATTCCGTTTTGGTTTCCGTCAACTTGATGGCTAAAACATCGTGTCTGGCCTCGTCCGCTCCGGGTCGAACGCGTGCTTGAACCCCAGTGGTTCGATCGGCTTCTGCGTGCACCAAGCTTCTTCGAACTCCGTCAGATCCGTACCGAGGTCATCGAGCGTCACCACTTGTGCCAAGCGCTTCTCAACCCACCGCCGCCCTTCGGTGTGGCAGCTTTGTTTTTGCCGGCCGATCTCTAGCGCATGTTGAAAGGCCGTGTCACGATCCTTGCTCACGAACACGTGGATGGATTCTTCCCAACAACGTAGCCCCTCCTTACCTTCGACCATCACGCCCCAACGAATCTTTGCCCGAAACCATTCGCGCTTGCTCATCGCTTGCCACCTTTCTTCTTTTCCAGCGTTCTGCGGAAACGATACGACTCCGTGCCCGTCTCGATGATGTGGGCCTGGTCGGTCAGACGGTCCAGCATTGCCTTACACAATCGTGCGTTCGGAAACATCGTGGTCCACTCGGAAAACGGCAGATTCGTTGTGACGATCACCGCGGCTCTTTCCGCTCTTCCGGCGATGATCTGGAACAACAACTCAGCGGCTGCTTCGGGCATCGCTACATAGGCCATCTCGTCAATCACGATCAGCTCGTAGCGCGTCCACCGGTTCGTCACACGATTCAGTTCGCTCTTATTCTTGGCCTCGGTGAGTTCATTGACCAGTTGCGCCGCCGTCGTGAAACGCACCGGCTTCCTCTGACGGCAGGCCTCCACCGCCAGTCCTGTCGCCAAGTGTGTCTTGCCCGTTCCTGCTTCGCCTAAAAAAATGACGGGTTCGCTACGGCTCAAGTAGCCGCCCTCGGCTAGATTCCGCACCAGCGCTGCTGGAATCTGGGGCACATCGGAAAACGCAAATTCCTCGAGCGTTTTCACCTTGGGGAAGTGCGCCTCCTTAATCCGCCGGGCGACCGCGTTACGGTCTCGCTCTTCCACTTCCGCCCCCAGGAGCGCTTCCAAATAGCTCAGATGACTTTGCTTCTGGCGGACCGCTTGTTCTGCTACCTCTGCAAACTGCCCGCCGATCGTTCTCAGCTGGAGTTGCTTGGCATACTGCCGGATGGTTGCCTGTTGCACGGGGGCGTTCATTGAATCACCCCATTCGACGGGCCGTTCGCCAGCAACTGGTCGTAGTCCCTCGTCGTGGGTTGCGGTCGGTCATATGCTATCAACGCCCCTATCTCGACCACTTCACCGGCTTCGCGCTTCCCGGCTTGGTCGGTGGTAAGCAGCAAGCGCACGGCATCAACATCAAAACAACTCAGATCGAGAGCTTTTTCCAGCGCTTCCTTCAGCCGCGGATATCCATACTGGCGGCCCAGCAGCAGCACCTCGATCATGGCTCTGGTCCCAGCCTGCTTGCCTCTTCGTTGCTTCAGTGCCTCCCAAAAGTGATCGAAGCTGGCCGGCCAGCGCCCTTGGGCCCGCCACTGCTCGAGCGCTGTCGAACCGGCAAAGGCTCCGGGCTTCTTCGTCAGGGCATCCAGGTAATGCTCCAGGTTGAGGACTTTCTGTTGCCGGTTGAAACAGCGTTCGTGCTGTGCCACACACTCTCCCTGATGCCAGATCTCCACGTATGCCGAGTGCACCTTCGCCTGCACTTCCAGACCGACCGGCAGCGGAACGGAATAGAAGTTGGTCAGCACCTTTACGCAACCACTGGTGTTCACCTGCGGGAAGTGAACCGCGGCCAGATCGAAGCCTTCCTTGAGCCCCTTCAAATGCTCCTGCTCGAGACTCATTCCCGCGCCGACGGTCTGCGTCCGCTCACCGATGATCCGTTGCTCATCGTCCTTGGAAGATTCCAGCAACAGCGCATCGAGTTCTTCCCAACTGGCAACGTTCGGTACCGGCACCATATGGTTCCGGCGAAAGTACCCGCCTTCTCCTTCCACGCCGCCTTTTTCGTGACCTTCGGCCGGCGTACAGAACTCCGATTCAAACTCCCAATGCGATCGGAAGGCGATGAATCGTGTGGTCTCCTCTCGCTGGTGCCCTCGCAGAATCCTTTTCACCGCACTTTTCAGGTTGTCATAACGAAGCTTTTCAAATACGCCACCAAAATAAGCGAACGCCCGCTCGTGAGCTTCCAGAAAGGCCTGCTGGCTAGCATGCGGGAAGGCGCAATGGAAAGCTCCGCCACTGGCCATGCTCCGCATGCAAAACATGTAGGTCTTCTGCCTTTCTCCGCCGATGTCCGCATACGCTTCATACCAGTCAACCTGTGCTTCTTTACCCCAACTGTAGGACTGCGGGATGAACGTCTCCTGCTCGATTAATTTCAGCTGCATCTTCCGCTCGTGAACGTAGCGGCGAATCGAGGACTCGGCGACGTGGACTTCCGGCCTTTCAGCCCGAAGCCGGCACCAGATCCGATGCGCCGTGTGCCGCTGCTTCCGTGGCGCCCTTCGGTCTGCTTCCAGAATCGCCTCGATGAAGGGCACCGCTGGTTCCAATTTAGGCTTGGGTCGAATGGTTAGCTTCCGCTCTCTTGGAATGGCGTCAGTCAGTGCCTCGCGCACCATGCGTCGGTGAATCCCCAACTTCCTCGCCACCCCTACGATCGTTCCGACACCGTATGCATATTCACGTCTGATCTGCTCGAATAGTTCCACTTTGGCTCTCCTGTCCAACCGGGGCCTCCTCGCGGGCTCGTGAGCCCGAAACAAGGTCCACGGTATATGGCTTTTAGTAGGTGGGCCAATTTAGATGATCGTTGGTGGGCCAAATCAGAGTATCGAAATCAGCAACTCCAGCGGGTGATTTTCCTAGATTTTGCTGATGGTTATGGGTGGCTTTGTACTGCGTGGCGGATTGAATTGCGTTCGCAACGCGGGGGTCGGGGGTTCGAATCCACTGCCGTCCACCAACTTTTGTTTTGGGCCGGTCTAGTCGGCGCCGGAGGGCGGTCACTGAATGTTTGCGTCTGGCAGGTCGTCCTGATTACCGTTCCCAGCGGTGATTAGGGGCTCGGCAGATAGATCAAGCACCGGTGCCTTCTTGCCCAAGAACATTCTCTCGATTCGCGCCAGCAGTCCTGCGAAACCACCGCGTTGAATTGCTTGCGTTGCCGTTCGAGGCGCAGCAACCGCTAATCCGTCGGCTACCTCTGCGGTCTCCGAATCCGGCAGTTGACTTGCTTCTGGCCCCGCCGCCTCCGGTTGCGAATCGCGCGCGTCGATTTCACTCGGGGGCGCTTGCACACACACCCAGTCTCTGATTTGTTCCCTGACGTCTTCAGACAGGTCGGCAAAACACACACCTGCCTTTTTCCTGGATTCACTTCTCCACACGATTCGTCCACTTGTTTTGACCCAGACCTTTGATTCCGGCAACTTGAAACGCATGCTCACGGGGCGGTCGGCAGGCAGGATTTCGGCCGCGTGAAGGGCCAAACCCCATTCGCTGATGTTCAGGAGGATGCCTCCGTTGTGCTCGCCCATGTCTACGTAAGCCAGGGACGTTACCGGTTGCCGCAGATGAAGGCGCCGGCGGGGCATCACGAGGGGTTCTTGGATATATTCGAGACTAGCTGGCATGGTTTCTTTTGGGATTATGGGTGGGTTGCAATAAGCCTCGATCTGGGTCATTCCCTGGTGTGTGGCTCCAACGACGGCTTCCCAGAAATACTAAGCATGGCCAATGCCATACCGCATGGCACGTAAGCTTAAGTAAGTAATACGCTTAGCTTTACGTCGTACGGGCCGGAACAAACCTCCAGGTGCACCCGACGGGAAGTATTCGGCCCCAGGTCCTTCTTCCCGCCCAGAGGTCCGGATTTGAGGGCGGCTGCGCGTGCAAGGGCGGTGGCGCCATCATCAGTTGGACACAGACGGTACGCGCGTACCATGGACGCTTCTTCCACGCCCCGGCAATCTGGGATCGGCAGCAGGCAGAGTGGCTGGAAGTTTGGTCGAGGTGCAATGATGGCTTTTTCTCAAGTTCCTCCGATTGTTACATCGGTGAAAGTACGATCGATGGAGAAGCGTCACTCGCGGGACCGCCGGCGCGCGGCGCGAGTCTCGGTGTTGATCCCGGTGCGACTTCGGCCGGTGAAGTTCGGTGACGGCAATTTTGAAGATGTCACCTCGACGTTGAACATTTCGCGCGGATGTCTCTACGTCACGACATGGCGGGAGACGTATTATCAGGGGATGCGAGTGATGGTCACCTATCCCTACCTTTCTTCGAAGAAGTCTACGAACTGGGAATACCTTGGGGAAGTGGCGCGGGTGGAACAGCAAGGCGACGGCCGCTTCCGCCTCGCCGTTCGTTTGCAGTTTGTGATGCAGCCCACTCCGAACCCTCGCCTCGTCTCTTTGTAGGCGTGGCTTCGCAGCCGGCGCGCGGTAATCTCAGCGTTGCCGGCAGCGGTCTCATTCCTTCTCGAGTCTGCGATTCCAATTGGAATTTTGCTTCGGCCGTAATCCCGCCTTAATCCTGCCTTAATAGTTTCGGTCGAAAAATGAAGATCGCGGCGCCGGCGCTCAGAGTAGCTGAGGTCTGGCAGCCGCATCGACAAGTGTAGTGTTGTGTGACCGAGCAAAGTGACACGTCGTTCGGGGCGTGCAGTCATGAATGGAGCAGCGAGGAAGCTGATTTTTACCGGGAGATGCTTCGCTTCGCTCAGCATGTCAGCCCCCCGGGAACGTGCGTCACCTATTTCGGTTACGCAACACTAGGACTGCAAAGTGGGAGGCGTTTATTCTCGATCCGCAGTTCATGAGCGCACCCTCTTGGCGCCCGGGCCGGTTTGGTCTTGCGGGTGAAAACGAATTTGAATTGACCTCAGACCGGGAAGAAAACGTGATGCAACTTATCAGCGCCGAATGGCTCTACGAGCAGTTCTCAGCCTTTTTGTCCGGGTTAAGAATCGAGGACGATTCAATGGACCAGCGTCCCACGGGGCAAGAGATCGAGCAGCGCGCGTACGAGCTGTTCCTCAAGCGTGGCGGTGAACATGGCAGCGATGTGACGATTGGCTCCAAGCCGAGCGCGAGCTTCAAGAAACGTACGCAAGTCTTCCGGAGAGTGGCAAGGCTGCCGCGTCAGGATAGATTCGACTACCTGGCGGAACGCCCATGTTTCGGGCCGTCGGCAGCCCCGAAAAATCAAATATGCTATCTCTCGATCTCGATTTCCGGATTCCCCGCGGCCTTCTCTTGTGATTGAAATGCAGAAGCGCCTTCCTGCGGCTCCAATAGGTCGGCAATTTGCAATCGCAAGTTGCCGGGGTTCGTGGCGTGGGAGAGCCCGACCTCGAGATCGATTTCTCCGGCGCGAATCGATTTTTCAATCTCGCCGTCGAAATGTTGCATGCCTTCGGTGGACCCGTCGCGCATGGCATCAACGAGACTCTTGCCTTCGGATTCCCCTTTTTCGACGTATTCGCGCGTGCGCATCGTGGATTTCAGGATTTCGATCATCGCAATTCGCCCGGAGTCATCTTTTCGCAGGATGAGCCTTTGCGAAATGATGTAGCGGAAGGACTTCGCCAGGCGAGTGCGGATGGCATGCTGGTCTGCCAAGGGAAAAACCCCGACGATTCGCTCGATCGTCTTCGAGGCGTCGATGGTGTGAAGAGTCGAGAGGACCAGGTGACCGGTTTCAGCGGCCTCGAGCGCGATTTCGATCGTCTCCCGGTCGCGCATTTCGCCTACAAGAATGACCTTGGGGGCCTGGCGGAGAGCGGCACGCAGGGCCATCGCGAAGCTGGGGGTATCGCTATAGAGCTCGCGCTGATGGATGGTGGCCCGCTTGTGAGCATGGAGGAACTCAATGGGATCCTCAATCGTGACGATATGGTAGGCCTTCTCTTCGTTGATCTGGTTGAGAATGGCGGCGAGGGTCGAAGATTTTCCGGAGCCTGTCGGGCCCGTTACGAGCACCAGGCCATTTCGCAGTGCTCCAATCTCGGCGAGTTCTGGCGGGAGTCTCAAGGACTTGAAATCCGGGATCGTACTCGGAATCACCCGCATCACAACGGCACAGCTTCCGCGTTGCGTGAAAATGTTGACGCGAAACCGCGAGACTCTTGGCAGGCCGTAGGAAACGTCGCAGGATCCCTGCTCGCGGAGCTTGCGGACGGCATCGGCATTTCGTCCAATCAGATCGGCGGCAATTCGCGCGGTGTCCTCCGAGCTGAGGATTCCGACGCGCGGGATCTTCAGTTGAACCAGTTGACCGTTCACCTCCACCTGGGGTGCGCGTCCGGGTGAAAAAATCAGGTCGCTGGTTTGTTTTGCCGACCGGAGCATCACGGTGATTAATTCCGCAGTGGGCACCGGCTCCGAAGAAACTGGCGGACCGGCTTGCGCCGTGGGTTGTTGCGGGGGCGCCTGGGACGGGGCGGTTTGCGCTGTGGGCGGGACGGCCGCTCCTGCTGGGCGCTGCGGTGACGAGGCGCTGGGCGCTGTAGGTGGGTGCGTGACGGTAGCGTCGGATGCGGGTGGAGTAGCGCTACTGGGCGCCGATGGAGAGATTGGTTTATCCACAAACGTCCTCCTGGGAATCGCCTGGAGGCCACCAGAAGGGGGAAAGCGGCTGCGTCACGACCTTAGTATCCGATGTCGCCGAGGAGCTCTCTACTAGAATTAAATAGCATGTAGCTAAATGAGCAGGAAGGACGAACAGCGCTATCGAGGGTTTGCCGACACGGAAGGCGATACGTTCTGCTCCAGAGTACCATCGGCTGCTATTGGAAAGTGCACGACGAAGGTTGCTCCACCCTCAGATCGATTGAAACATTCGATGCGGCCGCCGTGCTCTTGGACGATTCCATAGCAGATGCTGAGCCCCAGCCCTGTGCCCTTGCCCACCGGTTTCGTCGTAAAAAAGGGATCGAAGACCTGGGTCGGCGACTGGATTCCGGGACCCGTGTCGGAGAACTCGAACACGACGTTCGCTTCATTGCGGTAGCTTCGAATCAGCAGCCGGCCGCCGCCGACCTCCTCGAGCGCATCCACCGCATTGTCGATCAGATTGAAAAATACCTGCAGAATTTGATTGGCGTCACCCCGCACGGGGGGCAGGCTGCCGGTGCTATCCAATTGGACTTGAATGGTCTTTTCGCGAAGATCCAGATTACTCAAATGGATGGCCCCGGAGAGTATCTGGTTCAAATCCAGCGGGGCCTTTTCAGATGGCATCCGCCGGGCAAAGCTCAGAAGGTTCGTGACCAGTGTCTTGATTCGCCGTGCTAACGTCCGGATCTTCTCGGCAAGTGCCCGCTGCTTTTCGCTCAGACTCTGGTCATCGATCAGCAGGTCGGAGTAGCCGAGGATGCCGGCCAGAGGGTTATTGATCTCGTGAGCGGCGCCGGCTGCGAGTTGCCCCAGCGAAACAAGCTTCTCCGACTGAACCAGGTGAGACTGGAGGTGTTTCAAATCATCGTAGGAGTCCTGCGAGGCCTGCAAGAGCCGCAACCGGTCCTGGTCCACAAGGCGTTGTCGAAGAAAGATAAACAGCGCCGCAATCAAAACGGCAATCTGCGTGACGCCCGTTCGGAAATTCCGAACCGAACCTGGCGCCTTGCTGATAAACATACTCCACATCCCCATGGCGGGCATTGAAAACACCGCCGCGATCGCCAGGCGTGCTGGCCAGAGGGCGGGCCCCTTCGGCGCCACCGGGTAAGACTCCCTTCCCGGCTTGATCTGGTAGGCGAGGAAGCCCGCAATTCCGTACCACGCCAGCGAAGCAACGAGCGGAAGATCGAAGGGACCGCCGGTGTAGTAATCTTGCCTGTCGATAGCCACGTTGGTGATATAGGCTCCGATGGCGAAGAGCAGCGACGCGCCGAACAGGTGTCCGTAGACCGACTGCCATTGACCGCGCGCGCGCAGGATCAGCACTCCGAGGCCGACGGTGACAACCATATTCTCGATCGCCTCTAGGTTGTCGTAGCTCTGGCCGTAGTGAAGAACGTCCGGTGCGATGTACTGCCAGGGAATTACAACGAATAGATAGAGATATACCCACCAAACCAGCAACAAACCGAAATCCACATAGCTGAGTTGAACGTTGAGATCGTCGCGACGGTCATGCGGACGTAGCGTCAAGGCCCACATCATCGGGACCGCGTGCAGGAAGAGGACCACGTCACCCAGAAATGGGTTGGGAACGTCACGCCGGAGAACGATCTCGAAATAGCTCCAGGTGAGTTGCCCGGCCAGCCAGGAACCGCAACCCAGCGCCAGTAACAGCCAGAACGCCCGCGTCCGTCGGTGCGGCGAAGAGACGTTCATCAAAAGTCCTGCGGTAGCGAATGCCGCCGCCAGGCATTGACCCACATCGCCGGCAGCCGTGAGAAAACGGCCTGGGCGCAGGAACAATGATAAGAGGGAGTACGTTCCCATCAGGCCAACCCAAACGAGAAGGAGCACCCGATTTGTGGGGGAGAGGCGTCGCGAGGTTCGACGCAGCCATTCGGACGGGAGTGTCGTCTGCCCCATGGGCGAAGGTGCCTTGATTGAATTTTAGATTAAGCCGAGATGGGGTGTGTTGCCCACTGAACAAAGGGGTGGAAGTTCCATCGGCGCAACAATGACGTGAAACTCTCTTTGCTTTGGAAGCGCGGCGAACCCACTAGATATGGATTCATCAGGGATTGAAATGAGCTTGGCCGGCCTCTCGCTCCGCGAGGGTTTTCCGCGCGTTTTCGTACAAAGCTTTGGCCTGCGGAATCAGATCGACCGCCTTTTGCACCTGAGCATCCTCACGCAGCTCGATGCGGTTTCCTTCGTTCTGGCCAAAGACCGATGTGAAAACCTCGCGTTGAATCTTCCCTTGGATCCACGCGAGGTTGGCCTGGACATCCGGCTCCGTGAAGCGAATGTGCTCTTTGTCGAGGTAGCGTCGAAATTCGTTCATCACCGCGTCATCTGCCACAAAGTCTTTTTTGATCTGCGGCTTACCCCCCAGATAGAAGCGAGTGAAGTCACCGACGCCGTCGCTGTAGGGGAAGAAAACGTCGCGGCGCAGCAAGGTTTCCTGGAACGTATCGAGTTTCGGCGGTGCGAAGACGGCATCGGGAGTGATGCCGCTTCCGCCGCGGACTTCGCGGCCGCTATCCGTCAACTTCACCTCCGGATTTTTCGCGGGCTTCGGGTTATAGATGTAGTCGTAGAGTGAAACCGTCTTGTAGTCCCGCTGAATCAAGCGCCCGCTGGGCGTGTAATATTTCGCGGTGGTCAGCCACAGCGCGGTATCCTCGCTCAAGGGGAACGCGCTCTGCACCAGTCCTTTGCCGAAGCTGTTCTCGCCGACAATCAGTCCGCGGTCATGATCTTGAATCGCGCCGGCCACAATTTCCGAAGCAGAGGCGCTCTGGCCGTTGATCAGAACCACCAGCGGCACTCGCAATCCTTCATTGCCTTGCTTTGCGTAATAGCGTTGCTCCGGCGCGTTCCGGCCGTGCTGAGACACCACCAGTTCGTGCTTCTCGAGGAACATGTCTGCCAGGCCCACGGCTTGATTCAATAGCCCGCCGCCGTTCCCCCGCAAATCGACAATCAGGCCGTCGAGATGAGCAGGGTCGAGCTGCTGCAGGGCATGAGCGAATTCCTGGTCGAGATTTTCGTCGAGGAAGGAAGTAACGCGAATGTAGCCGACACCCGCCTTGACCGTCGAGAAGTAGTCCACACCAGGGCGGGGGATTTCCGCGCGCGTGACCGTTACCTCGATCGGCTCGCTCCAACCTTCCCGGCCCAGCGTGATGCTCACGATCGTTCCCTTGGGGCCCTTCAGCATCTTCGCGACTTCGTCGCTCCCCAGGCCTTCGCAGGATTTCCCGTCCACTTTCACAACTTCGTCACCAGGGCGGATTCCGGCTTTATCGGCGGGCGAGCCCACGAACGGAACGAGCACGAAGGTGTGGCCATTCCGGGGTACGATCGACATGCCCACCCCGTAATAGCGCCCTTCCTGGTCCTCCCGAAGCTTGGCGGTCTGCCGCGGATCGAAAAAATTCGAGTGCGGATCGAGGACGTGCAACATTCCGGGAATCGCCCCGTCGTAAATGACCTTCTCGGTGTCGACGGGTTCGGCATAATTTCGCTGTACGATCGATAGCGCCTGTGTGAAAGCTCGGACGGATTGCTGCGCCGAGTCGGCTTCCGCAGCGGTGGCTTTAAGCTGCGGCCCGTACAAACCTCCCGCAATGGCCGAAATAACCACGACGACCGTCAGCAAAACAACCCCGCGTCTCGATGATTCCATTGGCCTGGTTGCCCTCCCTGGGCTCTTGAAACTCTAGCATAGAGAGCCTATTCCTGCCCTCAATGTTCTGACTGAGGTTTGATGCGTTGGTAAGCAAACGCGTTCCGGGAAAAACATCGCCGACGAGGCATCCCCCCGGCCAGGCCGAACACCATGCCCTGTTGCCTTTTGCCAAGTGTTTAGAGAAGGCTGGTGGGCCGATGGGAACAACTGGGGTGCGGCCGAAGCGATCGCAATTTGCCTAACGCTGCCCAAACCTGAAAACAACTCCTGCCGAAGCGCGAATGTTGTTCTGCATCCGATGCGGGCCATCGAAGGCGCCGGTGGTCGAGTCAAATTCCCGGAAGCGGGTAAGCACGTAGTCTGCTTGAATCAGGCGTAAGGCGAAGCGGCTGTTGATTGCCACGTCGATGCCCCCTCCGAATGCTCCAGCGAACGTCGTCAAGGAGACCGGCTTCAACGCGCTCGCTTTGGGGATCACCCTCAAGGTGTCGACGCCCACGAGTGCTTCGGCGTAAGGCCTGAGATGGGTCCATCCCCGGTAGGAAAATCGCGGACCGAACAGATAGGTAAAAGCGCGCGAATCGATCGGAGTGGGCCGGAACATACCGAGGTTAACTTTCGGCGAGCTGAAGTGTCCCGAAACATCGATTCCAGCGCCGAACCAGCCGTTCACATTCTCGAAAAATGAAGCGTGCCAGCCCAGACCGTTTACAAACTTAATGTCGCTGATGGCTTCATGAGCGTACGACCCACCGGCGAAGACTTCGACGCGAGGTGTTTCCTGCGCCCAGGCGACCGGTGCGAGCAGCACAAACATCAACGTTAGTCCCAGAGTTCGTGACATCAGCAGATGGCTCCCTCCCGAAGAAACGAATGGCTGGGGTGCAGCAGAAGCAACCTAGCTTCCAAATTGCGGCTGCCATTAAAACCTCTGGGTGCAGCAGTAAGGCTCGGATCTCTCGTAGGTATCGTCTCCGAACGGTGACACGTCGCCCCCATCCACCGGGAGTTTAGGGTACTTCAATACCGCAAATGCGTTTCTGTTCGAGCATCCTTCAGTCGCGGAAGCCCATTTTCGAGAAGAAAGCGCCAACAGTGCGGCGAAATTACAAGGGCTAGTACTATGTTCCCCCGAAAAAACTAGTGCGCAAGTCTAGGGCGGAGCGGAACTTCTCGGATTGTTGGAATCTGGCAAAGATGTTGCAAACTTTGACCATGAATGTCGAGGGGAAGTCTCAGAATTCAGATTCTGGAGCGCGGAGTGCGTCGCGTGGACTACGCGTACGAAAATTCATTTTCTTACGCGTCGACGGAGTTGATCCAAAGGAGGATCAAAAATGAGCCCACTTCGAATCTTAGTAGCTGACGACCACGATCTCATGCGCCGAGGCATCAGGATGCTTCTCGAGGATCACAAGGATTGGGAAATTTGCGGAGAGGCGTGCACGGGCCGCGAGGCTATCGCGAAGAGTCAAGAGCTAAAACCGGATATCGCAATTCTCGACATTTCAATGCCTGAGATGGACGGGCTGAATGCGGCAAAAAGAATCCGAGAAGCATCACCGAAGACCGAAATCCTGATGTTATCGGTTCATTGTTCCGACCCCTTCATTCTCGAGGCCGTTGATGCCGGAGTTCGAGGCTATGTCCTCAAATCCGACTCGGACCGCGATCTGGTCACTGCTGTCGAAACACTTGCCAGTCATAAGCCGTTTCTTACATCCTACGCGACAAGATTATTCTTGCAGAATTTCGAGATGCGGGGCGGCTCCGGTAAGGAGGCTTCGGAAGGCCTGCGGGAACGCGTCACCTCTCGCGAGCGGGACGTGGTCCAGTTGATCGCGGAAGGCAAAAGCAGCAGGGAGATAGGCGCAATTCTGGGGATCAGCACCAAGACGGCGGAAACTCACCGCGCGAACATCATGCGCAAGCTCGAGCTCCACTCCGTGGGCGAGCTCGTGCGCTACGCCTTGCGTAATCAAATCGTCGAGGCTTGAGCAGCGCCGGAACCGGACGATCATCGCTTGCAGTGGTGCCGGTGTGTCGCAGGTGGGTAACTTTTCTGCTGTCGGAGCCCTTCGGCTCCGCTCAGGAGATCAGTGCGGAACTGATTCGTTGGATTGGCGCTGGGCGAGAATCTTCCGCGCATTGTCGTAGAGCGCCTTGGCCTGTGGAATTTCTTCGATTCCCTTCTGCACCTGCGGGTCGTCCTGAAGCTCGACTCTATAGCCCTCGTTCAAGCCAAAGACGGAGGTGAAGACCTCGCGCTTGATGTGCAACTTCAGCCAGGCAAGGTTATCTTGAATATCGGGTTCGGCGAAGCGAATGTGCTGCTTGTCGAGGTAGCGCCGGAATTCGTTTATTACGCCGTCATCAACCACCCAATCCTTCGTGATCTCCGGCTTCTCGCCGAGGAGATAGCGCGTGAAATCTCCCACGCCCTGCTGGAAGGGAAAGAAAACCCCGCGGCGCAGCAGCGTTTCCTGGAAGGAATCGAGCTTGGGCGCCGGAATCGGGACATCGGGAGTGATGCCGCCACCTCCGAACACTTGACGGCCACTGTCGGTCAATTTCACTTCCGGCTGCTTTGGCGGCTTGGGGTTGTAGTGATAATCGTAGAGAGAGATGTCCTTGTACGCCCGCTGGATCAGCCTGCCGCTGGGAGTGTAGTAGCGAGCGGTGGTGAGCAGCAATGCCGTTTCTTCGCTGAGAGGGAACTGCGTCTGCACGAGTCCCTTGCCGAAGCTCGTTTCTCCGACAATCAGCCCGCGGTCGTGATCCTGAATGGCGCCCGCGACAATTTCCGACGCTGATGCGCTCTGCCCATTGATGAGCACAACCAGAGACACATCAACGCCCTGATTGCCCCGGAGGGCCACATAGGGGCGTTCCGGCGAAGACCGGCCGTGATGCGAGACCACGAGCTGGTTCTTAGCGAGGAAGACGTCCGCCATGCCCACGGCTTCGTTCAGCAGACCCCCAGGATTGCCGCGTAGATCGAGGATCAGACCGTCGAGGTGGGAATAGTTCAATTGCTTCAAAGCATCCTGCAGATCGCTGTCGGTAGTTTCGTTGAAGGAAGAAACCCGGACGTAGCCGATGCCCGGACGCAGCAGGGTGAAATATTCGACGCCTGGCCGGGGAATTTCATCGCGCGTGACGGTGACGTCGATGGGCTGGTCCCATCCTTCACGGCCCAGTGTGATGTGTACCACGGTGCCTTTAGGACCCTTCAGCATATCGGCGACTTCGTTAGTCGTCAGGCCATCGCAAATTTTGCCGTCGACTTTCAGGATGATGTCGCCGGGCCGGATTCCCGCTTTATAGGCCGGTGAGCCCACGAAGGGCGCCACCACAACGGTGTGATTCTCTCGAGGCGCAACCTGCATCCCGACGCCGTAGTATTTCCCCTGCTGTTCTTCGCGGAAGAGCGCATATTGGCGCGGGTCGAAGAAATTCGAGTGTGGATCAAGAACGCGCAGCATACCGGGAATCGCGCCGTCGTAAATTACGTGCTCGCTGTCGACCGGCTCCGCGTAATTGTGCTGCACGATGGCGAGGACTCTCGTGAAATCCTTCACCGACTCCTGGACGTCGGTGACCCCGGTTCCCTTGGCCTTCACGGAAGGCCCATAGAGGCCTCCGAGAATGGCGGAAATGGCCAAAACGAAAACCAAAAGAACGATTCCGCGTTTGGACGATTCCATCGACACCTCACGCTTCCGGCTGAAGCATCAAAAGTATAACACAGGGCCTCTTGCCCGACTTCGAGGCCGGTTTGACACGCCTCCGACCGTCTTCTATCATTCGAAGGAGGATCGGCCGAGCCGAAATGCTGAGTATTCCGCATCTCATCATTATTTTTGTCGTTGCCCTCGTGGTTTTCGGGCCGCAGAAACTGCCCGAACTGGCGCGCAACTTCGGCAAGATCATGGCGGAATTTAAGCGCGCCACTGCCGATCTACGCGGGACCTTCGAGGATCACCTGCGCGAGCTCGAGCGCGAGTCGCAGGCGCTCGAGCAGAAGAAACTCGACGCGCAGAGAGCGCTCGAAGCAGCCAAAGCAGCCGCCCCGACCGAGGACACGGTGCCAACCTCAAGTCCCTCCAGCTCGGAGGTTGAGAGCAACCCGCTGGCATCTAGCGAAGGCGTGGGCCAGTCTTTGGAGACTCTCGGCGAGCGCGCCGCCGGGCTTTCTGAGGCAGTTCAATCGCTGGAAGCCGGCGAACAGAATTCCCCCGAAGCTTCCCCAAAACCTGCGGAAGACAATGCCGGAACAACCTGAACGTTCCGCTCTCGCTACCGCCGACGAGGAAGAGGGCGGCGCCAGGATGTCGTTCTTCGAGCACCTGGTCGATCTCCGCAAACGCATCATCAATTCATTGATTGCAATCGGCATCGGGGCGGTGATCGGTCTGCTGGTCTCTGAGAAATTCTTCGGCTTCATCGCGCGGCCGATGCAAGCTGCGCTGCGCGATGCGCACCTCGAAGACAAGCTGATCTATACGAGCCCGACCGGCCCCATCAATCTTCTGATCACGCTGGGAATCTACCTCGGTATCGTGATCGCTTCGCCGGTGGTGCTCTACCAAGTCTGGTTGTTTATCGCGCCGGGACTCTATCGTCACGAGCGTCGTGGGGTCTCTTCCTTCGTATTCTCGTCCGTGTTTCTTTTTCTGTGCGGCATCGCGTTCGGCTACTTCGTGATGTTGCCCTACATCCTCAAATTCCTGATCAGCTTCCAGGGCCCGTTCAAGCCGCTGATCAGCATCAATGAATACTGGGATCTGATTCTGATGGTGCTGCTCGGCTTGGGCGTGATCTTCGAGCTGCCGATTCTGATTTTCTTTCTGGCCTTGTTTGGCATTGTGACGCCGAAATTTCTCCTGAAGAATTTCCGCTACGCGATGCTGATCATCACCGTGGTTGCCGCGGTCGTCACGCCCACCCCGGACGCAACGACAATGCTGGTTTTTATGGCGCCGATGGTGTTGCTCTATTTTGTGGGCATCGCGGTCTCGTACTTTGTGGTGCGGCGGAAGAAGAGCCGGGCAATGGCCGGCCAAGGCGCGACGTCCTGATGCCAACGCGAGTTTTGGCCCGCTTCATACTGGCATTGTTGGCGGCGTTGCAGATCGCGGCGTGCGGCGGGAATGCCGCTAAGAACGCTGTGGCGCAAGACACCGCGGGGTCGGCAGCCTCACCGGGGGCACAAGCTGCCGTTCCCGCTTCGCCACCTGCTCCATCCCCTGAGAAATCAGGCGGGTTCGACGGCGCCAAAGCCTATGCGCATGTTGCGCAGCTCGTAAGTTTTGGCCCGCGGCCGCCGGATTCCGGTGGAATCCATCGCGCGCAGGAATATATCAAGACGCAGTTGAAGAGCTGTGGCTGCACGGTTGAGGAGGATGATTTTCACGCCTCGACGCCCATCGGAAGCTTGGCGATGAAGAACATCATTGGCAAGGCTTCGGGAGGCGGCTCGGGAATCATTCTGCTGCTCACGCACTACGATACTGTGCGGGTGGAAAATTTCGTCGGCGCTGAGGACGGAGGATCTTCCACAGGGCTGATGCTCGAGATGGCTCGGCTGCTGTGCGGGCGGAAGCAAGCAAACGCGGTTTGGATCGCGTTTCTCGATGGGGAAGAGGCGCAGGTCCAGTGGAGTGACACGGACAGCGTGTACGGCAGCCGGGAATTGGCCGCGAAGATGGCGGTCTCCGGCGACCTCAAGCGCGTTAAGGCTGTCATCTTGGGGGACATGATCGGGCAGAATGGCTTGGAGATTCCCCGCGAGTCTAACTCGACTCGCTGGCTGACGGACCTTGTGTGGTCAACGGCGGCGCGCCTCGGTTACAGGTCTGTTTTCGTTTCGGGCGAGGCAGCGATCGCAGACGACCACTTGCCGTTTCTCCAACGTGGCGTTGCTTCCGTGGATCTCATTGACTATGCTGGTTTCCAACCGTACTGGCACACGCCTGCGGACACCCTCGATAAGGTCAGTCCGCAGAGCCTGGCGATCGTGGGCCACGTGATTCTCCAAACTGTCTCCGAGCTTCAGAAGAAATTCCGCTGAACGCTGGCCGAGCCGCGAAGGGCGGCGGCGAACTGTGTTACATTTTCCCCGCGCCAATGGTGAAGATAACGGTTCGCTCGCCTTCGCGACGCTACGTTGTTCACTGCGGCCGCGGCGCCGCTCGTCGGCTGGGCTCTCTTGTCTCAGAAATGGACGGTTCCGCGGAAGCATTCATTTTGTCCTCCCCTCGCGTCTGGAAGGCATGTGAACACGCGCTCGCTCCTGGTCTGCGCCGAGGACTCGTTCAAGAAGAGGTCCGCTTCGATGACCGGGAGTCCTCGAAGCGGCTGGGGACGGTCGAGAAGATCTGCCGCGCGCTCGTGAGGGCGGGCGCTGACAGGCAATCCGTGCTGGTAGCGATCGGCGGAGGGGTCGTGGGCGATGTCGCGGGCTTCGCCGCGGCCACTTATCTGCGAGGTGTCCGGCTGGTGCATGTGCCAACCACTCTGGTCGCTCAGGTAGATAGCTCGATCGGCGGGAAGACTGGGGTCGATCTTCCTGAGGGGAAGAATCTCGTGGGCGCCTTCTACCAGCCGAATCTTGTGGTTGTCGATCCCGAATTGCTGCGCACGTTGCCGGATCGGCAGTATCGTTCGGGAATCTACGAAGTCATCAAATACGGAATCATCGGGGACCTGGAACTGTTTGAATTTCTGGAGCGCCGCATGGAACGAGTGCTCAACCGCGACATGTCGGCGCTCGAGTGGATCGTGCCGCGCTGCATTCGCGCGAAGGCAGAAGTCGCGCGCCGCGACGAGCGAGAATCGGGCCTGCGGCAAGTGCTGAACCTCGGCCACACGTTTGGTCACGCCCTCGAAGCAGTAACCGGATATCGACGCTTTCTTCATGGCGAGGCAGTTGGATGGGGCCTCATCTTCGCGACGCTGCTCAGCGTTGCGACCGATCGCATCGCTCCAAGCCAAGCGAGCCGAATGGTGCGCCTGATCGCGCGAGTAGGTCCGCTCCCGGGATTGAGCGGCACGCACTTTGTGCGTCTCAAGGAAATCATGAGAGTCGATAAGAAATCGCGTGCCGGCCGAGTCCTCTGGGTGCTGGCTCGGAAAATCGGGCGCGTGGAATGGGGCAGGGAAGTGCCCGAAAAACTTATCCGGCAATCGTTCGACGAATTGCCGCGAATCTGGGCTGATGCTCGAGCGAAGGCATGAGCGACCTGATCGCAAAAGATCGAGCGGTGAGCAGGACGGACAAGGACGCCGCTCAACGCCCGCCATTACCGGGGACGCATCCCAAAGGCGTGCGGGACGAGAAGGAAGCATCCCAGCGTGTGCGGGAGATGTTCGGCCGGATCGCCCCCCGCTATGACTTCCTGAATCATCTTCTTTCCTTCTCGTTGGATCGCTTGTGGCGCCGTCGCACAGCTCAGCGTTTTCTTCACATTCTTCGCCGTCCCGGGGCATGCATCCTCGATCTCTGCTGCGGGACTGGTGACCTGACGCTGGCGCTCGAACGGGCACGGCGGCGCTCGCTGCGCGCCCCCCCGGCTTCAGCAGAATCGGTGCTGGGTAGCGATTTCGCGCGGCCGATGCTCGAACGGGCTGCCGGGAAAGCTGCGTCCGAGCGGAGTCACACCAAATTCTTGGCGGCGGATGCCCTCGCTCTGCCGTTTGCGGACGCGAGCTTCGACTTGGTCACCGCTGCGTTTGGCTTTCGCAACCTCGCGAACTACAAACAGGGCCTGCGTGAAATCTCGAGAGTTCTGCGTCCCGGCGGCGAAATCGGCATCCTCGAATTCTCTGAGCCCCGCCGATGGCCATTGGCGCCGCTCTATCGTTTCTATTTTCGAACGATTCTTCCGAGCGTCGGCGGAGCAATTTCCGGGAGCCCCGATGCATATTCCTATTTGCCTGCCTCGGTCGGGAAGTTCCCCTCACCCGACGAACTCGCCGCATTGATGGACGACGCGGGCTTTGCGGCTGTTCGATACGAGTTGTGGACAGGCGGGATCGTTGCGCTGCATTCCGGAAGGCGGGCGTAAAAGCGACGCAGTTGGAGGCTGTCCCCGGCAATCAGTTTTGGAGGCCGAGGATGCGGATTTTGTGCAGAAGGGTTTTGTAGGAAACGCCGAGCTTTTCGGCGGCGCGGGTCTTATTCCACTTGGATTCGTGCAGGGCATTTTGAATCTTCAACCGCTCGACGTGCGCGACCGCGCGTTGCGAAACTTCCTCGAGCGGCCCTTCCCAAAGAAATTCTTCGCGAAGCATCCCCGCGGGGACCTGATCGGGAGCGGGCTTCGCTTTGGGCAATTGCAGCGCGGAAGAATCGATTTCGGAGCCATTCGAGAGAATCGCAGCGCGCTCGATCGCGTTCTGCAATTCGCGGACGTTTCCGGGCCAGGAATACATTTGTAGCAGGGTCTTTGATTCCTCGGTTAGCGCCAGCGTGGGTTTGCGGAATTCGCGGCGGAAGCCCTCGAGGAAATGGTCGGCGAGCAGCAGCACATCGTCGCCGCGGTCGCGCAGCGGTGGGATCGTGATGGGCACGGCCGAAATGCGGAAATAGAGATCCTCGCGGAAAGCCTTATCGGCCACGGCGGCCAGCAAATCGCGATTCGTGGCGACGATGATCCGCACGTTGACTTCGATGGAAAGCGTCCCTCCCACGCGCTCGAACCGCCGCTCTTCCAGCACGCGCAGCAACTTTCCCTGGATAGCGAGCGGCAGCTCGCCGATTTCGTCAAGGAAGAGCGTGCCGCGATTGGCGAGTTCGAGCTTGCCGATCTTGCGCGCGCCGGCGCCGGTGTAAGCGCCGCGCTCGTGCCCGAACAGCTCGTTTTCGACAAGTCCTTCGGGGATCGCAGCGCAGTTCAAAGCGACGAATGGCTGATCGCGCCGCGGGCTCAGATGATGGATGGCGCGGGCGAACAGCTCCTTTCCGGTCCCGCTCTCTCCGAGGAGCAGCGCGGTGGAATCGGTGGCGGCGACGCGCTGGACCATTTGACTCGATTCCTTCATCGTCGCGTGCTCGCCGACGATGCGAGGGAATCCATATCGCGCCGCATACTCCTCGCGCAGAAGCAAATTTTCACGGAGGAGCTCCTGCTGGCGGGCGGCGCGCTCGAGCAGCAGCCTCAGGTGCTCGAGGTCGACTGGCTTCTGGATGAAATCGAAGGCGCCCTCTTTCATCGCGGTCACCGCCTCTTCGACGGATCCATAAGCAGTGATGAGAATGACGGGAAGAGTTGATTCCACTTTCCGGGCTTCGCGAAGAACATCGAGTCCCGAGCAACCGGGAAGTTTCAGGTCGGTAAGAACGAGGAGGTAGCGGCGCGCGCGGACCTTCTCAATCGCCGCGTTTCCATCGGGGGCGTCATCAACGGTGTAGCCGGCGCGCTCGAGCGCCTTACGAAGCATCGCCCGGAGCTCGGCTTTGTCTTCGACAAGGAGGATAGGTTCCATCGGGCTTGGCTATTCGCGCGCCCAACCCGGATCCCCGCCCGCTTTCCGGAGTTCGTCTTCGAGGTCGGAGATGGCTTGCTGGTCGGCCTGCACCTGTTTCTGCATGGCGTCAATCGCCGCGCGCTTCTTGGTGAGGTCGCCCTGCGTAAAGCCCTGCTGCATGCCCTTCACAGGGTCGGTGTAGAACTGGGTGCTGAGCTGTCCGTACTCGCGGTTTAGCAGATCCAGCTTAGCCTGATCACTTTGCAGTTTGGCGCGCGCTTGGGCGAAACGCTGCCGCCATAGCTTCTCTTGATCATTCATCGCAGCGGTGCTCGACGGGCTCGTCGAGACCGTTGCGGTGCCCGAGCTGGCGCTGGTTCCGCCGGCCACGGAAACGGCGCCGGGAGTTGCCGGAATGTTGTCGTTGTCCCAGACCTTGGGAGCCTTGGATTCACTTTTCTTCTGCTCGCGCGCCTTGCGCGCCGCCTCAGCGAGCGCATCTTTCGGCTGTTGGGACTCGGGCTTTTCAGCTTGAGCCTGCGGGGCCGGCGGAGCGGAAGACTGATCCTGTTGTTGCGCTTCCACCGCCACGGACGCCAGGAAAAACAGCGTCGCGGATAGCCAGACGATCTTACGCATATCCACCGCCTTTCGAGAGCCTCAACGGTCAAGCCCTCTTCACAGCTTAGATGCCGCGGCTGGCGGAGGCAATGGGCACAGGGGAAGGCTCCTGCCGCAAAGGTAACCACAGCAGGAACTCGGCCCCGCCCTCCGGCTGGTTGCGCGCCTCGACGCTTCCGCCGTGCTGCAGCGCCACTTTTTGCACCACCGCAAGCCCCAGGCCAGTTCCGTCCGCCTTCGTGGTGTAGAACGGAAGAAAGATTTTTGGCAAGTCGTTGGCGGGAATGCCCGGCCCATTATCAGCAATGGCTATGCGCTGCCATTTCCGGCCACCCAGGTCCTCAATCGTGGCTGAAATGGTGATCTCTCCCGGCGACGCGGATTGTTTCACAGCGTCTCCGGCGTTCCGCACCAGGTTCAACAACGCCTGGCGGAGGAGAGCCTCATCTCCCGGGATTTCCGCGAAGTTGCCGTGGAATTCAATCGCGCAGCCGGGAAGTGAATCGCGGAGCTCTTCGACCACTCGCTCGACAAGCGACTGCACATCCACGGTTTCGTAGGAGATCTCCAGCGGCCGGGCAAATCGCAGGAATTCGGTGACCACGTGGGTCAGCGCACGCGTCTGTTCAAGAATCTTTTCCGCGCAATCGGCCATTTCGCCCGGCGGGGCCTCGCTGCGAAGCATTTGCGCGTATCCGGAAATTGTGGCCAGCGCATTCTTGAATTCGTGAGCGATTCCGGCGGACATCTCTCCGAGCGCTGCCAGGTTTTCTTTCCAGCGAATCTGCTTCTGCAGGGCGGTGAGCTCGGTGAGATCACTCATCAAGCAGAGCGCGCCGGTAACTTTCAGCTCATGCCCGGAGAAGGGATCGGAGCTCGAGGCGACATTGTAATTGCGGACGGTGCGCAAGATCGGTGAAATAGTGACGCCGAGCTGGCGCACCTCGCCCGCTGGAGTCGTGTGCTGCACCTCGCCTCGCTGATACGTCTGGCCTTCCCGCAGACAGGAACTGAGCATGGTCATCAGGTCGGAATCCTTTCCCAGCACTTCGCGATACGAGCGGTAGTGAAGTCCGCGAAATCCCAGGGCCGTCTCCGCCGCCGGATTCGCTAGGCTGATGGCTCCGGTGGCGCTCACCAGCAGGAGGCCAGTCGGCATGTTGCGGGTCACTTCTTCCGTGAGGCGCTCCGATTCTTGGGCTCTTTCCTTTTCCAGGCGATGGAGCCGTTCCAGCTCTTTTTCCTGGTTCCGTAGCTTCTCGATGACGCCCTGCATCGAGGCGGCCATGAACGCCGACGGATTCTCAGTGCCCGGACTCCCGGTGGTCCAGCCTTCGGCGGGCACGTGGGGACGCCTGTTGAAAAACTTCCGCAGCGCCACGGTTATGAGCAGAATACCGACAAGTACGATCCCAAAGACAATTAGAGAGGCTTGAAAACCCAGCGGCGAAATAGGAGATGCGTTGACGAGGGCAATCATCCGAATTCGTTTCCCTGTTTCATCGAAATGCGAACAATGATTGATACCACTTGACCACCGGCGTGCCGAAAAACACCACGAGCAGCGCCGCCATTCCCAGAAACGTCCCGAATGGGAGCTCGTATTCAGCGCCTTTCCTGCGCGCCAGAATGAAGGCCAAACCGAGAATGCTGCCAAGCAGCGACCCAACTAGAAGCGTCAGGACCGTTCTTTTCAGCCCGAGGAAAGAGCCGGCCATGGTCATCATTTTCACGTCCCCGAGCCCCATCCCTTCGCGCCCGCGCAGCCGAAAATAGCCCTCGGAGATGAGCCACAGCACACCGCCGCCAACCGCCGCGCCGAAGAGAGCGTCCGCGAAGGAAAGCACCGGCGCGGGCGGAGGGTAATCGAACCAGCGATTCGCAAGCCAGTACGCCGTGCCATCCTCAGGTTTGGCGAGGAAACTGAGCCCAAGGCCAATGGCGAGGCCCGTGAAATTCACCGCGTCGGGAAGGAGCCGCTCGCGCAAATCGGTGAAAAGGAGGACGATCATCAGCGCGCAAAAGAAGGCCCACTTCAACGCCTCGACCGTCAGACCGAAAGCGGAGTAGCACGCCAGGAAGAGCAGGCCGGCTAGCATTTCGACGGCCGGATATAGCGGCGAAATGCGCGCTCCGCACGCGCGGCACTTTCCGCGCAGGAAGATGTAGCTGAGGACCGGAATGTTGTCGTAGGGCTTGATCGGTGTGCCGCAATCGGGGCAGGCAGAAGCCGGCATCACGACTGACTTCCCGGCGGGAAGCCGGACGATGCATACATTCAAGAAGCTGCCGAGTACCAGCCCAAACACGAAGACAACGCCAGCGATGAAGACCCCCGGAAGCATAATTCGACTGTGCCACAACGTTGCCGGGCGCTCAAGGACGGCCCCTGGCAGCGTGACGCATGGCTAACGATACGGATGCGGAGAGGCAAGCGGGAAGGGAGGGAAGAAGCTCTCAGTCGTCCGCTCGATTTCTCTGTGATCTCTGCGTTTCTTTGCGTCCTCTGCGTAATGTTTTGCTGTTGATGTAGCCTTTGGTTTTTGGTAGTGGGTCAGTTTGAATTTTGGGGCATCCTTATGGCGAGAGTGGGAACACCGATGCTCTCGGAAGAACCTGTACTCAGTTTCTTGGGTGATGGTACAGTTTGAATGTGCTAAAGCGGGCAATTCTGAACGTGTTAAAAGTCGGGGCGGCCATTGCGGCTGTGGTGGCCTTGTTTGTGCCGCTAGGTACATTTGACCAGGTCCTCATTTTTTTCGGTTCCATCACGGTCATCATTGTTTGTCTCCTCGCGTCGAGCGAGTTAGACGACGATCCCGGAAGTTTCAGCTTTTGGCCCCCTAAGTCGAACAAATGAAAACCTCCTTGCCGTTTCTCCGAAAAAACAGGGGAGTTGTCCGTTAGTTTTGAAACTGGACCGACTACGTGGTTTTCATGGCCTTTGATTGGTCAATGCGGCTGGGCTATATTGAGTGGTTTCCCTGCGATGACTTGGCTCGAACAAAGAATCCGGCGCTACGAACACAGCCGCTGGGCTGCGGAACCACACCGGAGCGCGCTCCCGTTCGCTTGGGGATTGGAACACATCGGAGGCCGGCGCGACGAGCCGGACCCACGCGGCTCTCTCGATTGGTTCGCGGAAGAGGCTGTCGCGCGAAGTGACGGGTGGTTCGCGGTGACGCCGGCGAATGATTACCGCCTCGAGGGGCCGGGAGAGGTGCCAGGAGAAGCGGGTGTCCTTACCTTCACGAGTTCGATTCAGTCGCCGTGGCCCGAAAACAATCTGGTGCACGCCCGTTTCTTCCCGGCGAAACACACTGGCCCCGCGGTGGTGGTTCTCGCCCAGTGGAATGCCAAGTGGCACGAGCAGGTGGACGTGTGCCGCTGGCTGAACCGGCTGGGCATTTCGGCTCTGAGATTGAGCTTGCCGTATCACGACCGCCGGGCAATTCCGGGCCACCCTCGCGCCGATCATCTGGTAGGTCCGAATATCGGACTTACGATGCAGGCGAATCGCCAGGCGGTTTGCGACGTCAGGCGGTGTTTCCGCTGGCTCGAGCAGCAGGGCTATGACCGGTTGGGCCTTCTCGGCACCAGCGTCGGTTCATCCATCGCGTTCGTGACAATGGCCCACGAGCCGGACGTCCGCGCGGGAGCGTTTCTCCACGTCTCGACGTACTTCGGGGATGTGGTCGCGAACGGCTTGACGACGACGAACGTATGGGAATCGCTGCGCACGCAAGTGACCCACGACGAAATTCGCCGTTTCTGGGCGCCGATCAGTCCATATCCGTATATTCCGCGTTTGTACGGCAGCGGGAAAAAGATTCTGACGATCACCGGTGGCTACGATCCGACGTTCTGGCCTGAATTCACTTCGAAGTTCCTTGCCGCGGTCCGCCGTGACGGCATTGAACTCGAGACGCTTTCGCTGCCCTGCGGTCACTATTCAATGGGCGAAGCCCCATTCAAGTACGCCGCCGGGCTCCGCTTCGGGACGTTCCTCTTTCAGAATCTCGCCTGATCGCGGTTTTGGAGGGTCCTCGGTCCGTGCTGATTGCGCCTGTACGGGTTGTTCGCCTGCCCTAAGCGAAGCCGAAGGGTGAATGGCCCGGCCCCTCGTCGTCGTTAGCGGAGGACAGCTGAAAACTTGCCTTCGGAGATAAGCCAGGACACATCGGCAATGTCACGGGCCAGGGGACGATCGGTCTCGACCATTTTGGAGACGGAGCGGACAAGATCATAGGCTTTCTGAGCTTTGCTGCCCGTGTGCAGAGGAGCGAGAAGATCGATTCCCTGGCAGGCCGCGAGAAGCTCGATGGCCACAACATTGCGCGCGTTTTCGAGCATCGGGGCAAGCCGCCGCGCTGCGCTCATTCCCATCGAGACATAGTCTTCCTGATTTGCGGACGTCGGAATCGAATCCACGGAATGAGGCGTTGCCAGCGCTTTTGATTCGCTTACAAGGGCGGCTGCAGCGACCTGCAGGATCATAAAGCCCGAGTTCACTCCCGCCTCGCGCACTAGAAATGCCGGCAACTGGCTCGTCAATGGGCTCGTCATTTGGTCGATGCGCCGCTCGGAGATGCCCGCGAGCGTGGCGAGGGCGACCGCCATTTGATCGGCCGCCATCGCCAGCGGTTGGCCATGAAAATTCCCGCCGCTGATCACCTCGCCGGAATCGGCGAACACAAGCGGATTATCCGTGGCGCTGTTGAGCTCGAATGAGAGTGTCACGCGGATTTGCGTGAGCGTATCGCGGACCGCGCCGTGCACTTGAGGCGTGCAACGCAGGCTATAGGGATCCTGGACGCGCGGATCCTTTTCGGCCGATCGGTGGGATTCGCGGATTTGGCTGCCGCGATTGAGCCGCAGCACGTTCCGCGCGGTTGCCTCATGACCCGGGTGAGGCCGGATGCGCGCGATGCGCTCGTCAAAAGCGCTTGGAGATCCGCGCAGGGCATCGAGCGAAAGAGCAGCGGCCACGTCGGCGCTATCGACCAGGATTTCCGCCGCCCGCGAGGCTAGCGCCAGAAGGGCCAGCATTCCCTGGGTGCCGTTGAGCAGCGCAAGGCCTTCTTTCGCCTCGAGGCGCAGCGGAGCGATCCCAGCCGATTTCATTGCTTCGCTGCCTGGCATTCTTTTGCCCTTATAGATTGCTTCTCCCTCGCCGGTCGCGACCTGTGCGAGATGCGCGAGCGGCGCGAGGTCCCCCGACGCGCCCACCGAGCCCTGCGATGGAACCACCGGGTGGACGCCGCGATTCAGCATCTCGCAAAGTGTTTCCGCCACGACCGGGCGCACGCCCGAGAATCCTTTGGCGATCGCGTTGGCTCGTAGCACGAGCATCGCGCGCGTTTCGGGCTCGCTGAGAGGCGCACCGAGACCGCAGGCGTGGCTGCGCACCAGGTTCACTTGAAGTTGCCCGATCTGCTCGCGCGAAATCCGGACGGTCGCCATTTTCCCAAAGCCGGTATTGACGCCGTAAACGGGAGCATCCGAAGCGATCAGTCGTTCGACGGTCGTTCGCGAGGTGTTCATCCGCTCGCGCGCCGTGGATGTAAGCTCCACTTCCTCGCCGGCGAAAACAACGCTGTAAATCTCCTCGAGGGTCAAGTGCTCGCCGTCAATCTCAATCCGGCTCATCCCCGCGTTCCCGTCCCGATGACGATTTCGAGCGGCAAGGTTAAGGATTGTCCATCCCAGAACTGTCGCAGCGCCGCGAGAATCTCCGCTTCCACTTTCGCGCGCGCATCCGGCTCAAGGCTTGCAAACAGCGGGCGAAACGGCGAGGCGACTTCGCTGAACTGCTGCCAGTATTGTTCGAGCGAGCCGCGCCAGCGGCCGGGTATGGTGCGGACCTCCTCTCGCGCGTCGCTGAAGCCGCTGGCCTTGAGCGTCCGGCGGAGCCGTCCGCTTTCACCAAACATGAACGGGTGAGGCGCGTCGGGGTCGGGCGGCGGAACCTGAGTGTACTTCAGCAGGATGCCGGCGGTCGTATGGAAGAACGGCTGGTCTCTCTTTCCCCAGGCAACGAAGGCGACGCGTCCGTCGGCCTTCAGAACGCGACGACACTCCCTCAACGCTTTAACCTGATCCGGGAAAAACATGACGCCGAAGCGGCAGGTGACACGGTCGAACGACTCATCCGGGAAGGGAAGCGACTCCGCATTCGCCACTCGAAATTCGATGTTCTTGAGGCCCTTCGAGCGCGCCAGCTCCTCGGCCAGCCCGATCATCCCGGGCCCCAGATCGGTCGCGGTCACATGCCCTGACGGGCCGACAGCTTCTGTAATCGAGAGGGCTGGATCGCCCACACCGCTTGCCAGATCGAGGACGCGCATCCCGGGCCCGAGCTGCGCGGCTTCGAGGATGGTGTGCGTCGCGCCGCGTGAAAAGTCGGCGATCTGCGCGTGCCATTTTCGCCAGGCGGCGACCGTTTTCTCGTCCGTCCATTCCTGGCGTAGCTGCTCGCGGAATTTGTCCAGTTTGGCGGGAGCAGGTGTGTTCATGGATGGTCTCCTCAGGGAGTAGAGCCGCCCCCAGCCGCATGCGATGAGGCGGTGTCTGTTGCGGCGAAAAAATACTTCCGGTATTTTTCGGGTAGCGACTTTGGGTGCCCCTGGCGATCGCAGATGACATGTAGCGTCTCGCCGGTGGCGGTCAACTCGCCGGTCGCCTCTTTGACGATTTCGTAGCTAAACCGAATTGTACGGCGATGCGCTTCAGCCACCCGCGTGCGAATGCGAAGCAGATCGTCGAACACGCGCTTTTTGTACCGGCAGGAAGCTTCGGCGACCACGAGGTACCTATCGTCTTCGATTTCCATTTGTTTGTACGCGAAGCCCAGCTGCCGGCACAGCTCCACGCGGCCGACTTCAAACCAGGTGAAGAAATTGCCGTAGTAAACCACGCCCATCTGGTCGGTTTCAGCGTAGCGCACACGAATTGTTGTGTCGTGATAATCGCACATCGGCGCAAGAGTGTAGCAAAGCCAGCAATCAACCGACAGCTTTGGTCTTCCGCATTGAGCGTTGAGCCGTCAGCTTTCAGCCCTCAACAGGAACTGGCACTCCGAGTAGATGCGGCTTCGTACAAACACAGCCCTAAGGGCACCGCCTGCGCGGACCGTGCCCATTGTCGGACTAGCTACTTTCCGTCGCAAAATGAGTCACTTTGAGTAATCCGCAGAGTGGTCCGGACGCCCAATGCATGGCTGGACTGCTCGATTTCATCCGCATAGCCTGCCTTTCTACCAAGGGCCACCGCACT
>JBARRP010000115.1:0-3211 GCA_049644285.1 Candidatus Acidiferrales bacterium | reverse complement strand
TTCCAGTGGACCTTCACTCGCAAAGACCTGAAAACTCTCTTGGCGAAGATCGAAAACAAGCGACTAGCTTCCGCGGCCTGACGCCCTTCCAAATACGTCACCGTAATTCCGAACTAGAGCACTTAGTGATTGCCCTGCTGAGTTGGTGGGCGTAAGCTTACCCCGGAGTGAACCTTTTCAGCCTGATGCGTTGTCTTAACGAAAGGCATGGAAATGCGAAATCCCTTCGCAGGCGCCATCGCAAGCCTGGCGGCAATGCTGGTTTTTGGTTCGCTCGCTACGGCCCAAGCGGGTCCGCCTCAAGCTAATCAAGGGAAGGAGACGCGTTCTCCGTGGAAGTTTTATCCAACCGACAGAGCGGTTGGGGACGGGGGGCCGGCCCCGAAGCGCGATCTGACCGGGACCTGGGCTGGACCCGGATCTGGGTCAGCGGTTCCAAAAGGGGAACCAGCAGAGAAGCCTTCGCTAACGCCCTTGGGGCAACAACTGACGAGTCGAAACAAGCCCCTGGCAAAGTACAGCCCGGCGGGCACGAACGACCCGCACGTGAGATATTGCGATCCGTTTGGAGTACCGCTGAACACGATTCAGGAGATTCGAGGGCTTTCGTTCGCGACGATGCCGAACCGGATTGTGATGTTGCTTCTCTACCAAGACTTCTGGCGCGAAATCTGGATGGATGGGCGAGCGCTGCCGGCCAATGTGGGCGGGACGGGAAAAGACGCGCTCGATCCGAGGTACAACGGATACTCGGTAGGTCATTGGCAGGATGACTACACACTGGTCGTCGATACGACTGGGCTAGACGAGAGAACTTGGGTCACTGCCGCCGGATATCCGCATACCGTGAATGCACACGTGCAAGAACGCTACACGCGCGTCGACCATAATGACTTGAAGCTGACCGTGACCGTAGACGATCCGAAGATTTATACCAAGCATTTTTCGCTAGGGTCATACAATTTCCGGTGGATTCCGAATCAGCAACTCGATGAATGGCTTTGCGTACCGTCGGAAGTCATGCAGTACTTGAAGGAGATGGGTGATCCGGCTGGCAGCGATCCCGATGCTGCCCCACCACGTAGGTAAGCGAAAGGACTGAGTGAGGCTTGCGTTTGGTCTCCGCTCAGACTTAATTTCAAGCCTCGGAGGTGCAGGATGAACAAGATGGAAAGGAAGGTGCTCACGTTGGTTGCATTGATCGCCGGACTTCTAACCATTTGCGGTCCCCTGTTCGCGCATCATGGGGCCGCGGCGTATGACATGACCAAGACGGTGGTGCTGAAGGGTGCCGTCGTGACGCAGTTTGCCTGGATTAATCCTCACCCACTGATCAAGGTCGACTATAAAGACGACAAGGGTAACGTCCAGCATTGGACTATGGAAATGGGCAGCACGCCTGCGTCGGAGCTAATCGGCTGGAACAGAAATACGCTGAAGCCCGGAGACGTGATCACCGTTTACCTATGGCAGTCCAAGACCGGCCTGCCGGTTGGGCGTTTGAATAAGGTCGTTCTCGCGGACGGTACGATAATGAGAGACACTCAGACGGGGGCAGATGACGGAGGGCGTGCGGACACCGGCGTTGGGAGGTAAACGACGGCGCGCGCCGGATATTTGAAAAGAAGCTGTGAAAAAAGCTCAATTGAGAGTGGGGTGGTATATTGAGGTTTAGTTTTTTGGATGTTGACTTGCTACTTCGAAAGAATGTTTCGGCTCTTCTCGGTGTTCTCTTACTTTCTCAGGTGACTGCTGGTGTTGTGTTGCGCTTGCTCAGGCGGATCCAATGCTGCAGGTTATAGGTCAAGCAAGCCCACAGCATTTCCATCTGCACTTTCTTCAGGCCCCGTAGATGGGATTGACGTAGCCCCAGCTTGCTCTTGATCCAGGCGTGACAAAACTCCACGACTCTTCCCCGGCGACGATATTGTTTGCGGGCTTCTTCGCTAGCCATCTTCTTGCGGAACGCAATCACCACCGGGCTTTCCTCGAATTGCGCCACTGAACGGCCGTGTTTTTTGTTGCTTGGACAACACTCTGGTCTACGAGCGCAGCTTTGGCAATCCTCCAGCCGGGCTTCGTAGAGGTGGTAAATCATCCCTGGCCCTACCTTGCGTCGTCCCGCCGAATGCAGGACTTTTCCCTCCGGGCAAACACAGTGGTTCTTCTCCGGCTGATAAAGAAATGCGCTCGGCGGAAACCGGTTCGGCAGGTTGGCTCCGCGGGGCATATTTTCCTGTCGCATGGTCCCCAGAAAATCGATCTCCCGCCCGGCCATCTTCTCGATATTCTCTCGCGTGGTGTAGCCGCTATCGGCCACCATCTGTTGCGGCTTTTTCTCCAGTCGCTCTTCCACGCGGTCCACCGCTGGCAGTAACTGTGCCATGTCGTTGGCCTCCTGGGTCACCGCCACTCCCACAATCAGTCCATGCGCCGCATCCGTAGAAATCTGCGCGTTGTAACTGAGCGCTAATCCTCCATCAGACTGATGCATGGCCCTTGCTTGTGGATCGCTGGTGCTCACTCGCGTTTCCTTCTTGGCTTTTTCTCCGCTCTTGCGCGCCTGCCACTTCTGCAGCTCTTCCAGCGCACTCTCCAGTCGCTCTTGCCGCTCGCGTCGCGCGCGCACTTGGGCTTGCCTTGCTTTCGGACTGCTTTCGTCATTCCCGGGATCGCCCATCTCTGCGACCCGCTGTCGCGCCTTCTCCAGATGCTCGCGGATCGCCTCCCCCTGGAGATAACTCCGGGTGCTCGCCTGCGCCTTGATCTTCGTGCCGTCCTGCATCACTTGCTCTAGCGTAATTAGTCCTTCCTGGCTGAGCGCCGCCAACACCTGGGTGAACAGTTCATCCAGTTCCTTCTGCTTTTCCACGCGGAAATCCGCCAGCGTGTGGTAGTTCACTTCCTCCAACCCCGTCAGCCACTGGAATGCGGGATCGTATTCACAGCGCCGTGCCACTTCCCGTGCCGAGCCAATCCCCCGACTATAGGCGTACACCCACAGACTGATCAGCAGTTGCGGATCAAACGCCGGCCGCCCACCTTCTTCCGTACTGCTCTCGATGGCTCGATAAAAGGCACTCAAGTTCAGCCGCCCTACCAGTGCCCAAATGGCTCTCGCCGGATGGTCTTCGTCGATGAGTTTCTCCACATCCACGGCTCGCCAGCTCATCTGCTGTCGGTTTATGTAGCGAATCAAAGGCTGCTTGCT
>JBARRP010000114.1:0-7106 GCA_049644285.1 Candidatus Acidiferrales bacterium | reverse complement strand
TTTTGAATCGGGCCGCGTCCTCGTTTTTCAAGGGGGCGTTTCTGAGTGCTCGAGCCGGATGATGGGAAACCTTCAAGTCCGGTTCTTAGAGGGCTGGGCGCCAGCAATGGCGCTCGGCCACTCGACGTGCGACCTGTAAAGCGGCTGAAAAATGATTGTCTGGAGAGGAGGAACTCGATCAGACCGCGCGTCCCATCGCACGTAGCCTACAAGGCAGAGCGGGGAGGCAACGAACTGTTCTGGAGCCCTTGGACAATGTATCCACGCTCGCAAGAGCGGCACCGAAACCGCGAGGCAACGGTGTATCTGCCAGCATGAGGTGGAGCGGGCCTAGGCTTGGTCGAATGGTCAGAATATACAAATGCTCGCAAGCGTCGTCAGCCGAAGAGAGCCTAACATGCTGCGCGGCTCTTCTGGCAGTGAGTACAGAGGCTTCCGGTTTCTCTGTCATGGGTAATCAACACTGCCGGCGCAGACCTAACCGATCGCGTCATTTCAGCGGAACAGGGTAAGCCCGTATCGTTCCTCGTAAGGGGAAAGTCCATCGCAAGATGGAACTGATGGCGATGCGGGTAACGGAAATGGGAGCAAGCGAAGGCTGCCCTGTAATCGGGCAGATAGACGGCGGTTGCGTCGCCTCGTGGGGACAAGATCACCTCGCCGGAAACGGAGCTGACTTCCTGTTGGTGCTCAACTCGAGAACGTTTGAGGAACCGATGCATGAAGCAAAGCAAATGACGGCGGGGCAACCCGTTGGTGCGGCTTCACACACAGCGGGCGGAATTCCCTCCGCCGTGCGAATCGGCAGCAAGTCTGTATCGAGTAGGTCTGATTCGTTTTGCATCAGGCCGCGTCCTCGTTGTTCATGGGGGCGTTTTTGAGTGCTCGAGCCGGATGAATGGGAAACCTTCAAGTCCGGTTCTTAGAGGGCTGGGCGCCAGCAATGGCGCCCGGCCACTCGACGATGTGGTCCGCCTTGTCACATTGGCGATTGTGCCCGAGTGACGGCGTATCCGGGAACAACCAGCATGGAATTTCCGAGATGCGTTTGCCGTCAGCTCGCAATTCTCCTCAGCCGTTGGCAGTTGGATAGGGCCCCCAAGGGTCTCATAGTTAGGGTGTCCGAAATCGCTTGCCACACAGGTTCGAATCGCGCTATGTTCCGTGCACGTCCTCGCAGGTTTTCCAAGGTTCCATCTTTGGAGCAAGGCTTTGGTTCTTATCAAGGTGCACCCTAGACTCCGCGGACTTTTTGCATTTCAGAAAACGAGGGAACTAACATGAAATCACGGTTCATGGTCACTTCAGGTGTATTGCTTGCTTTCGTCGCTATTGCTGTGCTGCTGGCGATTCGGGTGAGAGCACAGGAAAATGCGGAAGGCACTAAGTCAAGTGGTGAGGTCTCGGGTACTCTGGTCAGTGCGACCTTTGATTTCGATCATGCAGATCTGAGTACACCGGCAAATGTGGTGACCTTTACAGGTTCAGATCCCCGCTTTGGCAGGGTCGCCGGCCAGTACCTAGGCGAGTTTACACCTGATGGGCTCACCTGCACCCCACCCGGTGGCGTGGCCGGCAAGGGGACCGAGTTCATTCTGATGGCCGAGACTGGCGTGGTTACGCGGCTTAAGACCGGGAGCCAATTGTTCTTTACAGCAACCTCTGGCAAACAGTGTATCGATTTCTCCGCGTCACCGGCGCCACCCTTTCCGTTCAACCTCAGCAAAACCGACTCGATCACCGGGGGCACGGGCGAATTTACCGGCGCGACCGGGACCCTGACCACGGAAGGGAGCGGGGCGATCTTGGCGATCGATCCGTCGCATCACGTTTTCGGCTGGGTCCAGATCAAGTACGACGCAAGAATTAACCTGCCCTAGCCTTTGTGGTACGCGCCACGGGATGTCAAATGATGGTTTGCGCGGCCCGAAAACGATCAGTATCTCGGCGCTTGCCCGACGCCGCGATCCGTCGGTCCTTGCGGTAGAATTGCGCGCCGCTTGTGCGGCGGAGAAACCTCTATGAAACGGCTTGCCTGGGTCGCATCAATTCCGCTCTTTCCCCTGTTTGCACTCGTCTCCGCGAAGGTCGCCACGCCCGACTACTCCATTCAGGCGATCCGCTACGCCTCAGCCGAAGATGAAGTTGCCGGCCTTGTTATGGGCGCTCCAAAAGGGGAAAAAATCGACATCGCCATGGTCATCTGGCTCATTCGCGGCGGCGGTCGCAACATCCTCTTTGACAGCGGCTATCACCGCGATACTTTCCTCAAATACTTCCCGTCGACGGAATATGTTCGCCCCGACGAAGCGGTAAAGCTCGCCGGCGTCCAGCCCGAACAAGTGACCGACATCGTCATCAGCCACTCTCATTGGGATCATTTGGGCGGCATCGATCTATTTCCGAAAGCCACGGTCTGGATTCAGAAAGAAGAGTTTCGCTACTACACCGGAGAAGCATGGCAGCCCGGCGGCGATCACGGGGGCATCGATCCGGCGGATGTTCAAGCTCTAGTTCGTCTGAACATCGAAGGCCGCGTGCGTCTTGTCGATGGCGACAACATTGAAATCTTTCCCGGCATTCGCGCCTACACGGGAGGGCATCACACCTACGCGTCGCAGTACTTGCGCATCGACGGCGATCCCCCGTTCGTACTCGCCTCCGACAATTGCTATCTCTATCGCAATCTTGCCGAACACAAGGCCAGCGCCACGTTCACCGACACCGACGGCGTCGCCAATATCAAGAACCAGGAGCGCATGATCCAGCTCGCTGGTGGTTCTACCGACCGCGTCATTCCCGGCCATGACGCGCTGCAGTTCCAGAAATATCCCACCCAGGGCCGCATCGCCAAAATCAAGTGAGCAGTCATTCTCCGATAGCCGCTATGTAGCGCCGAGCTTCGGCACCTCGTTGTGTTTTTCACCCCATGGGTGGGCCGCAGGCGCATGCGAAACTTGAAAACTACTGAGAACCAGAGAGGGGGCCCTCGTGGCAACGTGGCGATTCACCCTTCGCGAGACCGGTTAACAAGCTGTGCACTTCAGGTGCTTTGCGAGACTGTACGGCTTCACGCCAATTGCTGGCGCCCACACCGAAGTGCCTCGGCTACTCTCTATCCGCTGGCTAGAGCCCTGATCGGCAAGCGCCTGCGCTTCGCCTTGCCGGGCGCGGCCGGAATGGGACTGGAGACATATATTAAGGATGTGACGCCCTTAGACTTACTCAAAACAGCTTCGATTTTGCCGCTCCTCGAAATTCTCAAAGCCCTGTCTGCTCAATATGTTCTCCTAGTTCGTTTTGTAATTTTCGGTTTCTTGCCGCCGGTACTTGAGAGAGGATCTATTCCAGACGCTCGAGTTGGCTTCGGTTGAATCGATCTCGCGATTTGAGCGAGTCTCCGAGACGATTTCTCCGAACGGATCCAGGCCCGCGGCAAGACTTGCGTTCAGCGCGACCGAGCGATCATTAAATCTCCTCGATATCTTAAACAACTTTTGATCCCCCAATGGCCCCAGAGTAATCGACGTTGACACCGTCTAGGGTTTACCCGCCTCGCAAACGGCGCATTTTGTCCAGCGCCTCCAGTGAACGGCGATATTCTCGGCGGTTCGCTGCCCGATATCGTGAAATCCGCTCGAGGACGTCATCAGGCGGAAGCGCCACCTTACCCGAATTCATTGCCCTTTCCTCTCGCTTGTCCTCGATCCCCGCCAGGATTTCCTGCACCTCGATTTCGTAGTCGAGTGCCGCGAGGATGATGGGCTGGAATTCATCGTCCTGGGGCACGGCATTTCTTTCGGCATCGTGCCGCCGACACACATCGATGAGACTGAAAATATCTCGACTTTTTTGTCCTTCGCCGTAAAGTCGGTCGAGAGCCTCCAAAACTTTGCTGAGTGGTAGTCGTGGTCCGTGCATTTCAATGATGACTTTGATGAGCTTTAGCTTTTCTGCGCGCAGCCTCGGAATCGGTCGAGGACAAGATGCCTCCCGTCGGGGCCTTCGCAAATGCATCGCTCGCATACTTATCGATGCGGAGTTTCTCGAGCTGATTGACCACGAGCTCAGCGCCAATCTCCAATTCGGGCACGCCATGCAGGTGGAAATATTCCTGATACCCCTTGAAGAGAGACCGAGCTTTTTTCTGCTCGTCGGGAAGGATGCGTTGAGAAAAAATCCCATGCTTGGATGCGTTGAGACTGGATCGCGCCTTCCCTTGAGCTGTGCGAGGACCGGTTGATCGCGTCCTCGACTGACCTTGCGAGGTCGCGGTTGCCAGTGGTGGAGCGGGCTCTGGGAACGGCTTCCTTGATGCTGGGTACGGACAAATCCCGTGGTTACTGCTTGGAGATGATTTGTGCCGACTTTCTGGCGGGGGCCAACCCTGACAACGGCAATCCCGATGCGTTGCTTCTCTCGCTGGGTCGGCTCTTTGGGCTGCTTCGGCCTCTCCAGAAGCGGCAGTTCCTAGAGCAGGTGCGGAAGGCTTCGTGACTCCGCTTCGACAAAGACACCCGGGGTTAAGGCTTACTGAAAACCCGCTTGGACTGTTGCGTTGCGAGACGGTCACGTATACGTTCCCGGGTGGCCAGGAGTCAAAATGGAAATCCCAGTTCAGAGGCATCCACTTGTGAACCTGTTGGTGAAAATCACGATGGCGGCATGGTTGGGCGGCGCATCGCTGCTCACACCTGCCGTCGCGAGGGGCCTGGACCAAGAACCCGCATCGCCAACTGCTTCCAACCCAAAAATGGAGGACTCAGGGCAGACCTGCCCCAGCACGAAGCAGGGCGATGCAGCGGGGGAATCCAATCCTTCCCCCCCGGAAGCATGCCAGAAGCACGGCATCTACCGTTCCTGGCGACGGATGACGAAGCAGGCCGAGGCCAGCCAACCGGACTGGCTCAGCCCGCTCGCTACAACGTCAGGACGCATTAAAGACGAGTTCCGCTACGACATGTGGCGCCAGAGCACCCCGACGGGGAGCACGATCTCCACGTTCGGCGGGGGCAAAGGACTGGAATTCATCGCCGCACCGCGCGTGCAGTTCCTGCTGGGAGTTCCCTCCTATATCGATCATTCGGCGGCATCACCTCGCGGCGGATTTGGGGATTTGCCTTTGATGTTGAAGTTCCGCATCGCTTCGGCCAACAAGTCGGAAGGAAACTACCTCGTCACTTTTCTGTTGAGCGTCACGGCTCCCACGGCTTCGCCTCCCAACGGAACCGGGGATGCCGTGCTCACGCCCACGCTGGCACTCGGCAAGGGCTGGGGAAGATTTGACGTGCAATCCACCTTCGGCGCCAATCTGCCTGTAGCCGATACCCAGCGTCTGGGAAGGCAATTGTTGTGGAATACGACCTTTCAATATCGCGCCGGCTGGAGGCTCTGGCCGGAGCTGGAAGTCAACTCCACCTTCTTCCAGAAGGGGAAAAGCGCCGATGACAAACAGACATTTTTGACCCCGGGGCTGGGATTTGGCCGGGTGCGCCTGTACCGTGGACTGCGCTTCTCGATGGCCGGGGGCCTCCAGATTGCTGTCACGCGATTCCACACTTATGACCACCGATGGATGCTTTCGGTGCGCTTTCCTTTTTGAGGTTTTGCGCGACCGCCGACTTTCTGGCGGGGGCCTGATTGCCCAACGCGACCGAGTACCATCGGCGATCCCTGAGTTCGGGGAATGCGCTCCACCAATTCTCCAGGCACTGCTGAAGCTCGCAGCCGTGGAACTCGTGATTGCCGAGCGCTGGATAGATGCGCAGATGATTGGTGCGCCACACGGTGGTCTCGGCTCGGTAAACCGAGTACTCGTTCTTCTCTCCACCGCGCCAGGGAACATCGCCATTCAACAAGACCGCATCAGGCTTCTCTTCGGCAATGCGCGCTACCAGCGCTCGCCGGACCGTGGGGTCGGTGGCGGTTACATTCGTTGGGTCAGTGAAGCGCATGTCACCGTAAGCAATCACCGTGACAGGCTTATGCAAATCATTCTCACCGACCGTGAAGGTCGGTCCAGGCTGACTAAGCGGAGATTTTTCCTGAATACTGAGAAGGGAACCGATCAATCGGTTCTGCGCGGGGGCACAACACCCAGCACAAACCTGGAGAACAATGGCGGCCGGCAAGACGCATCTACGAATTACAGCCACAGAGTTTCTCTCCCAGCCAGTCGGCAAGTCTGAGCCTTCAGCCCCGAGTGGCCGGCTAGGTGGCGTTCAGGTTCGCGACTGCGTTCGCGAACACGCTGTTGATCGCCGTCGCGAGCGCGCTCAGCGAGCCGATCGCGGCCAGGACGAGCAGGACCAACAGAAGAGCGTATTCCGTCAGATCTTGGCCTTCGTCGTCCCTCCAGAGACTTTTCGCAATCCAGTTCATGTTCCTACCTACCCTCAGGGACCTGTGCCTTCGCGAGGTCGAGCAGGGCGAGAATCGCCGTCCCAATCGACACCAGCAGAACAAAGTTGACGCTCATTGCGAGATTACACGGCCTGCGGGGAAAGGTCGGTGTGATTAAACGTACGCCCTTTGGAGCTTGGCGTCAATGGGTGTTTTGAGCCTGTGTCAAAGCTCTTTAGAAATGTCCCCTTGCTTAGCTTTCGGAGGCCGCCGAGGGCGGCCGGGATGCGAAGCTGACCCGGAGCCTTCCAGAAAGAGGTTCTGGAGCATACACTCACAACTACCTGAGATTCCAGAATGGGACCCGATAATATCTGCGATAGTCTCTTGCGGCGGAGCAGGTCCCACCCAGCGAGACGTGCTCCTGCAAGCTTGACGCTGAACGTTCAGCCGACGCGGGAAACTGAGAGGAAGATCACATGAAGAGAGCTTTACATCATCTTCTAATGATAGGGGTCATGTTTTGCTCGGCTGCAGTTTCTGAGTCGGCCAACAGCGCCGAGCCCATGGTGACACTGTCGTCCACTGTCGTAAACTTCACGGAGCAGTCTGTAGGCACGGCAAGCGCGCCGCAAAAGATTGCGCTGGCCAACAGTGGCGCCGCCCCGTTGATAATTGCAGAGGTTGCTATCACCGGAGAGAATAAAGACGATTTCTTTCAAACGAACAACTGTCCCGTAGCACCGGCCACCTTGATGGCTCGC
>JBARRP010000113.1:0-4591 GCA_049644285.1 Candidatus Acidiferrales bacterium | reverse complement strand
GCTAGCGCCAGAGTAACTCGGCCTCTTTCACCACGCGGCTGTCCGCAACGCTACTGCAACTCGACCCCATTTTCATCCTTCGTTGTGGTTCTGAGAGAACCATGACCTACTCGTAGCGCAGCGCTTCGACCGGATCCAGCCGAGCGGCCTTCACCGCGGGCCACACGCCAAAGATCAATCCCACGCTGACGGACACGGTCAGTCCCGCGAACACGGCCCACGTCGTCAATACCGCCCGCGTGGAAGTCAGCAATGGAATCAGCACCACAATCGCCGTTCCCAGCAGAATCCCAATCAGTCCGCCGGCGCCCGTCAGCGTCATCGCTTCGAGGAGAAACTGCCAAGTGATGTCGCTGCGGCGCGCGCCGATGGCTTTGCGCACGCCGATTTCGCGTGTCCGTTCGGTCACCGAGACCAGCATGATGTTCATCACGCCCACGCCGCCGATCAGCAGCCCGATTGAGCTCAGGACCACGATCGCCAGCGCGACGCCGCTGATAATGTCGTTGAATTCTTTCACTGTTTCCACTTCCGTCTGAATCGAAAAATTATCCGGCTTGTCGTACGGGACGTTTCGCCGGCGGCGCAGAACCTCGCGCACCTGATCCACTGCCGGGTCCAGCTTGCCGGGATAGGCGAGAAATCGGAAAGCAATCTCGTAGGCAGCCGGATAGAGCTTGCGAAAGGTCCAGAAGGGAATAATGACCCGGCGATCTTCATCGTTCGTGCCGAATCCGCTCTTCGGTTTTTCGAGCACCCCGAGGACGCGGTACGTCGAGCCATCCACGACGATCTCTTTATCGAGAGCGTCGAGGATGCTCGGGAAAAGCGCGGTGGCGGTGTTCTCCCCGATCACCACCACGTTGTCGCGATGCTCGTTTTCGGAATCGCTGAAGAACCGGCCGGCCTTCATCGTCGCATTCGAATACACCTCGAGGTACGCCGGAAAAGTTCCGCGGAACTGCGTGCCTTGCACTTGGTTCTTCTGATAGCGGACATTGTGACCCAGCTCCCACTGAAAGACCGAAATGGCGATCTGCTTCACCGCCGGGCTTTCGGCCTTGATGGCCAGGCCGTCTTCGACCGTCAGTGGCTTGCGCTCCCGTTCTTCCTTCGGCCGCCGCCCGTTGTGCGGGCCTTGGCTGAAGCGGTCGATCCAAGCGGTATCGATTCCTTCGGCAGTGATTTCTTCCTGCACCACGGCGCGAAAACCCTGCACCAGGCCGACGACCAGGATGATCAGCATGGCCCCGATCATCACGCCAAGCACGGCGAGAAAGCTGCGCAGTTTGTGGCTGCGCAGAGTATCGAGCGCCAGTTGCAGGTTCTCTCGAAAATCCTGTTTCATCGCCCGTCCTAGACTTCGGCTCGCAAGGCTTCGATCGGGTCGAGCCTTGCCGCGCGCATCGCCGGATAAATCCCGAAGAAGAGCCCGACCGTGGTCGAAAGCGTCAGAGAAATCAGAATCGCCGCGATCGGCGTCGAAATCGGCATCGGCGTGGTCGCCCGCACCAACTGAGTGATCGCCACCGCGACGAGAACTCCCACGCTGCCTCCAACCGCCGCCAGCAACGACGATTCCACCAGAAATTGCATCACGATGTGCCGCCGTCTTGCGCCCAGCGATTTCCGCAGGCCGATTTCGCGCGTCCGCTCGGTCACGCTCGCCAGCATGATGTTCATGATCACAATGCCGCCCACCACCAGGAACACCGAGGTGATCCACACGGCGATGCTGAAGGCGCTGCCGGTGATCCGCTGCCACAGGCTCATGAGCGATGATGGTGCGATTACGGCGAAGTTGTCTTCCTTTTCATAAGGAACGTGGCGTCGCGACCTCAGAATTACCCGCGCTTCGTCTTCCGCCGCAGGCATCCACTCCGGGCTGCGTGCCTCGATGAACAGCGTCACTGAATCCTGAGAGACCAGCCACGCCTTGCGATAAGTGCTCAGCGGCATCATCACGAAATTGTCCTGGGATTCCCCGAGAACCGTGCCCCGGGCTGCGGTCACTCCCACCACCTGATACTGCAACTGCCCGGCGCGAATCTGCCTCCCGATCGGATCGATCCCTGGGAACAGTTTGTTGGCCACGTCGGGCCCGATGATGCAGACATTGGCCCGGTGGTTTTCATCCGCGTCGGTGAGAAGCCTGCCCCGAGCGATCTCCAATTCCCGGATCGTCGAGTAATTCGCGGTAGCGCCGAGAATCGTTACATCTTCGGAAAGCACATTAGCGTAGCGGACATCGGCGGTAGTGTTCTGCTCCCCCGCCACATTCTCGGCGAGTTTCATGTCCTGGCGGAGGGCGTCGTAATCTTCCATATTGAGCGGCGGCCGCCTTCGCGCCTTGTTCCAGTCCTGGAGATTGGTGACGATCCCGATGCGGTCCACCACAAACGCATTCGCGCCCAGGTTTGCCACTTTCTCGGCCACGTACACGTTCAGCCCGTTGAGCACGGAGATGACCGCGACCAGCGTCGTCACCGCCAGAATCACCCCAAGCAGCGTCAGAAAGCTGCGCAGCTTGTGGGCCCGCAGTGCATCCATCGCGATCCAGAATGTCTCGCGCAAGGCGATCAACGCCTCCCGCGTCTCACCCATCATTTCGCGAACCCCTCTCACACCGCCAGTATAGACATTAACCCTATAGACGGATCAGAGAGCCGAAGAGTTCTTCCTCTCTAAGGGCGGTCACGCCAGAAGAGCGCCCGACGTTGGAGCGGTACCGTCCACGCTCTTCCTGTTTCTACTCACAACACGAACCCACAGTCGAGAAACCACAATCCATGAAAAGAACGAAGCGCGGTAACTCTCTGTGTCGTCCGTGCTCTGCGTCCTCTGCGACTCTGCGGTGAAGCGTTGATGTTTCCTCTATTTTCTCTCCTTGCCCGGGTGGAGATGTCGTCATCCGCCCCATTGCGCACCTGTTCAACCCTCTCAAAGAAGGAAGCAGTTGCCCGAGTCAAAACATCTTAAGATTGGAGCTACAACCGGAGGCCCCCAAGTGGGTTCCAATAGAAGGAAGGTTTAAAGGCAAGAAAATGTCACGCGGTACCTCAGTCCTGGCTCTGGCGCCCGCACTCGTCGTCGCGGCATTCGGCGCGGCGGCGCTGGTTCCTGCTGTGCCCGCGCAGCAAGCATCTGTATCCCAGGAAACTCCGCTCTCAGACGAGGAAATCCGCGCCCTCGCCGACCGCGCCATTGCTAATCAGCACCGCGACGATATGGCGTCAAAACAATGCGAACGCGTCGAGCATCAAGTCATGCGCAGCACCGCTACCGACGGCCACACCCTCGAAGACAAGACCTTTCGCGTCGTCCCGACGGGAACCGGAACTTTGAGACTGCTGGTGAAGCTCGACGGCCGCGCGGTGGACGCCAACACCTACCGCAAACAATTGCTCGACTGGCAGCAAGTGCTCCAGATCTCCTCGAACCCAAATGACCAGCGGGTGAAAACCGCCCTGGCCAAATCCGCCAAGAGGGAGCAGGACCGAAAAGACTTGGTGGATGCGGCGCGCCAGGCCTTTCGCGCCAAGTGGCTCGGCCGCGAGACGCGCGATGGCCGCGTTTACGAAATCCTCCAGCTCGAGCCTAATTCGGGTTTCCAGCCCCGCAATCTTGCGCAGGACTTGTTGATGCACGTGCGCGCGAAAGCTTGGATCGATCAACAAACAGGCCAGCTCGCCCGCGGTGAAGCCGAAATCATCCGCGATATCTCTTTCGGTGGCGGCTTTTTCGGAAAGGTCTATCGCGGTGGGCACTTCGCGATTGAACAATCCGAGGTTGCCCCCGGGATCTGGCAGCCCTTTCGCTATCAGTACGATTACATGGGACGCAAGTTCCTCTTCACCTTTGAGACGCACGAGTACACGGAGCTCGGCCACTATCGCCACCTCGGAACGCCCACCGATGCTCTACAGATTGTTCGGAGCGAGCTTCAGAGTGGCCAGGGGTTTATTTCGGATCCCTGAGAGTTGAGTCGATATTTTCGGAGGAGCACACTTCGCATCGAACCGTTCTGGGGAAGGTCAGGAGAAAACATGAAGCTAGGCCTCTTGCTTTTCACAATCGCCTTCGCTGTTGCCCTGCTGGTCGGAGCCGGCTCCGCTCGCGCTCAGAGCAGTCCTCCGCCTTCGGGTGGCAGTGACGCAGCACCAACCCAAAATCCGGCCGCCGCTGCAGCCGAGCCTCCCGCTCCCTCCGATAAGAAAGTCTGGACGAATGAGGACATGAAAGACTTGCGGACTCAACCTGACCTCTCGACCTTCGAAAAATCGGGCGGGAAATTCATGGCATCGAAGGGAAAACCAGCGGAAAACTCAAGGAGGGACGCCCGGTGGTACCGCAACCAGATCGCAAAATCAGAAGGCAAACTCCCTGCGATCGATCAGCAGATCGAGAATTACCGCGCCGCTCTCAAGGGAGAAGAGGTTAAATCAACCGGGGGCGCCGGATACTGTCGAGTGGCCGGGCGCCATTGCTGACGCCCAGCCCTCTAAGAACCGGACTTGAAGGTTTCCCATCATCCGGCTCGAGCGCTCAGAAACGCCCCCCTGAAAAACGAGGACGCGGCCCGATTCAAAAC
>JBARRP010000112.1:0-10807 GCA_049644285.1 Candidatus Acidiferrales bacterium | reverse complement strand
GTTTTGAATCGGGCCGCGTCCTCGTTTTTCAGGGGGGCGTTTCTGAGCGCTCGAGCCGGATGATGGGAAACCTTCAAGTCCGGTTCTTAGAGGGCTGGGCGTCAGCAATGGCGCCCGGCCACTCGACCAAGTGCCCCGGACGGTTCACGGGCTCGGCTCAATCCCGATCTCGTCATTGACAGCTTCTCTGAGCCGCTGCTTACAACCGAGGTACTTCAGTGGTCTGCACCGAAACATGTCCCAACAGAAACTAAATTTGCTCCAACTCGCCGCCAGCACGGTGGCAGAGACGAGCACATGAGCGCCGAAGATCATGTCTTGCCGGTCCGCCAGCCGCATTTGCGCCAGCGTCGAAGCCATAACCGCAACCACTCCGAACGGCCCAAGTTGTAGGCAAGGCCCCGTACCCATTGACACATATAGATATCGCGTGATATAGATATTGGTATGACTAGAGTCGATCCTCAAAAGTTTATTCCGCTCAAGACTCATTGGTTTCACATCATGCTGTCGCTTGCGGGCGGAGAGCATCACGGTTACGGAATCATGCAGGAAGTCCTGAATCGCACTACCGGAAAAGTGCGGTTGTGGCCAGCGACATTGTATGGATCGATCAAGCGGCTAATCGAGGCGGAACTGATCGAGGAATCCGACGAACGGCCCGCGCCGGAATTGGACGACGCGCGACGCCGCTATTACCGGCTGACGGCCCTCGGCAGACGTGTGCTCGACGCGGAATGTGAGCGCCTGCAGGAATTGGTTCGCACAATTCGAGTGAAGCAAGCCATGGTGACGGAGTGAATTTCGCATGGCGGATCTACCGGCGGTTGGCGCAAGCTTTTCCACACGAATTCAAATTGGCTTATGGCACAGAGGTGATGCAGCTCGGGGAGGACGTCGTGGAAGAGATTGCCAAAAGGTACGGAGCCGCCGGGCTGATCCGGCTAATCGCGGACATCGCGATTCGGGTACCGCTCGAATACCTGAGCGAGATGCGCGGCGATATGCGCTATGCGATGCGAGCGCTGATCAAGTCGCCTGGATTCGCGCTGGTCGGCATCATTTCGATGGGACTCGGCATTGGGCTGACGACAAACGTGTACAGCTCGAAATGGAAGTTGCTATTTCGTGATCTGCCCGAAGCGGCGAATGCCAAACACTTGGTGATGTTTCAGAAGTCGACGGACGGTGATCTCGCCCCTGTGTCGTATTACTACATCGAGCAGTATCGGGAGCAAAAGAGCCTGTTCGCCGGGGTCGCCGCATTTCAGAGCGGCGTCCCGTTCAATGTGACCTTCCAAGGCGATCTGAATGCGAAACCCGAGCGCGTGTTCGGGCAACTTGTGTCACCGGATTATTTTTCCGTGCTCGGCGTCCAACCCCAGCGTGGACGAGTGCTCAGCCCCGGACTCGACAGGCCCGGCGACGCGCCCGTCGTGGTGATTAGCGATCGTTTCTGGCGCGATCGCCTTAGCTCCTCTCCCAACGCCCTGGGGCAAACGCTTCGCCTGAATGGGCAAATCGCGACCATTGTGGGAATCACCCCGAAGGATTTCAATGGCGCCCTGGCCATAAATCCGGCTGAGCTGTTCATCCCGATCACAGCGCCCGCTGCGCTCGCTCCGGAGCTCGCGAACGACGTGCTGCATCAACGCAATGCCAGGGAGTTCCTGGCACTGATGTGCCTGGCACCCGGCGTCACGATTGAATCCGCGGAAGCGGGTCTCGACGCGATCACACGTCGTCTGGACGAACAGGATCCCACGGTGCCGGGTCGCGAAGACAAAGGCAGGCGCGTGACTCTGCTTGGAGCAGGCACTATGGTTCCGCTTCCCAGGAATTTGCGGCGCGTGATAGTCGGATTCTTTGTCGCGCTGATGGGGCTGATTATGACTATTGCGTGCATGAATCTGGCAAACATGGCGCTCGCGCGCGGCGCCAATCGCCGAAAGGAGTTGGCGATTCGCCTGGCGGTCGGGGCCAGCCGTTTCCGGCTTATCCGGCAGATGACGAGCGAAGGCATTTTGTTGTCACTGCTGGGCGGCTTGGCAGGATTCGCACTCGCGTACGGTCTCACGGTGTTGAACTCCCAATTCACGCCGCCCACGACGGTGCCGGTCGAATCCAATTTCAACCTGGATTGGCGCGCAGCCGTTTTCGCGTTCGGCCTCGCGATCGTGTGCGGCATCGGATTCAGCCTCGCGCCCGCCCTGCAAGCGACGAAAGCCGATCTGACCCCGGCACTCAAAGAGGGCTCGCCGCTTCAGTTGCCGGGTTACCGGCGCTTTGGTCTGCGCAACCTGTTGATGGTGACCCAGGTGGCGGGATCACTCATGCTGCTGCTGATCACAGGGTTCCTGGTAATGGGAATCAGCAAGGGAAGCAACATCCAAACCAAATTCGATCCGAACACGATGTATCTCTTGTCCCTCGATCCGGTGCGTGACGGCTACGCGCCTGAAAAAGCGCAAGCTCTGTTCGAGAAACTTACCGAACGGCTCAAGACCGCCGGCCCGGTGCGCAGCATTGCCCTGGCGGCTCAGCCGCCCTTTTCATCAGAAGTTGAACCCACCCAAATGACTGCGGAAGGCTCGCCGGAGTCCTCACGGGTGCAGCAGTCCGTGGTCGAGGAAACTGTGGGCGCGGGCTATTTTGCCACGCTCGGCGAGCCGATGCTGGCCGGCCGGCAGTTCGAGGAGCGCGATCAACGGGGCCAGCTAGACGGATCGAAGACGTTCTCTTTGCCCGCAGTGCTGAATGACAGCGCTGAACACAGACTTTTCGGAAATCAGAATGCGATCGGGAGGCGCGTTAGGGACGACAAGCAGTCCTATGAGGTGGTCGGCGTGGTCCGCGACTTGAAGGATGTAGAGGGATTCAGCCAATCCATAATTTATTTGCCGCTGACGCCACGCGATTTTGCGCGGCCGCCAGCCGGAGGCATGACCATTCTGGTGCGGTCGGATGCGGGAACGGATGCGCTGAGCGGCATTCGGCGAGAGATCGCTTTCATCGATCCCAATCTGAACATCTTCAATGTGGAAACGCTCAGCGCTTACCTGGATCGCAGCCGGTCTGCCTTGCGGTTCTCTGTTCAAACATACGGCGGAATTGGAATGTTCGGCTTGGTGTTGGCCGCAATCGGGCTCGCCGGGGTCACGGCCTACGCGGTTGCGCAAAGGCGCAAGGAGATCGCAATCCGCACGACGCTGGGCGCAAGCAGGGCGCAGGTGCTGCGGCTGGTGCTGCGCGAAGGCACCGCTCTGGTAGGCATTGGAACGGTTCTCGGATTTTTGGGCGCGATCGCACTGGCAAAAATACTTTCGGCGCTGGCGAACATGTTTGTCGACGCGCTTAGGGTCGGTACGAACGATCCGCGTTTGCTCGTCGGCGCACCATTGCTGCTGGCAGCGGTGGCGATGCTCGCCTGTTACGTGCCGGCGCGCAGGGCGGTCAAAATCGATCCGCTGAGGGCGCTGCGCGAGGAATAACGTGCTTACCGGTTCGTCTGCGGCGACGCACTCGTTGCAACAACGATCTTGGTCCAATTCTCGGTAAACGCGCTACTCGTATTCGCGCCCGACGATTCTGGACGAGTGGTCGGCCGCTCGGAAGTTATATAGAGCCTGCCCCGAGAACGGCAACATCACTTCCGAGTACGCCGTCATCCACTCGCAATCCAGGAAGAATTCTCAATGATGGCCAGCTTCCGATACGTCGGCGTTTGCTCCGAGCGGTGATCCTTACGACAAAGAGCCAATCGCAGGGTCCACGGCGAAACGCGGCTCACGCGAAGAAGGTCCCGGCGGGCCCATGGATCGGCCGAGAGCCGATCGATGATCTGGTCCGAAGTCTTCGCGCGTATTACAAGAAGAACGTCGCGCGTTCCCTCCAACGGCCCTCCCAGCACAACAAAACCCTCGCTTTCGAGAGCGTTCATGAACGCATGAGCATTCCAGTCCTCTTGACCCTCCATCGAGCGCGACGCCTACCACGCAGGGCCATGGCTGCGAATCACCGCGAAAAGTCGATTCATTGTATTTCTAAGAGCCCCCTAGAACGGATTCGATGCTGCCGATTCGCCGACGCGCAAGAGCGCTGGCCCCTAACCGCCGGCGATGGCCCCTATAATCCACAAAGGCTCCGCCCCCGACACGACCGCGTCGGGCAGCGGGGCGTCCGGCAGTTCGTGGGATAGATCCTCCTCGCAGGCGAAGAACCGCAGGAACGGCCGCCGCTGTTGCGTGACGTGGTCGCGGATTGTGCCGCGCAGCATGGGATAGCGGGCCTCGAGTGCGTCGAGGACCGAGCGCTGCGTAACCTGACCCTCGACGTCGAGCTCCACGTCGCCTTCGACGCGCGCCAGCGCCCGCAGATGTGACGGCAGCACGACTCGGATCATGGCAGCGTCTGGACCTCGACAGAAAGCACAGCCGGAAGATCTCGGACAATGGGCGCCCAGCTGTTTCCGGCATCGGCCGAAGTGTACACCTGCCCCCCAGTGGTGCCGAAATACACGCCGCACGAATCGAGCGAGTCGACGGCCATCGCGTCGCGCAGCACGTTGACGTAGCAGTCGCGTTGCGGAAGACCTTTCGTGAGCGCCTCCCACTCGTTTCCGCCCGTGCGGCTGCGATACACGCGCAACTTCCCCTCGGGCGGAACGCGCCCCGAGTCGGCCTGGATCGGGACGACGTAGATGGTCTCCGGCTCGTGCGCGTGAACGTCGATCGGGAAGCCGAAGTCGGTCGGCAAGTTGCCCCTGACCTCGTGCCACGAGTCGCCGGCGTTGTCACTGCGCAGGACGCCGCCGCCGCCGTGCAACTGCATGAACAGCACGCTCGGGCGCGACTGGTGCATCGCGATGCGGTGAACGCAGTAGCCGACCTCGGCATTCGGGTCGGGGAGGTATTCGGACTTCAGTCCGCGGTTGATCGGTTTCCACGTCTTGCCGGCGTCGTCGGTGCGGAAGGCGCCTGCAGCCGAGATGGCGATGTACATCCGTCCAGAGTTGCTCGGATCCAGAAGGATCGTGTGCAGGCACATCCCACCGGCGCCCGGCTGCCATTTAGGCCCTGTGCCGTGGCCGCGAAGTCCGGCGAGCTCCTGCCACGTCTTGCCGCCGTCGGTCGAGCGGAACAAGGCAGCGTCTTCCACCCCGGCGTAAACGGTATCCGGATCGGTGAACGATGGTTCCAAATGCCAGACGCGCTTGAACTCCCAGGCGTGCTGCGTGCCGTCGTACCACTGATGCGTGGTAAGCGGTTTGCCGGTTTCAGGAGTTGCGTCGTAGACGAATTTATTGCTCGCGCCAGCGGGCATGCTGCCTGGGGCGGGCATCACCTCGCCGCCGGGCGCCTCCCACGTCTTACCGCCGTCGTTTGAGCGTTGGATGACCTGCCCGAACCAGCCGCTGGACTGCGAGGCATACAGCCGATTCGGGTCAGCGGGCGATCCCTTGACGTGGTAGATCTCCCAGCCCGCAAAATGGGGGCCGCTGATGTCCCACCGTTCACGCTTGCCGTCCGACGTCAGAACAAACGCGCCCTTCCGTGTGCCAACCAGTAGCCGTACCTTGCTCATCTCTCACTCCTTTCTGTGTTTTGCGTACGCCATGGGATCTTCAGCAAGCTTAGGATACTCGGACATTCACATCTATGATCCTGACCCTTTCCCGCAGTTGATCATCCACGGTATCCCGAACCGAGCACAAAATTCCGCCCGTTCTGGACGGATGGTCGGCGATCCGGCTCGGTAGTTAGTAGAACCTGCCCCGAAAGCGGCAACGTCACTTCCGAGTACCCCGTCACTCGGGAACAATCGCAGAGGTGACAGTGAACTCTGGCGCCCCGAGGGCGCCAGAGCTTTGCCACTACCTACTTTCCGACCTCAGTTTAGGCTTTCGCCGCTGTTGCACGTTGATCGCTCATCTGCTTCATAAATTGCCGCATGGCGGCGATATGACCGGGCGAGCGGCTTTCGATCCACGATTCATAGCGGCGTGCGGCTGCTTCCAGATTTGCGAGGAACGGCTTATTCGCGAACCGCTCGCGACCCTGCGGCACGATGTCCTTGACGAGCTCCCAGACGCCGAAAAACTCGCCGCTGGTCTCAAAGAACAGGTCTTCGTGCAAAAGGCCGTGGTTGAGGAACGCGCAGGCTTGATCCCAGTAGCTGAAAACCATCATCGCCAGCGCGCCGTTTTCTGTTCCAGGCGCCGCGATACGCATGGCGTCATCGAAAGTTTCCACGTGGTAGTTCTTGAAGAACCAATCGCGTGCCTGGCGCAGTTTAGCTTCGCGCCGCAAATCGTACAACTGTAGCTGGAGCTCCCCTTGTTCGTGCGTAGGTTGTGTCATCGTTGTCTCCTTTTTTTCTGTGGTTTTGTCAAATCAACTACAAGAAACTCGGCCTTGCTGACTGCTTTCCATCACTTGTGCTCGAGAACGGACAAGATATTGCCAGCGGGGTCTTTGAACCAGGCGATGACGGGGCCTCCGCCGCGGAAAATCCCTCTTTCGTCAGTTTTGAGATTAGGCTCGTTATAGATCTGAAAGCGGACGCCGCGCTTCGTGAGCTCGTCCACCGCTTTGTCCACACTGTCCACCGGGAAATTGAGGACGGTGAATGTTGCTGGAACATGGTTGGGCTTGGGATAAATCAGGACCGTGGTGCCGCCCCCAAGGTGCAGATTCAACAGGCCATGCGATTCGGAAACCTCCAACCCCAGGGCTCGGCCATAAAACTCCTTCGCCCTTTGAATGTCATTTGCCGAAAAACCGCTGAATGCTTTGCTCTTTTCCAACATGGTTTACTCCTTGGCTTAATTGCCCGCTGCTACGATGCTCGGCGCTCGTACCGAAGGCCGAAGTCTTGTCACTACCAGCACCGCCACCTACCGAGAGTGATGACTGCGGGACGAACATTCCCGGCTATAACCGTCTTCGCTCGCCGCTAGTGGTCGTCAGCTCTCTGATTGGCCGCACCTCGACGCTGCCCACGCGAGCCGGCGGTATTTGCGAGGCGATCTGGATGGCGTCGTTCAGGTCCCTGGCGTCAACCAAATAGAACCCGGCCAACTGCTCATTCGTCTCGGCGAAAGGGCCGTCACTGACGGACACCTTGCCGTTGCGAACCCGCACGGTGGTGGCGGTCTGAACCGGCTGAAGGGCCTCCGAGGCAAGGCACTGACCACGGTTCCGGAGCGCTTCATCGTAGGCCATGCACTCGTCGTCGGACATGGCTCCGATCTTCTTCTCTTCGCCGTACACAAGGCATAGGTACTTCATAGCGGCCTCCTCAGTCGTGGTTGAACTTCTGTGTTCAATACATAGTCGCTCGGGAAAGCTCGAAATCGACAACGGACGTGCCAAAGGCAAAATCTTTGTTCGCCGTTTCAGTCCGGCAGACCGGAAAGTCGCCGCTCGAGAAACCGCCGCTCCGGCTCCTGCCGGGCGAGCTCAAGGGCCCGTTGATAGGAGGCTCGCGCCTCCGCCGTTCTTCCCAATCGCAGGCATAGTTCCGCCCGCGCCGAGTGTGCCAGGTGGTAGTCCTGCAGATCGCCGCGGGCCAGGATGGCATCGACAAGGGTGAGACCTGCCGAAGGACCGTCGCGCATCGCCACCGCGACGGCGCGGTTCAACTCGACCACGGGTGACGGCTCCGCCCGCACCAGCACGTCGTAAAGTCCGACAATCTGGGCCCAGTCCGTCGCGGCGGCGTTGGGAGCCTCGGCGTGCACCGCCGCGATCGACGCCTGGAGGGTGTACGGACCGAACCGGCGCGACGCGAGGGCCCGTTCCACCAGCGCTATCCCTTCGGTGATCTGATCCCGGTTCCAAAGGGAGCGGTCTTGGTCGTGCAGCAGAACCAACTCGCCTGCCGGCGATGTACGCGCACCGCGACGCGATTCCTGCAGCAACATCAACGCTAGGAGTCCCACGCCTTCAGGTTCCGGCAGCAGCTCGACGATCAGCCGACCCAGGCGGATCGCCTCGCCCGAGAGATCGGGGCGCGTCAGCAAGTCACCCGACGACGCAGAGTATCCCTCCGTAAACACCAGATAGATTACCCGGAGAACGGAGTCCAGCCGGCCGGCCAAATCGGCCCGCGACGGCACCTCGTAAGGAATGTGAGCGTCGCCGATCTTCCCCTTGGCGCGCACAATGCGCTGGGCAATCGTCGGGGGAGTGGTGAGGAAGGCACTCGCGATCTCCTCAGTCCTGAGGCCGCATACTTCGCGCAGCGTGAGCGCCACCTGGGCATCCGGCGGCAGAGCGGGATGGCAGCACGTGAAGACCAGCCGCAGCCGGTCGTCCTCGATGTCCTGGTCTTCCCGAGCCGCGGCGTCAAAGGGGACAGCGTCGAGTCCCTTAGCAATATCCGCGCGGGCCGCATCGAACCGCGCGCGCCGCCGCAAGCTGTCAATAGCCTTGAATCGGCCCGCTGAAACGAGCCACGCCCGAGGACTATCGGGCACGCCATCGCGCGGCCATTGCTCTATTGCCGCAATGAAGGCATTGTGGAGCGCCTCTTCGGCAAGGTCGAAGTCCCCGAGCAGACGGATCAGGGTTGCGAGGACGCGACGTGAATCGGAACGATAGACGGCGTCCACCTTTTCGCGCACTTCTTCAGCAGTGTAATCGCTCATCAGCGGCTGCCTCGATTACACCTGCTTGAACTTCCTGATCAGCTGCATTGCCATGCTCCACTCAGGCGTTAGCTTCCGTAACCTACATCGATCCCGCCTGGGCTTGTCTCCCCGACGTAAGTGCGCGAACCAGCAACAGCGTTTGGTCATCCTGCTGTATTCCGTGCCGTGTGACAGCCGCGAGAGCCGCTTCGAAGATCTCTGATAAAGGACGTTCTGCAGAATCGCAAAGTATCTGTTCCAGCCGTTCGAATCCGAACTGGCCTTCGTGTTCGTCGGTCGCTTCCACGACACCGTCGGTGACCAGCACGAACACGTCTCCAACCTCGTATCGGACTCGCCTGCTCATGTAGCCGGCATCCTCGAACAAGCCCAATGGAAATTGGGCTATGGAACGACAACGGACGATATCTCTTTGACGGCGCCGGTATTGCAGCAAAGGAACATGCCCCGCCGTGATGTACTCCACTTCGTTCGATCCGTCAAATCGCAAGCCGGCGAGAGTGGCATACATGTTTGGCTCTTTGACGGCAGGCAGTACGCGGTTCAGGCCGTCGAGAAGTGCCGGCAAGGCCTGGCCGAGGTTCAAGCCGTAGCGCACCGCTGTTTTTACCATCCCCATTAGTACAGCTGCGCTAAAACCGTGGCCGGAAACATCCGCCACATAGGCAACGATGTCACGACCGGCTGCCACGAGGTCCACCAGATCTCCTCCCAGATCCTCCCTTGGAATCGTTTGCCCGTACACCTCAACGTGTTTATCTTCATAGACGACCGAGGGGACAAGTATGTTTTGGATAGCGAGGGCAAGCCCTAGCTCCTTCCCAGCCTTGACTGGGGCGTCGCAAAGGCCTGTAAAGACAATTGGCCTCTCACTCGGCATTGCTTGCAACAAGCTGCTCACGTAATTGCTCCTCTCGTTGCGAGTCCGGCTCGCCGTGCTTTCAACAAATAGTCGAGACGAGATGCCTGGAATCGACAACAGCGCGCTGAAATTTTCGTCGAGTCGCTCACCTTGCCTCGCAGGACTTGGGCGAAGATCGACTATCAGGAGAAGGTCAACGCAATCTTGTATGACAATCTGAGGGGCTGCGTGCTTGGACGTGGCAGTCTGCGTTACATGATCTCTGAACAGTTAGTCGTCAATCCGGAAGTTAACGGCTCGCTTCCGAGTATGCGGTGATCCAGGCACAAAATACCTCCATTCGGAATGAGAACAGCAAGTGTTCCTTCAAGCGGACAAGAAAGCTAGGTCGGTTCAAATTGGCAAGAGCCTTTATACTGTACATCATAGGTTAATCGGTGCCGAAGGAGGTTTCGTTCATGAAGGCGGGTGAGACGATCAGCAACAAGCAAACGGGCGAGACGCTAACCATGCTGGTGAGTGAAGAGGAGAATGACGGTTCCCGCCAGCTCTACCAAGTACGTCTTCCGCCAAGGCGGCCAAGTCCCCCGTTTCACTACCACCTCAAATTTACTGAAACCTTCTTGGTCATAGAGGGGGCGTTGGATATATACCTGGGCCGAGAACGCAGACACATCCTGTTGAATCCGCAAGAGAGCCTAACGGCCAAGATTGAACAGGTGCATACATTTGCGAATGAACGGGACGAATCGACGGTGATTACGAGCGAAACCAAACCGGCTGGCGGAGTAGTTAGAGCCTTTCAGTTGGCCTATGGAGTCGCGAACGATCGGGGAGCAGCGAAGGATGGACTCCCGAGAAATCTACTGGGCCAGTGATGGCTTCTTGCCGCAAGTTTCGCTTACAATCCAGAAGGCTGTGTTTAGGCTTGCAGAGTTTATTGCAAGGACGACAGGCGTTGAGAAACGGCTGGCAAAGTACTGATCATGAGTCGTCGCCAACTCGGAAACTATGTGGAATCTGCTCCGAGAGCGGCAACATCACTTCCGAGTACGCCGTGATTCGGACACAATCGTCGAAGTACCAAGGCGGACCACATCTCTGGTTAGACGACTTACGAGGCATTGGCGGGCAACTTCAGGAATGCCCTTTGCCAGAGAATCCAGTCTACAGCTCATTTCAAAACCCTGCGTAAGGTGATCATGAGACAGGCGATATGAAAGAAAGCTTCATAAATGGTGATCGAGCGATCGTAGCGGACGACCAATCGGCGGAAGTTGCCGAGCCAGGCG
>JBARRP010000111.1:0-36783 GCA_049644285.1 Candidatus Acidiferrales bacterium | reverse complement strand
TCGGGAGATGGAAGTTGTTCAACTCGTCGCGCAAGGCTTTGGCAACCGCGAAATCGGCGAAAAGCTCTCCATCAGTGAGCAGACCGTAAAAAACCACGTACACAACAGGCTTCCCGCGGCCATCCCGCTCGGTCTCGAACAATCTGACTCCAAAAATGCAACATTACGAGGGAGTGGGAGTAAGCGGAGCGGAAGCTAAGTCTTTAAGAGGTCTTAGCAATTCCGACGAAAAGGCAACAGAATGCAGAGCATTCTTAGATCACCGGCGCGGCTCCCATCACGTTTCCTTTCCGCACACGCCTGCTGTCGCCCCGCCGCCGATCTAAAAATGCTCTGCATTCTGTTGCAAATCTGCCTTGCTCTTGGGAACCGGACAGGCTGTTGAGTTGCTTGGATCTTGGGATGCTGCAAAGAAAGTCAGTGGAGGCTCTGCATGCCTTGTTCAATCCAGGAGAACGCTCCCAACTTCTGCCCTGTGATCTCGCAATTTAAGACGCCGCCTGCGTCCTCGAGCCGGTCAATCCAGCCCTTCTCCATCTCGCGATCTTTTTGATCATTGCTCCGTGGGGCAACATCAGCCGGATTCCCATTCCCAGGCGTGTCTGATTCGCTTCTCTCATACTCAACCGTATTCCAAAGCGAAACAAATAGCAGGGAATCGTCACCAAACTTGGATCGCAAGACCTCGTGAATATCCGGCCCCCCGTAGGGCCAGCCCGAAATTCGCAATTTAACTGTCCTCGATGTCCCTCAACTGCGCTTGCGCGCGCAAGAGACTCGCCACGCTTCGGGCATCGATCGGCTGGCTCAACGTGGAACGAAGCTCCAATAATTTCAATTGCCCGGCGATGAGTTCGCGCAGGTGACTTGCCTTCATTGACTCCTCCAAATAAAAAAGCCGCGCGAGGCGGCCCGGGAATTCCAGGATTTCTAATTCGAATTATCGCGGTGAAGGCAGGCGTAATTCCTCGGCAAGCTCCATCTGGTGCTCGCGAACGCTCTCCCGGAAGTGGGCGAGTTTTTCGATCGCACGGAGAATTTTGGCTTCAACGGCCGCGTTGACCTGAGTGACGCCCCGTTCGACCTTCGACATCCACATCGATGAGCGGCCAATCACGGCCCCGACTTCGGTTTGGCTCAGGCCCGCCTCTATCCTTGCCTTATGAATCGCATTCATGTGGGACTCCTCCCTAAAAGTCAAAGCCAGTGCGGCGCTCTAATTCTGATTTCCACTCGCGAAGATATGTCCTGAGTACCCTGTGCACGAGGACCGGCGGCAATTCACTCCCGCGCGCACCGGTCAAGCGCTCAGTGAACGCGCCGGCAACGAATTGCAATGCAATCTCGGGCCAGAGCTTGTCTAAGAGTTCGTTGGCTGCAACAAGCTGCTCCTGCCAGCCGCCTTTCACAAATCGCCCGAAAGTCTCAAGCGGCATGTGACCGCGCGGCTCCCACCGAAGTTTCATATACTCTCGAACGCGTGCGGTGATTTCCGGATGCAGAAGTCGCACCGAAACAATTAGCGGCTTTGTCATGCACCAAATAGAGTAGTCGTCGAAGTGGATGTCTTCGCGCGGCTGGGCTTGCACGAGCTCGGTGCCGAAAAAATACAAATCGTGCAAGTCGAAAACAACGCCTGCGATTGCGATGGATTCACCGTCGAAACTTTTGATTTTCAAACGGGCCGCGTCGCCGGCCGGGCCTGCCTTACCACCGAGATGGACCGGGAGCGCGGCGAGCATGATGTCTTCGTCGATCATTTGCGCTCTCGGAACGGCTCCGCGTTGCTCCGGGATTTTAAGGGCAACGAGCGTGGTCTCAAAAAATATCGTCCTGCTGTCGTCCAGCGGGAGGGCCTTCCCGAGCCGCTCCAGCTTCGCGGCCTTCGTTGGGGTAATCCTACGGTGACCGGTATCCTCGCCACGCTGGCAGGCGGCAACTTCTTCGGGGGAGCAATCCGGCGGGAGTAGATACACTTTCACGGGCGAGCACAGCCAGCACGGAAAAACAGGTCCGATACGACCGGCCTGATTCTACTAAACCTCTTAATGATGTCAAGCACTTTTCACCTAAGCGCCAAAATATTCACCAAAGAGCTACTTGAGGGATTCGAGTGTTTTGGGGAATTTGGGTCTTTCGGGTTTTTCGAGGCGTGTGCGGCGTCATTTGCCCCGAGATTTGCCCCGAAGTCTCCGTGAACTGCCGTGTAGTTGCGTGTTCTTGCGTGTAGTGCCGTATTGAAAAGAAAACCAGTTACAGAAACCAAACCACTTGCATTGTGTACTGCAGGCGTCTCAAAATCTCGTGGTGCTTAGCACCGTGTGGGTTCAATTCCCTCCTCCAGCACCATCGTTCCCGACGAGAGACAAGCGAGTCGGCGGACGAAAAGAACTCCAAGACCTTGGGCCGCGTTGGACATCTGTTCGTCGAGCTCTCCAATGACCTTTCGCCTTGTCTCTTATAAACAGCTTGCCGCCGCGATGTCGCTCGGACTGGCACTGCGTTTGTTTTTTATCGTGCATTTCCCATTCCATGCTGGCGATACGAGATTTTATGATGAACTCGCGCGCAATTGGCTGGACCGCGGTGTGTACGGCCTTTTCATCAATGGACAATTGCTTCCGGTTGATCTGAGGGTGCCGGGATATCCCGCGTTCCTTGCCGGTGTTTATGCTTTGTTCGGGCGAACGGGCGGCGCGGTGATGGTTGTGCAGGCGCTGGTCGACCTGGTGACGTGTGTTCTCACGGCGCTGATTGCGGCGCGCCTTGCGCCCGCTTCCGAGAGAACCGTTGTGGCGACTGCAGCTTTATGGATGGGCGCGCTCTGTCCGTTCACCGCAAACTATTCAGCAGTGTTGCTCACCGAGGTCCTCGCCACGTTCCTGACGACCCTGGCACTCCTCGTTTTTGTTTGCGCCCTTGGCAATGCGTCCATCGATCCTCCTGTCCGCGAGCTCGATAGGACTATTCTGCTTTCACCGATTGGGTGGTGGTTTCTGGGAGGGTTGATCGTGGGCTTGGGAACCTTGGTCCGCCCGGACACGCCCCTGGTGCTGATCGCGGTCGGAGTTGTTCTGAGTGTTCGTTGGCGTCGCCGGGCAAATTGGCCGAAACTGGCTCTCGCCGCATCGTGGATGGCCGTTGGTTTGCTCCTCCCTTTGACGCCGTGGGCGGTGCGGAATGCCCGCACTCTGGGTCGCGTGCAATTTCTCGCGCCCCGTCTCGCGGAATCATACGGGGATTTCATTCCCTACGGCTTTTACTCCTGGACTCGAACGTGGATGGTGCGTTTCGGGGAGGCATACCTTGTACCATGGAAGTTGGGAAAGGAGCCGATTCCCATTGAAACGTTGCCCAACTCGGCGTTTGATTCAGACAGCGAACGCGCTCGAGTGGCGGCATTGCTTAGCCGCTACAACGGCGACTTGCAAATGACGCCCGTGCTCGACCGCGAATTTAAAAGCCTGGCGCGGGAACGGACGGCGCGGCGGCCTCTGCGCACCTACGTTTTCATCCCGCTCGCTCGGGCGTGGGTGGTCTGGTTCACGCCGCGTGTCCAATTGCTCCGTTATTCCGGGAAGCTCTGGCCGCCGAGCGAAAAATGGCGGAGCAATCCGGTCGACTTCAGCGCCACACTCGGATTCGGCCTGTTGGGTTTTATCTATGCGGGCTTGGCCCTGGTGGGTACGTGGCGCTGCCGCACTCACTTGTTGAGGACTGAGAAAGGTTTGGCTTTGCTGGCTGTGTTCTTGGCCGTACGAACTGCTTTCCTAACCCAACTACCGACCGTCGAACCGCGCTACTTGATCGTGTGTTTTCCCGCTGTGCTGGCGATCGGAGCCCTTGTGTGGATGAAACCTCTACCACAAGTTTCCCTTGCTCCCCGCAGCAGCCTTTCCAACGAGGAAAAACTTGTCCCGGGTGCGGCAAGATTTTAGGCGGAACCGAGTGACCTCTTGAAGCCGTTCAGGCCGCACCAAGTGCGCTATTCGCGGAACTGGAATGCCAGCTGCACTCCCGCCACTTCGATGACATCGCCCTCGCTTAACCGAACCGGGCTTGTAACCGGCTGGCCATTCACTTTGGGGACGTGGTCGCCTCGCCCCAGATAATAGCCGTCGTCCTTCCGATTGATCTGGGCCGCAACGTTGGGCTTGAACCACCCGCCTAGGCGAACGGTGGCCATTTTCGACTTGCCGATCACGGTGAGCCTGCTGGAAAGCAGGTATTCTTTTTGATCTGTCTTGCCGCTCAGCACCGCCAGGGTTGCCACGCGAACCCGTTCCGGAGCGATCTGCGAGCGCTCACCCGCAGCCGCCACTTCTTGAATCATCTCGCGCCGCTTCTTTGTATCGAGCACGAAGGTTTCATCGACCGCGGGGGTGGCGACTTTTGGACCAAAATTCGAGTGGCCGAACTCAACGTTTCGCCATTGATCGACCACGATGTGGTGCTTCCCGACGAGGACAACGTCACCATCCTTGAGCGCCGAGCGCTTGATCCGCTGGTCGTTCACGAACGTGCCGTTCAGGCTGTTCAGATCCTCGATCACCAGGTGGCCATTTTCGGTGAAGATCCGCGCGTGATGGTTCGACACGGCGAGGTTGTCAATGGGAATCACGTTCTCGGGCGCCCGCCCGATCGTGATGGGCTGAGCGTTGATCGGAACTTCCTGCAGCAGGGAGCCTTCAAATTTCAGCACCAGTTTTGCCATCTTCAGGCGCCTCCTTCGTGCGATGCCGGGGAAGAGGAACTTCGAGTCCTGCGTCGCAGTTTCGAAAACCATGCGTTGGTTCGAGGTCCCAGCCGCGCCACAATCACGGTGATGTTGTCTTGGCCGCCGTGTTGCTTGGCCAGCTCGATGAGGCGATCAGCGGCTTCCTGCGCGCCGGGGAGCTCCTGCAGCGTGGCGGCAATCTCCTGGTCGGGAACCATCCGCGTCAGACCATCCGAGCAAAGCAACAAAGTGTCGCCGTCGAGCAGCGCCAGTTCGTCTGCGTCAACTTCGGTTTCTTCTTCGGTTCCGAGCGCCCGGGTGAGCACGCTCTGCAATTCGCTTTTCTCCGCCTGCTGCGGAGTGAGGACGCCGCGGCGCACCTGTTCGGCCACCAGCGAATGGTCCGCCGTCAATTGCTCGAGCGCGCCGGCCCGAAGCAGATAAGCGCGACTGTCTCCCACATGAGCCAGGCTCGTGCGGGTCTCGCTGAGCCATGCGGCCAGGATCGTAGCGCCCATCCCTCGCTGATCCTGGTTCTGCTGGGCGCTCTGGTAAATCATGTGATTGGCAAGCCGAATGCCGCTGACGAGCCGGTTCGTCCTTTCAGAAAACTCGGCGCGTGGCTCCTCCAAAGAGGGAAGCGCCGGCTGTCCAGCGGTCTCTTCGCAATGCGTCGCGATGATGTCCACAGCCATGGCGCTGGCCACCTCGCCATGAGCAACGCCCCCCATGCCGTCGGAGAGAACAAGCAGATTCAGCGCCGGAACCACCCGGTAGCTGTCTTCGTTGTTCTCCCGGACGCACCCTTTGTCTGTGCGCGCGCCAACTTCAACCTGCACGCTGAATCCTCATCCGCTGGTCGCAGGTGGTTTTCCACGGCTTCACCGCTTCGCAGACCCTCCTGGGAAGCATGTCCTGCGCTACGCCAAGAAGCGAGTCTTTTGCAGGCTAGCAGAGAGGATGAGCGTCCTCAAGGCCGTGGGTGCAAGTAGTTACGTGCTGGCGTGGATTGAGTCCTTTCGGATCTGAATTCGGAAAGTGATCGCCCGGACCCGGTTGGACGACTGGACAAAGGCGCGCGAATGTAACTTGCCTTCGGCCGTGGCTGGGTTCGATGATGAAACGCAGCACTTGCCAGTTAGGCTCACGCCGGTTCTTCGGGAGCAGCTCGGATGCCTCGACTCATTATCGATCGTCGTGGAGAACGTTCGCGCGTTTTCGAACTCTTTGGAGACAGACCTGTCGCGGTCGGCCGCGGGAACTCGAATGGGCTGCTGCTGGACGACCCAAGTGTCTCGCGCACACACGCCGTGCTGCATCCGGCCTCGGGCGGTCACTGGCAAATCATCGATCAGGGCAGTGCAAACGGCGTTCAAGTGAACGGTATCCGAGTGAAAGAAGCGGTCCTGAATACCAATGATGAGGTGGTGCTGGGGGAATTCACCCTCCGTTTCGAAGAAGCCGAGCACCAAGCGCTCGTTACCCAAGCCACCGCCAAGCTTCCCCCGCGCCTGGCTGAGGCGCTGAGCGAACGCGCGCCCGGCACGCTCTCGGCGCGCGACGCCGCAATCCATCAGCTAACGCCCGGCGCGGCTGAGCGGCGGGTGGACCTGCCCGGCCGCATTAAGTTCCTCGAGCATGAAAGCCGGCTGCTCACCTTGCTATACCGCGTCAATCGCGTACTGAGCGAACTCAATTCAGTTGAAGACGTTTGCGAGCGCGTTCTCGATCTCATCCTGGAAATTGACGGTACTGAGCGTGGTTACGCCATGCTCCTCGATGAATCCTCGATGGGCCGTGGCGAGTTCAATAGGGGCGACTACAACTTTCAGCCCGCGATCATCCGCTACCGCAACGAGCCCGCCTCTATCGACGGGCCGGAGCGTCCAGGCTTGGTGCTGTCACAAAGCGTCGTTCGGCAAGTCACGGAGGGCCGCGTTCCCCTGCTCATCACTGACGCGCAGGCCGACCCGCGCTTTTCGGTAAGCGAGAGCGTGGTCCTGTCCAGAATGCAATCCGCGATGTGCGCCCCGCTGGGCAATAAGGATCGCTGCTTCGGCCTGCTGTACGTGGACAACTTGTCGCGCCGCTGGACTTTTTCGCAGGAGGATTTGAACATCTTTGCCGTGATTGCAGCGCAGGCCGGATTGGCGATTGAACGCGTACGCGCCCGAACCGAAGTGATGCATCAGAAACTCAAACTCACCGCGCTCGAACGCTTTCTTTCACCGGAAGTCGCGCAGAAGGTCGTCAAGGATGCCGCCGACCTGCGGCTGGGGGGCGAAAACCAGAAGGTGACGCTGCTCTTCTCGGACATCCGTGGATTCACGACCATGTCCGAGAAGATGGCGCCCGAAGACGTCGTCGAGGTTCTCAACGGTTTTTTCCTCAAGATGACGGACCTGGTCTTCGCGCATCAAGGCACTATCGACAAATATCTCGGAGACGGGCTGATGTGCCTCTTTGGCGCTCCTTTCCCACGAGAGCGCGCCGCGTATGCGGCGGTGTTGACGGCGATCGAGATGCAGAGGAGTCTCGTGGAGTTGAATCGCGCGGAATCGCGCCCGCCGCTGCGCATGGGGATCGGGATCAATACGGGGCAGGTGATCGTCGGTTACCTCGGAACACCGCACCGCATGGACTACACAGCCATCGGTGACGCGGTGAACGTGGCAGCCCGGTTGACTTCGCAGGCAACGCCGGATCAAATCTTGATTTCGGCGGCTACCTGTGCGGAGATCGGGGATCAGATTCCGGCGCGCCGGCTCGATCCGATGAAGGTGAAGGGCCGCAACGAGCCGATCGACGTTTGTGAAATCCTGTGGCGAGAATTTCGATCCGCCAAAATGCCACCCTCCTCAGCCGTGCCCGTTTCCGTCACGCCCAGCCGCGAAAACACATAACGTTGGAAGTAGCGGTGTTTATTGCGCCCAGCCGTTTCGGCCTGCGGCGAGTCACAATCTCAATTACGGCTTCGATCGCGCGGTGATTTCGCGCAGCGCCCCGGGGATCAGCGAGTTCACGTAGCGTGAAGACTCGGCCGCGTTCGGTCCGGTACCCTGGGCGAGAGCCTGGAATTCCGGCAGAACCTGTTTTCGAAGCGCTTTTGCGTCACTTGCCGCGACCGCTTTCTTGAAATGCTCGACGGCATCATTGAATTGCGCGGCATCCGTCACCGCAGCGCTGGCGTTGGCCATGTGGTTTTCCATCTGCTTGATCGCATTCGGAATCACGTTGTTGATGTAGTCCTTAGCTTCCGTGGCGAATGGCCCTCCACCGTCAGCGATGGCCCGAAATTGCGGGCGTAGTCCGCGGAGTTGCTCTTCTCCAGTTGAGTCTCCGCGCTGCGTTCCGGCCCGGAATTGATCTTCGAGTAATGAGAAGCGCATGCGCTCCTCGGCTGCGGCGGCGATTGGCTGCGGCTTGTTTTGGGCTTTCGCTTCATTCTTAGCGACCCACTGAAAGAGAACAGTTCGCCACTGTTGCGCTTGCTGCACTCGAGGACCGCTTCCCTCCATGATTTGATCGAGAAGCGCGATCGCCTTCCGCGCGCGCCCCGGCTGCTGTGACTGCCAGGTTTGTTGCGCTTGCGCCCAGAGCTGGTCTTCCTGCCGCCGAGCGGGAATGACGTCATTCAAATACCGCTCCGCGTCCGCCCGCCGGCGCCCGCCCTCCGGTAAGGCCAGGATATTGCGGAAGTAGCGCTCCGCCTGGTCCAGACTTCCTTGATTCATCTGGTCCGTCGCCTGGTTCCACAGGCTGCTTTCCTGCTTTGTGATTTTTCGAGTCTCTTCGCTCTGCTCTTCTTGAGTGAACTGACGCCGCAGATTCTTGATCAAAGGGTTCAGTGGGCCGTCAAGCTTTTCGGCTTGGTCGAGCCGATTCTGAGCCATCTTCAAATCGTTTTTGTCAGCGGCCTCGTGAGCGAGGTCGATGAGGTGACGCTGCTGGTCTTCTAGAGACGGGGCCACCGCCTGCGACGGGGCCTGTGGGGACGGTTGCGGCGTAGTGTCGGGCTGCTGTGAAGCCACGGGCGGGGCCGCGGTGGGCGCCGGCGTGGCCGAAACCACCTGATGCCGGGATGCGGCGAATCGCCGCAAGGCCTTGCCCCCAATCGTGAACAGGATCAAACCGACAATGACATAGACAACGCCGCTCTTCCACCTGGGCTTGGGTGAAACTTTCGGGCTGACCGCCGGTGCGAACGGAGTTGTCTTCGCGCGTTGTGTCGCGCTGACTATCTCTGCTTTTCGCGGCGGCGTGACCTCAGCTTTCGCCGCACGCGCGTCCGACCCCGGCGCCGACAATTGGGAGGAGCGAGGCTGCATCACGGTCGGAACATTTCCAACGTTACCTTCAACCAAGCTAAGGCGAACAGTTGGCTGGGCAACGGTCTGCAGGACGTATTCGTTTCGTTTTTCTGCAGGGGCAGGCGTCGTGACGGGAGCGTGTTCAAGCCGGGCCTGCTGCTCTCTCAATTCTACTCGACCCAGCAGCCGCCGGGCGGCGGAGTCGTGGGGGCCAAGCTGCAAGGCTGCTTCCGCCTGCCGCCTGGCCTCGAGGAAAAGACCCTCGGCAAGCAAGCTCTCTCCTTTTGTGACCGATTCCCGCAGCTTCGACCTGCCCGCGCCGCCTTCAAGGGCCGCGTTCACCTCGTCTAACCGAGACTTCGCTGTGAGGTTGGACGTGTCGATCTGGAGGCATTGCCGAAGGAGATCGCGGGCCTCGGCCATGTTTCCACTCTGGATGAATTGCTGGCTCTGGCCCAGCATCCGGCTTACAGCATCGCGCTGGAGCGAACTCCAGATGGGCTCCAGCTCGAGCAAGACTTGCTCCATGCTTTGATACCGCTCGGCATCGTCCTTGCGAAGCGCCTTCTGCACGACCGCTGCGAGCTCAGTAGGGCAGTCTGCCGCCACGGTATTTATGGGTGGAGGTTCATCGCCAATGATACTCAGAAGGACTGCCGCGTGGTTTTCGTCGGAAAAGGGCCTCTGGTAGCTCAGCAGTTCATACATGACCACGCCCATGGCCCAGATGTCCGACCGCTCATCAGCATGTTTTCCACGGATCTGCTGGGGTGACATGTAAGCGAGGGTTCCGAGGAGCGTGCCCGTTTGCGTCTTCGAGGTATCCACCAACCGGGCGATCCCAAAGTCGACAACTTTCACGACACCCTCGACGGTTACCATGATGTTAGCGGGCTTGATATCCCGGTGAACGATCCCGCGGCGATGCGCGTAATCCAATGCGCGGCAAGTCTGTACGACGAACCCTAGTTTCTGTGCGAGGGGCAGCGGGGAACGGCGAGAGATCAACTTCTCCAGGCTTTCCCCCTCCAGATACTCCATGGCAATGTAAGGAATCGCATCTGCTTCGCCGAGGTCGTAGATTGTAACCACATTCGGGTGCTGCATATTCCCCGCGGCTTGTGCTTCGCGATAGAAGCGCTCCCTCAGATCCGGGTTCTCGGCGACTCCGGCCGTGATGGTTTTCAGAGCCACAAGGCGGCCGATCAGCGGATCGCGGGCCTGGAAGACCACACCCATTGCCCCGCGTCCCAATTCCCGGATGAGTTCGTATTTGCCCAGCTTTGTCAGGTTCAGACTCCCAGAATGTTCGAACGGCAGGACAGCGATGGCCTGCCGCGGACTTTCCCCGGGCGCGCAGATATAGCGGCTCGAAAAACCGGATAACTGCCCCTGACTGAAATTGTACTTGGGGGCACTTCGGGCTGTTGCGTCGTTCAAGAGCGTGGTACCCGACGTGTTACCCCTGGCCCACACGGAACCGCACTCCTGGCAACGCTTCGGCGAAGATGGCGATCTTCAAGCAGCCCCCTGTTGTCTCCATGTCCGGCTTTACGGGCCCAGTGCTCCGGGGTTGCTCATTTGAAAACATCTCTCCGATGTCAGTGGCCTTATTGATGCGATTGCTGTATTCAATCATGCAGGGTTTCCACCATCTCTTTCAAAGGCGACCACAACCGTGCCCGAGTCTGAGCCTTCGCAGAAGATTGAAGCGCAGCAGGCCGCAGTGATTCAGGATCTGCGCACGATAGAACGTAAACAGTGGTGGATGTGGTCTACCGCCTGCATGGTCATGATCCTGCTGACTCTGGGAGTGGCCTCGTTCGCCTTTCCGGCGATCCTTCGCGTCGAAGAAACGACTTACTCGTTCTATCTAAACCAGGCTGTCCGCGCTTTGGTCGCCATGGTGATTCTCTTCAGCGTTTACATTGTCTATCAGCAACTTCAGATTACCCGGCTCAGGACCCAACTGACCGAGCAGATTCAATCTCTGAGTAAGGTTGAGGTCTTGGCCACAGAGGTCTACAAGCTCGCGGCACTGGATCAATTGACTGGCCTCTACAATCGCCGCTCGGGTGAGCAGCGCCTCGTTGAAGAGATGTCCCGCGCCCGGCGCCACGGACGGCCGCTGACCGTTCTCGTCCTGGACCTGGATGGTCTGAAACAAGTGAATGACAAACACGGACATGCGGCGGGCGATTTAATGCTAAAAACATTTGCGGAACGCTTGAATCGAGCCATTCGAGGATCGGACTTGGCGGTGCGCCTGGGTGGCGACGAGTTTATGATTCTGCTTCCGGAATGCCGCCCTGAAGAAGTACGGCATGTCCTGGGACGGTTGAGCGGTGTTGTGATCGAATGCGAGGGAGAAAAAATGGTAACCAGCTTCTCCTGCGGCTGGACCGATCTCAAGCCCGGCGAAACGCCCGAGGAGCTCCTTCAGCGGGCGGACCAGGCCATGTATGCGAACAAGCGTGCGGGCAAGGGACAGCAGCAACTGGATTTGGCCGTCCCCCAACCCGCACGGTGAGTGCAACAGCCCTCAGACAACCGCGAACTGGGCTCTGCCTTCCAACTATTGAGGTGCTCGACCCACAGGTAGTAGGCGCCGAATCTCGGTTCGGGTGACTCTTCGGGGGTCGGAGGATCATCAAAGAGAAAGGCGGGCGGTGCTGCCCGCCAGGCGGCTGTGGACCTGCCGTCCGATAGATGGAAGATTTTACCGACTGAGGGTTAACATGACGAGGTCAATAGTCCAGAAGACGCTTCCGGTGGTTCTTGCATGTTTGGGCCTGCTTTCGCTCAACACCGCAGGTTGGACGTACCCACCCGCGCAGGCCAATACGAATGCGATTACGATGCCTGCGGGGACTTCGTTGCTCGTTCGCATGATCGACACCGTCGATTCGTCCAAGAACAGAATTGGGGATATATTCCACGGCAGCCTCGAAGATCCGCTTGTCGTAGGGAACACGGTGCTGGCGCCGAAGGGTGCCGATGTGTATGGCAAGCTCGCGCAGGCTAAGTCTGCGGGCAAGATTTCCGGCAGCTCGGATCTTACCCTTGAGTTGACCGGGGTCCGCATCAACGGCGTCATTCAACCAGTGAATTCGACCGACTACAACGTTGCCGGTAAATCCCGAGGAAAACAGAGCGCGGAGAGGATTGGCGGTGGCGCGGCCGTCGGCGCGATCATTGGCGCCATCGCGGGCGGTGGCAAGGGCGCGGCGATCGGCGCAGGAGTGGGCGCCGGGGCCGGCACGGCCGTCCAGGTGATGACGCACGGCCAGCAAGTTCGTGTCCCGAGCGAGACGCTGTTGGAATTTCGCCTGCAGAAGCCGCTCACCGTTACGGCTCCAGCCCCGAATTCAGGTTCGAACCAGTAATCGCTCGACAACTTGGGGCGGCCGCGCCGGCCGCCCTGAGTTCGAGTGCCTGGGGACGAAGTTTATTTTTTCGTCTCACACTGTACCAGATTGTCCTTGCGCCGCTTTCAGGCCCTGCGTAAGATACGCGCGGAATCGTTGGAGAGCGGCTCTAGTGCCCAAAGAGAAGCCCAAGGTCAACATCGGGGAAGTGATCCGGTCCTATCGCAGCGACCGGGGATTATCCCAAGGCGACATCGAACGACGCACCGGGCTCCTTCGATGCTATCTCTCGCGCGTCGAAAACGGTCACACCGTTCCTTCCCTCGAAACACTGGCCAAAATCGCCGAAGCGATGGAAATCAGCTTGGCCGACTTTTTCCCGGGAAGCGACTCGCCGCAGGACCGCGAGACGCGCAAGATGCTGGGCGAGCTGTCCGAAGAAGAAATCCGCTTCCTCGCTGAGATAAAGAAATACAGCACCACCCTCTCCGATGATGACAAGAGACTCGTTCTGGCCATGATTCGCAAGATGGCCACTATCCCTCCTCCCGTTTCCCGCAGCAAAGCCACCACCCGGCGCGCGGAATACTAGCCTTCGGTTCTCAGCGTTCGGCAGTCAGCAATCAGCTTGGTGGTTGGCTACCGATTTTCAGCTTTCCGCAGAAATAGCCACCAAACTCAGCCCGTGTGCCGACTTGTGTGCTAAGACCTTTGGGGCGGCTATTTCAGGACCGAATGCTGTTTGCTGAGGGCTGATAGCTGATGGCTGACTACTGCTTCTCGGATCGGGAGCGTTCAGAAGCTTTCTCCCGAAAATTGTTGGGTTCGACGATCGCGCGATACACTTTGCCGCGGCCGATGACGTGTTCGCCAGCCTTGGCCTCAACTTGGAAGACGAGGAATCGTCCTTCGTGCCCTGTGAGCCGTGCGGTCGCGCGAACCGTTGTGCCAGCCGGAACCGCTTTCAGGTGGTCCACTTCGATGCGCGTTCCAACTGTAATTGCCCCACGCGGTAATGCGGGCTCGACCGCCTTTGCGGCGGCGACTTCCATCATTCCAATCATCGATGGGGTCGAGAGAACGTCCGGCAGACGTTCATCGTAAGCCGCGATCGTCCATTCTCGTGGGACCACCTTTTCGACCGAGGCGTGGAGTCCCTTCTTGAGGGAAAGGGACGCGGGCGATTTTGCGGATATCACCCAGCCGGCTCCCGCCCGTTCACAGTGGAAGCCGCACCGGTGGGTTTGCGGGGGTCGAGAAGGCTTCTGGTGAATTCAGCGAAAGTGATGCCAAGCTGCGTCCACAATCGGCGCTTGAGGCTTCGATAGTCCTGCGCGCCGCTGAATACGTCACGAATCAGATCGCGGAACGTGGCGCTATGGTTCAGGAGCTGGACCATGCGCGTCGTAACCGCGTCACCCAGAAAACGGCCACGAAATATTTTCCTGGCGATTCGAGCGGCAAACTCCAGATCCGCGGAAAACTCGGCGCGGAGCCGAGCCGGGTAACTCTCTGGACAGCCATCGATCAGTGCCTGGGCGAGAAGGTCGCCGGAACGCAGCGCGTAATAGAGGCCTTCGCCCGTGATCGGGTCAACGCAAGCGGCCGCGTCTCCGGCCATGCCCCAGTTTTTTCCGATGATGCGGCGCTGTCGCAGCGTGTTCACCTCCGGCGAGGGGAGCACGTGACTATAAAACGTGGCCCCGCCCATCGGGATGTTTTCATCGCGGACGAACTGATCGAGATGCTGCCGCAGAACTTGGCTTGAATTCTGGGCCATCTTGCCGCAAATCCCCACCGACAAATGGTCCGCGCGGGGGAAAGACCAAATGTAACCTTCAAACTGCTTCAAGAACTTGACCTTGAGGATCTCTTCCTCGACGGGGACGAAATATCCAAGGGTCATTTCCAGGTCATTGACGCGCAGAGCGGTTGTTTCGGGAAGAAGCTGGTTGCGGGCACCCGCCGCGAGGACTACGAAATCGGCGGTTCGTTCTTCTCCAGCAGCGCTCAGTCGCACGCGCTCTTTGGCAGTTTCGACTCGCGTGACGCGCGAGCGGATCGCTTGGCAGCCGGCTGCGACCGCCCGGTCGAGCAGCAGGCCGTTCAAGACCTTCCGCGCATAAATGACAATGGGGTGGCCCATCTCGAAGCGAGCTCGACGTCCGGCACTTGAGATCAGTTCGGCTGTGCGAATCAGTTTCTTTGGATGAGGACCCTCGAGAAGGAAGGGATACGCTTCGATGGCCTTGTGGGTGAGTCCGCCGCCGCAGGGCTTCTCCCAGGCGAGGTGCTCGTCAAAGAGCGTGACGTCGAATCCGGCCGAGGCCAAACGCTCGCCGCAGAGTGTTCCTGCCGGTCCCCCTCCCACGATGGCAACTTGTCGCATTCTGCTCGGTTAGGTCAGTGGAAACACCACTGCGATGAACCAGGCCGCAAGTATAGCACCAAAAATTGCGGCGGCTGTGACCGAGCCGGTGCGCCGCCGTATCACATCGGTACCCAGTCGTTCTACAATCGAAAATCCCGCCAGGTAAACAACCAGAATCAGAATCATGATCTGCCCGTTCAAAAATGCATACAGCGCCAGAATACATGCGAGCCAGAGCAGCAATCGCAAAACCAGGAAGAGGAGGAATCTTCGCCCGCCGCGGCGACTGGGCGCGCCAAGCGCGATTTCTTCTGACAGGCAATAAGGAAAAACTGCCGGTAGTATGAAAGCAAACCGCAGCCACCGGGCCGGGGTGAGCCACGCTTCGGTGAGTTGCCAAGAGAGCCATGCTCCTGCCGCGAGGAAAGCTGCCACGCCCAGACCAGCCGCCGCCACATCCGCTCGCACATTGAAACGCAGTAGGGTCTTTTCGCCACCCCATTGCAGCGCAAGGAGAACCACTCCGGCTACGAGAAGCAGCGACGCAAGATAGTCGCCCGTGAAGAGGCGGACAAAACGCAACGGAATGAAAAAATTGAGTACGCTCACCCCGAATAGCGCAGCAACCGTCCATTGCAGCAACGAAGGAAGATTTCGCGGGCCCTCGGTTTCAGTTTCTGTCCGGCCTGCCCCAAACAATCTCGTGACCAATGTTGCGGCAGCAGGGAAGCACAGGAACAACCCCAGGAGGCCGATCGTCGCAGCTGGCTGAAGATTCGGCGCATGCACTGGGAGTCCTCGGATCGGAGCCCCGAGGGCTCGACGAATCCAATCCACTGTTTGCTGCAGCACGTACGGCGTGAAAAGCAAGCTGGTGTGAGTCGTGCCGCCGATGTGTTCAAGCTCGAACGCGCGGCGCTCAGCAAAGTCTGACGGTCTGGTGCGATCTCCTTCCGAGGCTTGTTCGAGGGCGAGCGAGACGCGTCGCAGTAGCGGCAAGTCGAATTGAGCGCTGAAGACGAGCAAGTTCGCAGGCATGCGCCGGGGAAAAACCATGGGCGCTGGAGAAATGGCGACGGTGGTGATAGTGGGAATGCGATCGGCCAAGCGAACGGCGACTGCGCCCCCCATCGAGTGTCCGACGATGGCGGTGTTATCCGCAGTGATCTTGTGGTCGTGCATCAGAGATTCGACCACTACCCCGGCGCATGCTTCCGTTCGCGCGAAAGTGAAGGAGTCTGAGTTCACCCCGTGCCCCGGCAAGTCGATCAGGTATGTGCGAATGCCGTTGGCGGCCAGCTCATCTCCAAGCCGCTTCATGACCAGGCGATTGGCGAATAAACCGTGAAGCACCACTGCGTTCCCGTAAGCGACATGGGGTTCAATCAGAGTCACCGGGATGTGGCAGTCCTTTTGCTCCATGACAAAATTAGTCGCATGTCGCGCTTGTCGCGAAATCCATATCGAACAGACCGCGACAAGAATTACTCCGAGGGCTGCTAATGCGGCTTCGCGGCGCTTCAACGCTGACTCCCGCCTGCGTGATAGAATTTAAAATTGCTGAAACGGTTCGTGAGCGGCAGAGGGCGGGCGCATTGGGTCAAGTGGTCTCCCAAGAAGAGCTGATTCTCCACATCCGTGAACGGAAACGCAATGGTCAGCGCATTGTCTTCACGAACGGATGTTTCGATCTGCTTCATCCCGGGCATGTTCGGCTTCTCGAACAGGCGCGCTCTCTCGGCGACGTGCTGGTCGTGGGCATCAACGCGGACGCGAGCGTTCGCCGGAACAAAGGACCGAACCGCCCCCTCATCCCCGAACACGAGCGGGCCGAAATCCTCGCGGCTCTGGCAGCCGTCGATTACGTCGTTCTCTTCCATGATCCCACCCCTCGTGTCTTGATTGCCTCTCTGGTTCCCGATGTGCTCGTGAAAGGAAGCGATTGGGGTCCCGACGAAGTCGTGGGCCGAGAGGAAGTCGAAGCCGCTGGCGGGAGCGTGGTTTCAATCCCGCTCGAGGCAGGCTATTCGACGAGTAAACTGATCGATCGCATCGTTCATCTTGGTCGCCTTCGCGCATGATTCTCCCTCTGGTTGCAGAGCTTCTGGCACGGGTCGGACGGCGACCGGCCGTTGAGGCTGCATTCGAGAGCCTTCGTGGCGGCAAGGGCGTGTTTCGCCTATCGGGTCTCACGAATCCTGCGAAAGCTTTGATCGCAGCGCTCGCTGTCGCGGCCCTGGATCGCCCGGCAATCTTCCTCGTGGAATCGAATCAGCGCGCGGAGGAACTCATCGAACCGCTTCGATACTTTTATCGCGCGATGACTGGAAAGCCCGATCGCCGAGTCACGCTGCTGCCGGCGCACGACGTTCTCCCTCATGAGGGTCGTTCGCCTCATCCGCAAGTTTCCGAAACGCGGGGCGTCGCGCTGTGGCGATTCGTGTCGGGAGAAGCGGACGTGCTCGTGGCGCCGATTGCTGCCGCTCAGCTTCGCCTTTGGGACGCCGACTTCTATCGGCAGCTCGCACGCATCCTCGAGCGCGACCAGGAAATGCCGCACCGCGAGCTGATCGATTACCTGGAAAGCGTCGGTTACGAGCGCCATGAAACGGTCGAGATGCCCGGGCAGTTCGCGGTTCGTGGCGGAATCGTGGACTATTATTCACCCGAAGCGCCCCGGCCAATTCGCTTGGAGCTCCTCGGCGACACCGTTGAATCCCTACGCGAATTTGACCCCAATACCCAGCGATCTACGAATCCCCTCGAGCGCGCCACGATCTTGCCGCTCACGGATACGCCGCGCCGTGTCGAATGGCTCTCGCATGTACGCGCCACAGCCGGTTCTCCACCCGAAGAAGACGCCCTGTCGCCCGTTTTTCTTCCGGGCTGGGAGTTCAGTTCGGCGGTGTTCGAGGGAAGGAAATCGAGCGTGCTGGATTTGCGTGCGGACGTTCTTGTCCTCGAAGACGAGCCGGCATCGCTCGTGGAAGCCACGGCTCATTTTCATTCCCGTGTGACGAAAGCTAATGAGGAAGCCGGAGGCACTGGCCCGGCTGCCGTTCCCAGGTATTTCTTCCTGACGGATCGGGAATGGAGTTCGCTCTTGAATCGCCCCCCGCGCCTGCAACTGGAACATCTGGGCTTGGAACAAGCGGACGGGCAACAGGCCGTTCTGACTCAGCCGACCACGCGATATCACGGCAACGTCGCCGCGTTCATGGCGGAAGTAAGAAATCGTCTAACCGCTGGCGAGCAGGCGATTGCCTCCGCGGCCAGCACCGGAGAGCTCGAGCGGTTTGCCGACATCTGCCACGAATACGAACTGCCCTATCTTCTGGGAGAGCTGGACGAGAGTGCGACGGTGGCGCGATTGGCGGAGGAAAGCAGCGGCGGCAGCGTCCCTGCCCTGGTTCTTGTAAAAGCTCCTCTTGCAGAAGGCGTCGCGTTCCCGGAATCGAAACTGGTCTTCTACGGCAATTCAGACCTGTTTGAAACGCTTCCCGCTCCCTCGCGCATTCGCCAGCGGCCAAAGACGGCTAGTTTCTTCAGCGATTTTTCCGACCTGCGCCCGGGAGATTTCGTCGTCCACGTGGATCACGGGATCGGGCGGTTTAAGGGTTTGCGGCAACTCGCGGTGGACGGAGCCAATGGAGAATTCATGCTCCTGCACTACGCCGAGGAGGCAAAGCTTTATGTCCCGCTGGCTCGGCTCGACCTGGTGCAAAAGTATCAGTCGCTCGGAAGCTCTCCGCCGCCGCTGGATCGGCTGGGCAGCACGATTTGGGAAACACGCAAGACGCGGGTCCGCAAATCCATTGACGACCTCGCCGAGCAACTGCTCCGACTCTATGCCGAAAGAAAATCCGGCGCGGGGCATGCCTTCCCGGCAGATTCCACCTGGCAGAGAGAATTCGACGACGCCTTCGAATTCGAGGAGACGCCGGATCAGGCGAAAGCCATCGAGGACGTCAAGCGCGATCTCGAAGCTTCGCTGCCGATGGATCGGCTGTTGTGCGGCGATGTCGGATACGGCAAGACGGAAGTCGCGATGCGCGCGGCCTTCAAAGCGCTCTCTGATTCGAAGCAAGTTGCGGTTCTAGCTCCCACGACAGTGCTCGCCTTTCAGCACTACGAGACTTTTCGCGCTCGTTTTTCGGCTTTTCCGGTGCGGATCGAGATGCTCAGCCGGTTCCGCTCCACCCGCGAGCAGAAGAGAGTCCTCGAAGACCTGGAAGCCGGCAAAGTGGACGCTGTGATTGGAACGCATCGGCTCCTTTCGCATGATGTCCGTTTCCACGATCTCGGCCTGCTCGTCGTGGACGAAGAGCAGCGCTTCGGCGTGGCGCACAAGGAGCGGCTCAAAGAGATGCGCAAGAACGTGGACGTTCTGACGATGTCCGCCACCCCCATCCCGCGGACGCTCCACATGTCGCTCGTGGGTCTCCGCGATATGTCCGTAATCGAAACGCCTCCCAAGGACCGCCTGGCCATTCAAACGACGGTAGCACCGTTTTCCGAGACGTTGATCCAACGGGCCATTGAAGAAGAACTTGCTCGCGGCGGCCAGGTCTTCTTTGTTCATAACCGCGTCGAGTCCATCGCTTCGCTCGCGTCGATGGTCAAGCGGCTGGCCCCGGAAGCGCGCGTGGTGATCGGCCACGGCCAGATGAAGGAGGCAGAGCTCGAGAAAGTGATGATGAGATTTATTCGCCACGAAGCGGATATCCTGGTGTCCACGACCATCATCGAGAACGGACTCGACATCCCCCTCGCGAACACGATCATCATCAACCGCGCCGACCGCTTCGGGCTGGCCGAGTTGTACCAGCTTCGCGGACGCGTCGGACGATCGAACCAGCGCGCCTACGCCTACTTGCTGGTTCCACCGGAGCGTTCACTCACCCCGCTGGCGCGACAGCGCCTCGCCGCTCTGAAGGAATTCAGCGAACTTGGCGCCGGATTCCGTATCGCGGCACTCGACCTCGAGCTTCGCGGCGCTGGCAATCTCCTCGGTCGGCAGCAGCATGGCCACATCGAATCGATTGGATTTGATCTCTATTGCCAGATGCTGGAGCGAGCTGTCGCTGAGAGAAAGGGAGAAGCAGTTCGGCCCGAGCGCCGGACCACACTCAACTTAGGGCTCGACGTGCGCATCCCGCCTGAGTTCATTGAAGGCGAGAATCTACGTCTGCGAATCTATAAGCACATCGCCGCGATCTCATCGGATGCAGAGAAGGGCGAAGTCCGCCGCGAGCTGGAAGATCGTTTCGGCCCGTTGCCCGGCTCGGTCGAGAATCTGTTGGATTACGCGGTTCTGAAGGCGCTCGCGGAGAGGCTGCTGGTAGCTTCCATCGACCGCCGAGGCGATCAGGTAGCCATCAAATTCCACGATGAAACCCCAGTTCGTCCCGAAAAGCTGGTCCGGGTGATACGTGGCCGGCGTGGCCTAAAGCTCGATCCGACCGGGGTGCTCTGGCTCCAATGGAAGGGCGAAGCTGGCGGCGTGGCAGGAGCCACCCGAAACGTATTGCTCGAACTACAATCGTAGGGATACAATTTTCGAGGAAGTGAAGCCATGAACAGAATCTGGATTTCATCGATCGCGGCCATATCACTCGCCCCCGGTTTGCTCCTCGCCCAAGGCAAGGGGAAAGTGGTCGAAGAAATCATCGCCCGGGTGAACAACGAGATCATCTCGCTCTCGGACTATAAGAAAGCGGAAGCGACCCTGAAAGAAGAAGTCGCTCAGGATTGCCAGAACTGCCAGCAGGACCGGCTGGACACCCTCCTGAAAGATCGGGAAAAGAACCTCCTGCGCGATCTGATCGACCAGTCGCTTCTCGCGCAGCGAGCGAAGGACGACGACGTCAATGTAGAAGGCGAGGTTGTGAAGCGCCTCGATGAGGTTCGCCGGCAGAATAATCTGCCGAGCCTCGAGGAGCTGGAGAAGGCGGTCGAGTCCCAGGGAATTTCCTGGGAGGACTATAAGGGCAACATCCGCACCCAACTCCTGACCCAAGAGGTGGTGCATCGCGAAGTGGGCCCGCGGATCACGATCGGGCACGATGAAGTCAAGAAATACTACGACGAGCACCAGAACGACTTCGTTCGCCCGGAGAATGTCCTTCTCGCTGAAATCTCGCTCAACACCGACGGAAAGACGCCGGACGAGGTGGCCGCGATCAAGAAGAAGGTGGATGACCTGCGCGATCGGCTCAAGAAGGGCGACGATTTCACTGAGCTGGCGAAGCGTTATTCGGAAGGCCCCACCGCTAAGCAGGGCGGCGAGCTCGGCTCATTTGAGCGTGGACAGCTTTCCAAGCAGATCGAAGAAGTCGTTTTCAAGATGAACCGAGGCGATCTCACCGAGGTTATCCAGACGAAGACCGGATTCGAAATCCTCAAGGTCGTCCAGCACTTCCAGGCAGGCCTCCAGCCCATCGACAAGGTGGAAAACGAGATCATGAATCGCATTTACATGGAGAGAATGCAGCCCGTCCTGCGCAACTTCCTGGCCGAATTGCGCGAGCAGAGCTATGTGATCGTCAAACCGGGATATGTGGATTCGGCGGCTGTCGCTGGCGCCTCGGTGATTCAGGAAACCGCGCCGACCCCGGACGCCAAGGACAAGAAGCTCTCGAAGAAGGCCAAACGAGCCACTTAATGAAATCCTGCTTCGTCGCCGACCTGAAAGACGGCCAGGCGATCTCTTCTCTATTCCTCGTACGCGAGAAAGAAATCCGCAACTCGCCTCGCACCGGCCGCTCCTGGCTGCAGCTCGATCTCGCGGACTGTACCGGAAGCATCGAAGCCAAAATGTGGGACAACTTTGCCGAGATCGCGCTGACGTTTGAACGTGAAGACATCGTCAAGGTGCGTGGCCGCGTCAAGTTGTATAACGATCAGAAGGAATTGACGCTCGAACAGGTCCTCCGGGCCGCGGAACACGAATTCGATCTTGCGGATTTCCTCCCGCACACGAAAGCGGACGTCAATCAGCTCGAGGCCCAATTGCGGCAGACGGTCGGCGGCATTCAGAATCCCTGGCTGAAGCAGTTGCTTTCGAGCTTCCTGGACGATCCCTCCATCCTGCCGAAATTCAAACGGGCGCCCGCCGCCATGACGATGCATCATGCCTACCTGGGCGGCTTGCTTGAGCACGTGGTCAGCCTGTGCGGCTTGGTTCGCGCTGTCGCGGCGCATTATCCCGAGCTCGATGTGGACCTGCTCCTGACGGGCGCGATCTTGCACGATATGGGCAAGATTGAGGAACTTTCTTACGAGCGCGGCTTTGGCTACACCACCCGGGGAAGGCTGCTGGGTCACATCGTCATCGGAGCCGCGCTCGTCCGCAAGAAAGTGGAGTCGATACATGATTTTCCCGAGGATCTGGCCACGCTGGTCGAGCATCTGCTGCTCAGCCATCACGGCACGCACGAATTCGGGTCGCCTTCGGTTCCGCAATTCCGCGAAGCGGTCGTGCTGCATTATCTGGACGACCTGGATTCGAAGATGGGGGCAATGCGCGTGACTCTCGACGGCGTTTCTTCCTTGGATGGCTGGACGGAGAGGAATCCCTCGCTGCGTCGCGCGCTGCTCCGGACAGATGAATTCCTGCAGGACCTCGAGAAGGTGAAGGAAATCAAGATGGCACTGAGCGGCTCAGCTGCGCCCGAGAAAAAACTGTGAGTATGGAAAATGCCGAAATCCGCGGAGCAGGAGTCGTCGGCGGCGTCGGCCCCCTCGATAAGCTCCGGCGCTCGTTTCTCCAGATCGCCCCTCTCGAGCTCGATTGTATGAATGCCCTCTGGGCGCTCGGTCAGGGAACTGTGCGTGATATTCGCGACCGCCTCGCGCCGCATCGCCCGCGCGCTTATACGACGATTATGACGATCATGGACCGGCTGGCTCGCAAGGGCTTGGTCCAGCGCCGCAAGGCTGGCCGGGCATACCTTTATGTTCCCAATCTCAGCGAGGATGCCGCTCGCGCCCATGCCCTCGGGCAGGTGGTTCAGAATTTCTTCGGCGGTTCAATGGAAGCACTGTTGTCGCAGCTTCAAGGCGCTCCTCCGTCGGAGCGCCGGAGAATTTCGCGCTTGATGCTCGAAACGCTGCGAACGCCATCCTCTCCGCCACCCGCACCAATCGCTGAGGCTGAAGTCAAAGTCGACACTCCTGCCGCACGCCTGGATGAGACGCTTCTCTAGATGGCCATGTTTCCCGCGAAAATCAAAATCCGCGATCTAACCATACGGCCCGCGACCATTCTCGCCCCCATGGCGGGCGTAACCGACACTGTCTTCCGTCGCGTGATCCGCGGCCTGGGCGGCTGCGGCCTGATCATGACGGAGTTCACAAGCGCCGACGGGCTCACCCGGAATTCGACGCGCACCTTGCGTTACCTCTATTTCAATGGGGATGAGCATCCAATTGCCGCGCAGCTCTTCGGAGCCAACCCGGAGGTGATGGCTTCGGCGGCGGCCCTCAGCCAAGATCTGGGCTTCGACCAGGTGGATATCAACCTGGGGTGTCCTGCAAAGAAGGTTGTGAAGTGCGGCGGGTCCGGACTCTTGCGCGATCTTCCTCTGCTCGAACGGCTCTTCCTCGCGGTGCGCGCTGCGGTGCGAATTCCTCTCACCATCAAGATTCGTTCGGGCTGGGATGAAAATAACATCGTCGCCGTAGAAGTGGCGCGGATGGCAGAGGCTAACAGCATCGAAGCGATCGCGGTGCATCCGCGCACTCGCGTTCAGGGCTACAATGGCCCGGCGGATTGGCGGATCATCCGCGCAGTGAAGCAGGCTGTATCTATCCCGGTGATCGGAAACGGCGACATTCGCATGCCCGAAGACGCTGCTCGGATGGTTGTAGAGACCGGCTGTGACGCGGTCATGATCGGCCGTGCTGCGGCAACGAATCCTTGGATTTTCCGGCAGATCGAACAGTTCGTTACTTCGGGGCGCTATGACGAACCAAGTGAGCTCGACCGCTATCGCTTGCTATCGGGATACTTCCGCAGCCTCGTCGAAGCGGAAATGCCCGACGCGATCGGCAAGATGAAGCAATTCGCCTGCTGGTTCACGCACGGTGTGCGCAATGGCGGAGAATTGCGGCGCTCGGTCCATTTGTCGCGAACCCCTGCGGAAGTCCTCGACCGCGTGGACGCATTTTTCGCGAGCCGCGCTCCGGCTGGCCCGAGCGTATCATAGCGGCATCCGCTGCCGCCGACGCCCGCCACCCTGCGCGAGAAGCCCCCTGTCGCTACGATTCCCCGCGCGTGATTAGCATCTGCTTGTACGCTTCCCGCCGCGTGAGGCCTCGCTCCCGCGCGGCTAGCTTGAGCGCCGCTTTACGATCCACGCTTCGCTCGCGCATGATTTCCTCGACGCGGTGGGCGAGTGGTTCCACACTTGCGGCCGCCGCCGCGTTTCGCGGTTGGCCGTCATCTTGGCCGAGCAGGATCGTGATCTCGCCCCGCGGCGGCTTTCGGCGAAGCTCGGGCAGGAGCTCCTCGAGACGGCCTCGCAGAAATTCCTCATACACTTTGGTCACTTCGCGGGCGATGACCGCCGGGCGGTTCCCGAGAATTTCCAAGGTGTCTTCGAGCGAATCCAATAATCGGTGCGGCGCCTCGTAAAAGACCAGAGTGCGCGGCTCGGACTGGAGCGCTCGCAGCGCTTTCCGGCGTTCACCTCCGCGGGCTGGGAGAAACCCCACAAACGTGAATTCCTCGGTGAGCAAACCGGACGCGACCAAGGCCGCAATCAGTGCCGAAGGACCGGGAATCGGGACCACCTGAATTCCGTGGCGCAGGCAAAGCGTGACCAGCCGGTGCCCTGGATCGGAGATTGCCGGCGTCCCCGCATCGCTAACCAGCGCGATCTGCGCTCCCTGCTCCATCTCAATGATGAGCTCCGGAGCGCGGGTCATCTCGTTGTGTTCGTGGTAGCTTTCCAGCCGTTTGTGAATGTCATAATGCGCGAGAAGTTTTTGGGTCTGGCGCGTGTCTTCGCAGGCGATCAAATCGGCCTCGCGCAGAACTCGCAGGGCGCGCAGGCTGATGTCTTCGAGGTTGCCGATGGGCGTTGCCACCAGGTAAAGGCAACCAGCTTCCGCGCGGGTCACTTTTGGAGCGGGCATTTAAGGCCGCCACTCTCGGCGTCGCGGCTGCCCATGAAGTCTAGCACACGCGTGTTGTCGTTACTGAAGCTCTCGGCGTGCGCTGCGACCCCGCGCGTGGTAAGATTTTTGGTACGCTTTCCTGTTGAGAGGAGTTTATCTTGCCCCTGTACGAGTACGAATGCGGGAAGTGCGGGCATCGTTTCGAGAAGATCGAGAGTGTGTCGGCGTCGCCGACGAAGAAGTGCCCCAAATGCGGCGGCAAGGCCGAGCGCTTGCCCGCGGCTCCCGCGATCCAATTCAAGGGCTCGGGCTGGTATGTTTCGGACTACGGGGGGAAGAGCACCGGAGCGGCGGCGGGCGAAAAGTCCGAGGAGAAATCTGGGGATAAATCCACGGACAAATCCACTGCCGCTTCCGATGGAGATTCCTCCTCGAAGAAAACCTCAGCTTTGAAAGAGAAGGAAACCAAGCCCAAGAAGGATTGAGTGGCGAAGCCAGGTCGTCGTCCATCAAGCCTTAAGGCCACTGTCGGCAGCTAAAGCTTCAGGCTCTTCAGGTACGTCCGAAACTGTTCCCCGAGCAGCGGGTTTTGCAGCGCCAGCTCCACGTTGGCCATCAGAAATCCCAGCTTATCTCCGGCGTCGTAGGATTTCCCTTCGTAAATGTAGGCCCACATCCCGTCTTCGCGTGCCAGTTGCCGGAGCGCGTCGGTGAGTTGAATTTCGCCGCCACTCCCTGGCTGGGTGTGCTCCAGGTAATCGAAAATCTTTGCAGGCAAAACGTATCTTCCGGTCACCGCCAGATTTGAGGGGCTTTCTTCCGGCTTCGGCTTCTCGATGAGATCCTGGATGCGCTGGAAGCGGTCGCCCCATTTGTTTCCGTTCACCGGGACTGTCGCTACGATCCCATACAGATGTACTCGCTCGCGCGGGACGGTCTCGACAATGATCGCGCCCTGTCCCGTCTCTTCATAAACCTCAATCAGCGATCGGGTGCCCGGCGGATTGCCGGCAAGAATGACGTCGCCAAGCAGAACCGCAAATGGCTCGTCGCCAACGAGTTCGCGGGCCGACAACACCGCGTGACCCAAACCAAGCGCTTCACTCTGCCGCGTGTAGCTGAAATGGACTCCACCGCTGATTTGCCGCACCATTTCGGCCTGCTTCGGTTTGCCCCGCTCTTCGAGAAACCGCTCCAGTTCGGGCGCCGAATCGAAATGGTCCTCGATGGCGTTTTTGCCGCGGCCGGTGACAAAGATGACGTTTTCAATTCCGGAAGCAATGCACTCTTCGACCGCGTATTGAATCAGTGGCTTGTCGACGACCGGCAGCATTTCCTTCGGTTGTGCTTTCGTCGCCGGCAAAAAGCGCGTCCCCAGCCCTGCCACCGGCAGGACCGCCTTGCGCACACGCCTTGGTTTTTCCGCCATCCGTGATTTCCTCGCAGCGCTCAAATTTCAACTTACCGGGTGCCGTGTGCCTTGTCAATCGCCCTTGGCAGCGATCTTTTTGGATTTGCGATGCAAGCTGCGCCTTTCGCTTTGAAACTGAACATCTGCGCGTGTCACCCCGCTCTCCACAACAGCGCGAACCCGTGTGCTAAGATTGCGAAGGAGCTCTTCAAGAAATCCTCGTGAGCGAGCGCGAAAAACTCATTCTCGGGATCGAATCCTCCTGCGATGAGACTGCGGCGGCCGTCGTGAGCGGAGGCGTGAGCATCCTCTCGAGTATTGTCGCCTCGCAGGTTGATATCCATCGCAAGTACGGCGGTGTCGTTCCGGAGCTGGCATCGCGCGAGCATCTGCGGCGCATCGTTCCGGTGGTTAGGGAAGCGGTCGAGCAAGCGGGCATTCGCCTGGCGGATGTCGATGCCGTCGCTGTCACCTGCGGCCCCGGCCTCATCGGCTCGCTCCTCGTCGGGTTGACCTACGGAAAAGTGCTGGCGATGACGCTTGGAAAACCCCTCATCGCCGTGAATCATCTCGAAGGCCATATTCACGCTGTGCTCCTCGAAGCGCATGCCGCGGGGCGCCGCCCGGAATTTCCTTCCGTTTGCCTGATTGTCTCCGGAGGCCACACGATTCTCTATACGGTCAAACCCGAATCGGGCGCTCAGGGAAACGGCGCCCGACGGTTCTCCTATTCGCGCATCGGCGGGACGCGGGACGATGCCGCAGGCGAAGCCTACGACAAGGTCGGCAAAATGCTCGCCCTCGGCTATCCCGGCGGTCCTGTCATCGATCAGCTTGCGGCCAACGGGAATGGGCATGCCGTCCGTTTCGGCGAGCCCAAGATGAGGGGGAATCCGTACGATTTCAGTTTCAGCGGGATCAAAACGGCTGTGTTCTATTATCTCCGCCGTCATCCGGAGATGCAGGCTGAGGTCGAATCACGCCGGCAGGCGTTAGCCCGGGGGCTGCTCAAAGCGGACGAATTGCGCCCTCTCTGTTCGCCCGCGACCCTCGACCTGATTGCGAGTTTTCAGGCCGCGGTGGTGCGTGATCTTGTAAAGCGAACGCTGGCTGCCGCGGAGCAATTTGCCGCCCGCTCGCTTCTCGTCTCCGGAGGCGTGGCTGCGAATCGTCAGCTCCGCCGTTCATTTGAGGAAGAATCTGGAAAGCGCGGCCTCGAGGTCTTCTTTCCGAGTCGGCAGCTTTCCACCGACAATGCCGCGATGATTGCCGCTGCCGCCTACCCGAAGTTCGTCTCTGGCGAGCATGCCGACACGACTCTCAACGCCGACGCAAGCCTTCCGCTGGCGTAGCAAGCCGATCTGGAACGTAGCTGCATTTGAGCTGAAGTGAAGTCATAGGAGCGGGCGTTCGTAGAGGTAGGCGAGGCCGTCCTGTGTCACTGCGTAAAGCTTCATGCCGTCTGCGCTCCAGCAAAGGTCCACCACTCCTTCGGCCGGGCACTCATCGACGATTGTCCCATCCGAGAGGTCGGCGACGAAAAGCCGGCCCTTCGCCGAATTCTTCAGCCAGGAAGAGTAGCAGCCGGCCAGCCGCAGCGTGGGATGGCAGTCGCACAGTTCTGCGGCAAAAGCCAACAGCGCGGATTCCTGATGATACCGTTCGAGAAGATAGGCTTGGCCTGCCGCACAGAAAACAATCTGCTGATTGTCGGGCGTCCAGCTCAGGTCTGTAATGTGTCCTTGCGCCTGAGAAACCCTTGAGCGCCGCAGGTTCGGCGCACGCGCGAGGAGCAGGGAATCGTCCGCCCATTCACCCTGAAACTCGACCACAGCGGCCAGCAGGTCCTCATGCGGACTGAATGCGATCCTGCTGTACCCCAGGAATTGCCCTTCTTCGCGGAATTCTGCTCCGAAGGATTGATTCTCGATCCAGTCCGCCGGACCCATCGCGCTTGCAGGGTCGTGGGCCGCAGGGGGCTCTCCCGGCGATTCGCGCCAGAGCCGAATGGAAGCAGCTTTGCCTCCACCAAACGCAGCCGCGAAAGATTCGCCGCTTCTGGACCACGCCAGCGATGCCGGTGGCGCAGCAAACTTGCTAAAGCCACGAACGTAAACTTTCCCTTGCGCGTCGAACACATGAAAGGCAGGCGGCCAGGCATTCGAAGTCGCAACTACGAACCGCCCGCACGGCGACCACGCCATCGACGTGGTCGAATCGGCAGCGACCTGGGCTTTCGCATCCGGGATTGTCAATCCAAATGGCGATGCCGAAAGCTCGATATCGTAAATCGTCAGGCGCGGATGGCCAGCATGAGTCTCTCTTGCGTCGGCGCAGACCTGGCCGAACGGGGAGATCGCCAGGTGCGGAATCCTTCGCGTGAAGAGTTTTTTGATCAGCCAGTTCGAATCTCGTGCCAGATCGCGCAGACCTCTTCGCACGAGCGCGGCCGATTGCACCGCCAATCCTTGCGCCGGCCGTCGAACGATCTGAGCGGGCTTCTCTGTCTCTTGCGTGCCCTTCATCGCTCTTGCACCGTGGAATGTTCTTCCAGGCGCCGCCGCAGCGCCTCAATCTGCTCATCGACCTTTTCCGACATCTCCTTGAGCAGGTCGCGTCCGTGCCGCTTCGCTTCTTCGAGGCGGCTTTTCAACTGGTAGATATCCGAGCGTACGATCTGCTCGGTCTCGGCCTCGATCTCCGACAAGCGGTTTCGTGCCTGGCTGATCTTGCGGATCACACGCACGAGCTCCGCCCCCGGGCCCTCGCCCTGGACCGACTCGGGGCTGCATTCGTACTCTTCGAGGATTCGAGTCAGCCGCATTTCATCGCCATTCTCATACGCTTCGTTGGCCGCGGCCATCAGTTCCTGTCTTTTGGCGCGGTCAGCGCGGTCGGACGTCAGGTCCGGATGAACGCGCTTGGCAACATCGCGATAAAGTCGTTTCAACTCAGGAGTGGGCTCGAACGGTCTCGGTTCGTCGGCGTCTTCCGTTCCCGCCGCGGACCGGGTCTCGTCGGCCCGCGCTCGAGCCTCCCGCGCCGCGTGCTGCGCGCGTTCGTTGTCCGGCTGCTCGCTTGCCAGCCGTTCCGCGATTTGTGCCTTCAATTCGTCCAGCTCGGCGTATCGTAGACCCACATCCTTCAGATATTGCCGCTCGAATGTGGAAAGCTCGGCCCGGAGGCTCGCGGCCCGCAGTTCCCGGTCCGCTAGATCGGATTCGAGCCTTGCTTGTTCCTCATGCTTTTGCTCGAGCTCCCGCTCTTCGGGCTTGACCACCGCGTTGTGCGTCGTCTTCGTCATCGTTGCTGCCGATACTTCTCCGTCGACCCAAATGGGCGACTTCGGAAGCGGCCAGACACATCTACCAAAGAATTCTATTCTGGCCGGCCTCAGCTTGCTCTGAATCCTTACGCCGGGTTTCCTTAAAAGGCGACAGGGCCAATTTGACTTCGAGAGGCGCACTCGGCTCGCGTCGCTCTGCTTTGCAGACGCGTTTCCTTTCTATAGAATCCTCGCTTCGCGCCTGGACGCGCGCGATGGGACCTTGGAGGAGGAGGTGGGGGATATGCAGGAAACGGTGCAGGGATACAAGAAACGCATTCTGGGCTACGTGGCGGGTCAGAAGCCATTAAAGGTTCAAGCGGAGACCCCGAAGAAACTTGAACGGCTGCTGAAAGGAGTGCCGCGCGGCCGTCTGGTTCGCCGGCCGGAGCCTTCAAAATGGTGCGTCGCCGAAATCGTTGCGCACCTCGCCGAAACTGAGCTTGTGGGCGGGTATCGCGTCCGCACGATTCTAGGTGCGCCCGGCACGCCTATCCAGGCCTTCGACCAGGACAAATGGGCTGAGGCCGGAAAATACTCGAAACGGAATCCGAAGGATTCACTCGCGCTTTTCCGTGCTCTCCGGGAAGCGAATCTCGCGCTGTTGAAATCGTTGAGTCCGGAACAATGGAAGCACTCCGGCTTTCACGCGGAGCGCGGCGAAGAAAGCGTCGAGAACATCGTCGAGATGTTTGCCGGCCACGATATCAACCACCTCAGTCAAATTGAAAAGATCGTTGGCAAATCCACCCGCCGATAGCTTAGTCTTGCGGCGGGAATGCTGCGGATCGCGATTGATACGGGCGGGACCTTCACGGACTGCATTTTCTTCCGTCGGGGCCGGCTGCAGATTCTGAAAATTCCCTCGACATCGCAGCGTCCCGCGCAAGCCATCGCCGAAGCCCTCAAGAAGATTCTTCCAAGCACTAAGACGTTGCGCTCCACCCGGCAGCGGGACAATTTCGACCTCGTTTGTGGCACAACCGTGGGAACCAACGCCCTTCTTGAGCGCCGAGGCGCCCGAGTAGCCCTGATAACAACAGCCGGGTTCGAAGACGTCCTCGAAATCGGCCGTCAGGCACGCCCGCGGCTCTATGATTTCTTCGTCGATCCGCCGGCGCCGCTGGTTCCTCGCGAGCGGCGGTTCGGTCTGCGCGAGCGAGTCGGAGCCGATGGCCGCGTGGTCCTGCCGCCGGCCCGGGCTGATTTCGCGCGAGTGGTGCGACTCGTCCGGCGCTCTCGAGCGGAGTCCGTTGCGATCTGCCTGCTTTTCTCCTTCGCGAATCCGCGCCACGAGAGTGCAATGGCCCGCCGCCTGCGGGCCCTTGGAATTCCCGTTTGTGTGTCGCACCAAATCTTTCCGGAGTTTCGCGAATTTGAGCGCACTTCCACAACCGTGGTGAACGCTTATCTGGTTCCGGTGATGAGCCGATATCTTCGCGAGCTAGAAGAGATTGCGGCGGCTCGGAGGACAGGATCGCGGAAACGGGGTTCGGCCGTGCGGGTGATGCAGTCGGCCGGTGGAATCATTTCCGCTGGCGTGGCGGCTCGAGAGCCCGTACGCACGATTCTTTCCGGCCCTGCCGGCGGCGTCCTCGGCGCTGAGTACGCGGCCCATCTTGCCGGTTTCGGCCGAATCATCAGCTTCGACATGGGAGGAACGTCAACCGAGGTCGCCCTCCTCGAAGGCGGCCTGCGCACAACCGGAGAGTCCGTGGTGGCGAGCCTTCCGGTGGCCGTGCCCATGCTGGATATCCACACCGTCGGTGCGGGCGGTGGATCGCTCGCTCGATTTGACCGCGCTGGCGCCTTGCGAGTCGGCCCCGAAAGCGCTGGCGCCGATCCCGGCCCGATCGCCTACGGAAGGGGGGAACGCCCCACCGTCACGGATGCTCATTTGATTCTCGGCCGTCTCGGTTCCGAAGGGCTTCTCGGCGGTGAGTTCCGGCTCGATGAAATCCGCGCGAGAAAATGGATGGAACGTTGGCGCGGACCGATGCGTTCGCTGGAAGCATTTGCCAAGGGGATCCTCGACGTGGTCGAAGCAACGATGGAAAAAGCGATTCGCGTGATTTCAATTGAGCGAGGCCATGATCCGCGCGAATACGCCCTGGTGGCGTTTGGCGGAGCGGGCGCCCTTCACGCCTGCAATCTTGCCGCTGTGCTAGGCATACCGGCGGTCGTCGTGCCGAAGTTTCCGGGCGCGCTTTCTGCGTTGGGAATTTTGCGCGCCGACGTCGTCAAGGACTTCTCACGGACGATTCTCGAGCCCGCTAAGTCCACGCGCGACGCTGCACCAGTCGTACGCCGAGTCGCCGCGCATCTAAACAAGCAGGGAATTCGCCAAATGCGCGCGGAAGGATTCAGCCGCAGCCAAGTCCGAATCGAGAGCTCTCTGGATTTACGGTACGTCGGGCAATCGTTCGAGCTGCGTGTTCCCGCTTCGAAAGATTTCATCGCCGCCTTTCATAAGGAGCACGAGCGCTCTTACGGCTACGCGGATTCCACGCGCGCGGTCGAAATCGTCAACGTTCGCGCTCGGTTCATCGGCATCACACGGAAGCCGGCGCTACCGCGCTCGCGCCCGGCAGCCGCGAATTCTTCCGCCGCGATTACAGAAGTGCGCCGCGTTCATTTCTATCAAAGGTTCCTGCCGACACGCGTTTACGATCGTGCGAAGCTGCGCTCGGGGAATCGTTTTGCCGCACCGGCGATCGTGCGCGAGTACAGCGCCACGACCGTTGTGCCGCCCGGATGGCAGGCTCAGGTGGATTCCTATGAAAATCTCATCTTGACGCGGGCGAAATAAATGCCGAGCCCATTCGATCCAATCCGCCTCGAGATTTTCAAGAACCTGTTTCATTCCGTGGCGGAGGAAATGGGTGGCACGCTGCGCCGGTCCGCTTTTTCACCCAACATCAAAGAACGCCGCGATTACTCCTGCGCGGTCTTCGATGCCGCCGGAGAAGTCCTGGCGATGGGCGATCACATGCCGGTGCATCTGGGCTCGATGCCGGCGTCGGTTGCGGCCGCCGTTGCGGCGCTCGAACTCGGACCGGGAGATGCGGCGCTTCTCAACGATCCTTACGCAGGCGGCACCCACCTGCCCGATTTGACCCTGGTGATGCCCGTCTACATCAGCGGCGGGAAAGGGCGACAGCCTCGCCCGGCGTTCTACGTCGCCAATCGCGCCCACCATGCGGACGTGGGCGGAGGCCAGGCGGGATCAATGGGGTTGGCGCGCGAGGTATTTCAGGAGGGTTTGCGAATTCCCCCAGTCAAGCTTCTCGAGGGCGGGCGCGTAAATCCCGCGGTGATCGCGCTGCTGCGCAGCAACGTCCGCACACCTCGCGAACGCGAAGGCGATTTGACCGCGCAGATTGCGGCTTGCCGCATCGGTGATCGGCGCTTGAGAGAAATGGTCGCCAAATATGGCGGCAGGGAAGTGCATCGCTATAGCCGTGCACTCCTTGAATATTCCGAACGCATGATGCGCGCAGTGCTGCGCGAAATCCCCAACGGCGTTTACCGCGCTGTGGACTACCTCGATGACGATGGTGTCGGCACGCAACCGCTGCGCATCGCCGTCACCGTGAGCAAGCGCGGTGACCGGGCCCGAGTTGATTTCTCCAGCTCCGCTCCCGAATGCTCCGGCAGCGTCAACGCCGTCCGCGCCATCGCCGAGTCGGCCGTTTTCTACGTATTCCGGTGCCTGCTTGACGAACAAGTGCCCGCTACTTCGGGCCTGATGCGCCCGATTCGCGTGATCGCTCCCGAGGGCTCGATCGTGAATGCTCGGCCGCCCTGCGCCGTGGCGGGAGGAAACGTGGAGACCTCGCAGCGCATCGTGGACACGATCCTGCGGGCGCTCGCGCGAGCCATCCCCGAAAGAATTCCCGCCGCCAGCCAGGGCACGATGAACAATGTCACATTCGGCGGCGCGGACACCCGGCTGGGGCGCGGCGGCATCCCTTTCGCCTACTACGAAACGATCGCTGGCGGAATGGGCGCTCGCCCCGGCCTCGATGGCGTCAGTGGCATCCACTGCCACATGACAAATTCGCTCAATACCCCGATCGAAGTCTTGGAGCACTCCTACCCCGTCCGCGTCCGCACCTATGGCTTGCGTCGCGGCTCCGGCGGCCGTGGACGCTACCGCGGCGGTGATGGAATCATTCGTGAGATCGAGCTACTGACTGAAACGCAAATAGGCTTGCTCTGCGATCGCAGGAAAATCGGCCCGTATGGATTGGCTGGCGGCTCAGCCGGAAGAACCGGGAAAAACGTTCTAATAACCGGCAGCGGTACTAAGAGGCTCCCCTCGAAGTGCAGCTTTTACGCGAATGCTGGAGCGATACTGCGAATTGAGACGCCGGGTGGAGGTGGATGGGGAAAGCGGAAAGCCCGTAGGGTGCGGCGCTGATCACCGCACCGCGGCACCGATGGCCCCACCCCACGGCAAGGAGAGAAAGCTCCCAGAATCAGTCAGCTTGCTGTTCGAAGGTTTCCGGCATTTGCAGCCTGGCCTTGGCCAGTGCTCGAACCAGGCTCGTTTCGACCACCTGCTCCGAAGTGTTGCGGACCGTAGCCAGTTCACTCACGAGCAGATACTTTGCTCGCTCCAGCATTTTCTTCTCGCGGAAGGAAAGTGGCTTGGTACGGCTGAGCGCCACCAGACCCTTCAGCACCGCCGCGACTTCCATCAGCGAGCCCGTGCGCATACGCTCCGAGTTTTCCTTGAAGCGATGCTTCCAGTCGTGGTGGGAAGCCGAACGGCCCTTTTCCAGATAAGCAATCACCGCGCCGGCCTGTGTCGAACGGATTACAGGACGCAAACCGACGCTGTCGATGTTGGTTTGCGGAACCATTACCTTTAAACCGCTGGAAACGATCCGCAACATGTAATATTTCTCTGACCTTCCGTTCAGATAACCGTAACTGATTTGTTCAATAATCCCCACACCGTGATTAGGATAGACAACTTTTTCGCCTAGCTTAAAGTCCATGGCTGGAAGTCCCCCTCCCCCTGCATGGTTTTATATTAGGCACAGCGGAGGGCAAGGTCAAGGATTCCATTGAGATTTCGGAGCGCTGAAACATTTGTTGCGAGGCTGTTTTTATCGCGATTGGCACCCAAATTGCCCTATAATCGCCCCCGCACAATGCTTTCCCTCGCAGTCGATACGGCGACACCCTCCGGCAGCCTGGCGGTTCTCCGGGACTCACGAATTGTCGGCGTAACAATGACTTCCAGTCAGGAAACCTATTCGTCACGGATGTTTCGCCACCTCGAGTTTCTGCTTCGGGAATTAGGTTTGGAGTTATGCGACTTCGATTTTTTTTCTGTAGCTGCGGGGCCGGGTTCGTTCACGGGCCTGCGAGTCGGCTTGGCCGCGGCAAAGGCCTGGGCCGAGGTGTATCAGAAGCCGGTTGCGGCGGTTAGCGGACTGGAAGCCGTCGCCAAGCAGGCGCGTAGTTCCGGAGTACTGCTCGCCTCAGTTTTGGATGCGCGGAGGGGAGAGGTCTATGGCGCGGTTTACCGGCGCGCCGGCACCGGGCTGGAGCTCGTGGGTGAAGAAACGGTGATGGTTCCGGGTGAATTCGTCGCCACGCTTCATGACCAAATTAAGGGAGGTAGCGTAACTTTTGTTACGCCAACACCCGAGGTGATCGCGTCCACCCTGGCGGCTTCCAGCGTGCGCGGAACGGCAATCGAACAGGTTTCCGAGGTCCTCGCGCCGGTGATTGGCCAACTGGGCTTCGAACGCGCATGCCGCGGCGCACTCGTCGACTCGCTGCATCTCGACGCAAACTACATCCGGCGGTCCGACGCGGAGCTGCTCTGGAAGGGGCCGTGAATCTCCGCGCCCTGGAAGCGAAGGATATTCCGGCCGTGCTCTCCATCCAGGAAAGGAGTCCGGAGGCATCGCAGTGGTTGCGGCGGGACTATGAGCGCGTGGCCTGTGGGGAAATGCAGGGCTGGGTGGTCGAAGGGCCGCAAGGCGTCATTGGATTCCTGGTGGCGCGCCAGATCTTCCGGGAGATCGAGATTCTGAATCTCGCGGTGGCTCCCACCGCCCGCCTTCACGGTGCCGGCAGCACGCTTTTGGCAGAAGCGTTGCGCTGGGGACAAAGCCTCGGCGCCACCCGAGCGTTTCTTGAAGTCCGCGCGTCGAACCAAGGCGCGCTGCGCTTCTATGCCTCCCGCGCATTCGAAATTACCGGACGCCGCCCGAATTATTACAGCGCCCCGGTGGAGGATGCGCTGCTCCTCTCGCATGCACTGGGAGGCTAGGGGCCTTTGTTGCCGGGTTTGTCACTTGGCGCGGTCCGGGCGTTGTGATAATTTCGTCCTCTATGTAAGACACCTGCTCCAATCAGGAGGGAACGGATGCCTGTAACCGTTCAGGACCTTCGCAGGACCCTGTTGAACACCGACCCCGAGTTTCAGCGACTGGCGCAAGAGCACTCGCGATGTGAATCCCAACTGGAACAGATTCAAAAGCAAGCCTACTTGAGTTCGGAGGACCTGACTCTCGAAGTGACACTCAAAAAAGTGAAGCTGCGTCTGAAGGATCAAATGGAACAGTTAGTCGCCCGCCACCAGCAGGAATTGCAGCAGCGCTGACGGGCGCGCGGCACGCCGCGATGTATCGTACAATGGCGGTGTCTCAGAGGAGGAACTTGCCGTTCGTACATGGTGAAAGACGCATATCGTTTTGCCCTGCCTCCGGTGATTCTTGGCTTGGTTCTCTTTATCGTGCACTGGAGATGGGCGTCGGCAATTCTGATTTTCCTCGGGCTTTTCATTTTTTACTTTTTCCGTGATCCGGAGCGCGTCATTCCGTCGGACCCGGACGCGGTCGTTTCGCCTGCCGATGGCCGCGTGGTTGAAATCGCGGAGGAACAACTGGGCAATCTGCCCGGACGGCGCGTCAGCATTTTTCTTTCCGTCTGGGACGTGCACGTGAATCGCGCGCCGGTCGCGGGACGCATCCGCCGTGTGGAATACCGCCCGGGGCGGTTTTATGCGGCCCTGCGTTCGCGCGCCTCGACGGAGAACGAGCAGAATGTCATCTCGATTGGTACCCCGGCGGGCGAAATGACCTTCAAGCAAATTGCCGGAGCGATTGCGCGGCGTGTGCTGTGCTGGAAATCG
>JBARRP010000110.1:0-53025 GCA_049644285.1 Candidatus Acidiferrales bacterium | reverse complement strand
CCGTTTCTGGCTCCAACGCCATCATCGCTCTCCGCTGTGCGAAGCTCAGTGGTCGCTTTCAGGACTTCTGGGAACGCAGAACGGAACGTAGGGCCGCATGACTCATCACTTTCTTGGGGTGCACCCGGATGGCCGGCAGTGGCTCAGTTTCCGATACGCCGCCTTCTCGGGCGTCGGGGAGATCTTCCTTGTACGATTAGCGAGTCCTACTTCACGCGCCGACGCTTAGTTTTCAGTGCAGCGCGTCTCTGCCATCAGGGATCAAGATTTTTCCGAGTGGGCTTCCCCCGAGCGCGGGGATTCCGGTGCCGCTTCGTCGGGTGGCAGGGTCTTCGCGAACTCGTGGTACAGCGGATCATTGAGGATCATGACGTAAAGCTCGCGCCGGCTCTTCGCGCGTAAATCCACGTGGCCATACTTCGCGCTCGGCACAACGAGATGCCAATATCCGTCAGACAGCTTTTCGGGATGAAGACCGCGAAACGTCTCGGGCGCGTCCTCGCCAGGTCGTAGAATAGGAAGCTCGGTCTTCGGAGAAGGGGCTTCTTCGGTTTCCGTTTGCGGCGCGGGCCCCGGATCGTTGTAGTTCTGAACGGGCTCGTTCGCGGCATCTTGGACCTCGGCTCGCTGGCTGGTGTCCACGAACTCGCGATACAACCGCACCGCATCGTTCCAGGAGAGCGGCAAGGCATCAGCGGGAAAGTCAGCGAAATGCTCAACCTGCGCCGGCCGGCCGGCGACGGGGGTCGCGAGAGAGGCGACGTAACGAAGGCAACCCTTGCTCTCATCGAAGACCCTGACATAGAAGTAGACCATGGGATGATCCTCCTTCTCTCGGGGCCGACCAGAATTGATTAGACCAGCTACGCGCTGAAACCTAGGATCGCTCTTCTCTTCCGTTTTACCACGGTGGCGGACCTGCGTCCCGTACCCAAAGCAAATCACATCGCTGCACGGGTAACTCTACAGGCTAGCCGGCGCCGAGGCTAGAGGTCTTCTCAGTGGCGCCAGCCGAGCCCTTGCCGATGGCCGCGAGCAGGATGGGTGGTCCTTAAAGACCGGCGACGAGGGAGACGAGGGCGCGGTCGAAATTGGTTTTCCCGTCGAGGTAGGGCTGCCAGTAGGTTTCCAAAGCGCGCTGGTAATTCTGCCAGCCGCGTTGGTAAAGGCCGTTGCGATAGGCATAGGGAGTATAGGATCCGGCGGTTCCCGCGGGTTTCCCTGCGAGGGGACTTTCGAACGCGCGTTTAACGATTTCACCGGTGGTGTAGAAGAGCAAGGCGTGCCAGAGGTCACGCGGAACGGGAATCTCGCGGGCGTGGCATTCGCGCACGATCCCGTCCTCCACCGAGCTGGCCAGCGCGTGCGACGCTTCGTGGAAGAGAATTTCGAAGCCCGAGGGACCTTGATTGCGGGGATCGGCGCTCGAGAGGGTGATGTGGGTCGGATCGAGAGTGGTGTAGGCGCCGAAAGGGCCGCCATAATGGACCACGTCGACGCGGATCGGCGCGCTGGGCCAAGGGGAGTGATAGACAGCGGCGAGCTGACCAGCGAGCGTTCCGCCCATATTGCGGACCAGCGGCGCCGCCGCTTCGATCCAGGCGCGATTGATTCGATCATGTTCACTCCACCAGCGCGCGCGATAGACGATGGCAGCCCGCTCGAGGGTCTCGATCATGCCGGGCCGCAGGCCGGAGGCGCAGGAAGGCGAACTCTTACCGGAAAGATCGGGACACGTTTCCATTTCCGCCAGAACGTCGTTGATCATCGCCATCCCATCGTCGAAGAGCAGATCGCGATGGGCAAAATTCTTTGCGTAGTAGTCGAGAGCCATGGCCCAATCCGCCGACTGAGAGGAGTTTGCTGGGAGCGCAGCGGCCGAATCAGCGGTGCTCGGTGGATTGGCAGCATCCCCACCGCGGCTAGTGGACTCCTGCTCCTGGATGCGCGCCTGCTGATAGAGAAAGTGGTGCAGATTGATCCAAAATCCGCTGTGGAATTCAAAGACGGGACGCGTTGACGCAGGGTTCGCCTTTCCCTCTGGCAGCGCGATGGAAGACCCCTGTTGAGGTTCCGGCACCTGGGCCGAGGCGCCGAGAGCGAGCGAGGCCAGCAGGAGCGCCAGCGCGATGCCGCAGGGCAAGAATCTCCGATTTTTCGTTTGGGCACGCATGTGCAAATTTCGAGATCATTATATAGACGTGTCCGCGGATCAACTGGTTCATGTATCGTATCGGGTTGTCGCCAAGCATTCCCGGCTGAAATCCTTCGGGCCAACGGCAGCCCTCAGGATCACAGTGCCTCACTCCGGCGCAAAGGAATTAAGCGCGCCGACGCAGTCGGCCCGCCGCGAAGAATTCTCAACGAAAGATCACGCCGCGAACCCTCGATCCTTGTAAGCCTCGACCGCTAATGTTGTTCATCTTTAGATGACGCAAACAAGGGGTCCTCGATGGAGGCGACGGCGCCATTCTTGTCGGCGCCATGGAGTTTGCCTTCAACATCCAGGAAGAACGAGCGTTGGCCGCTCTTGCCGTATTGTTGCGGCGTTCCGGCGAGCTCGAAGCCCGCATCTCCGCCCCCAACCGAGGGAACGATGCGGTACCGATACTGATAACCCCCATGGCTGCCGGCGGCGAGATCGGAATTGATGAGCTGCGCCTGTTCCGGCGAGACTCCACCCTTCGGAGCGGGACCCATTTGAGCGAGTGATTCCGGCAGTTTGCCGTAGATGCGCTGATACCTCCGAACTTCGTCGGCGAGGCCCTTCAATGTTTGAATCGCTGCTTGCTCACGGGCCTCGATTTCCTGAGCCGCCCATTGCTTCGCAAGCTGCGGGATATCGAAGAGCATCAATCCAACTGAGAGGAGTTTCCACGAGCCATCCTCTCGCACGAGTCCGAACTGGGTTACTTGGCCGCCGACGACCGTGACGGGAACAAAAGCCAAACTCCCGTGCACTTTTTCTGCGCCCAGGTGGAATTCCACGGTTACGCCAGGTGTTTCGCACCGAACGATGGGGTGACTCTGCGAATCGGTTGACAGGAGAGGTCGGCCGGGGTCGTCGCTCAAGGAGAGGCGTTTCAAGAGTGCCGCCCGCTCAGTGTCGGGGAGCGAGCCGAAGGCGGCAGCATTTTCCGGCGTAAGGTGCGTAGCGAATTGTGTTGCATTCTGGCGGCAGGCGGCGCCGAGAATTGATGACACAGCCGACGAAGGACCTTCCGCCATGTTGCTTTGCGCATCGGCGCTTGGCGCGGGGAGAATCGTTACGGCGAAGGCGGCGAGCGCGAGGGAAGGAAGCCAAGTTGGCCGCTTCAAGGGCATTCACAGCACCGATGGTTCCTTAAGATTTCGCTTGCGCGAGAATTGTTGCTAAGTCCCGCGTGAATTTCGAGCGGGGCATCACTTCGCGGCACCCTGCGGCTTGGGCGCGCTCCGCGAGGTCCACCTGGACGTGAGAAAGGAAACCGACGATGGGGGCCGTGCTCGCGGAAGCTTTCAAGCGTTCGATCGCTTCGAGCGGCCCCTGGCGCGCATTCAGATCCACGATAACGAGCCGCGGGCTCTCCTTTGCGATTTCGGCGACGAGCGCTTCGCCTGTCCCGAAGGTTTTCAAATCGACGCCGAGGTGGCGCGCCGTCTCCAGCAGCTTGGCTTGGAAAAATAAATCATCCACCAGCGCCACAACCTGAGCCACGGTTTCATGTCCTCCTTTCACGGTGTACCACGCGCAACACCGCCGAGACAAGGGCGGGGACGGGCTTCGACAAGGTTGGCCGGCTGAGGTATAAAAGAGACGACCGCGAAATCTTCGGGAGGCTGCGATGGCCGCATCGGTTCAACCTGGCGCCCTGCCGGGACTCGCCGTCCTCGAGCAGACGCCCATCATCATCGAAAAGCTGGTTCATGCCGCTACTGACGAACAATTGCGATGGAAGCCCGCGATGGATCGTTGGTCGATCAGCGAGGTGCTCGCCCATCTTGCCGACGTCGAGGTGGTTGGGTTTCGCGCGCGCATCGAGGCGATGACCCAGCAGAAAGAACCGCGTCTGGAAGCCTATGACCAGAACGCCGCTTACGCGGCGGGGAAGTATTCAAGTGGCAAGGCGCTCGACCACCTGAAACAATTCTGCCATGAGCGCGATCGCAGCCTTTCTGTCCTGCGCTATCTTCCGGCCGGGGCACTCTCGCGGACCGGAGTTCATACCACTTTGGGCTCCATCACGGTGGGCCAGTTGATGAATGAATGGGCTTTTCACGACCTGGGTCACATTCGCCAGATCGCGGAGCTATTTCGGTCACGCGCCTTCTATCCGGCGATGGGGCCGTTCCAGAGCTTCTACACTGTCAAACCCTAGCGTCTGGACCCCGCTGCCCCCAAAATGAGGGAACATGGAGCCTATCGAGAAAAAAATTCTTGGCACTTACGACGAGCTCGAGAAAGATGCGCTCGATCTTCATACGCTGTTTGAATTCGTCGGGGGCAATCCGCCGGCCCAGCGCGAGGCCGTGCTGGACGCGGCCACGCGCCTGCAGAAGCAAGGATTGCTGGAGGAGGATTCAGGCGGCGATTTCTATCGCCGGACCGAGGCCGGAAGAGTTGCGGTTGCAGGCCCGCGCGACGTGACGTTCTACAGCCGGCCCGGGTGCCACCTTTGCGAGGAAGCGAAAGCCGCAATCGTGCCTCTGCTCAAGGAATTTGGCGCCCGCTTGCGCGAGGTCAATATCGACGAAGACCCGCGGCTTCGCGAGCTATACACGAACGATGTTCCGGTTGTGTTTCTTGGCTCGCGCAAAGTGGCCAAGCATCGCCTGGACGTGAATCAGTTTCGAAAGCAGCTTGAACAGGCCGGCCGGTAACTTGGACTTTGCCTTCTGATCCGGTGCGAATGATTCTCCGAATTTTGGAATCTTTCTTCGACCGAATCTCAAGACGATTTCTGCAATCTCGAGCTCCGCCGTGCATCTTTTCCTGCAGCCACGAATCTAAGCTCCACAGAGAGAGCCACTCCTTTGATGGAAGTCGAAGTCTCATGAGAAAAGAAGGCAGGCTTACGCCCTACCGGCGCGCAGTCCTTGAAATTCTGCGATCAATCGATGACCATCCGACCGCCGCGGAGGTTTTCCGGCTGCTGCGGAGGCGTCGGCCGGGGGTCGCGTACGCCACGATCTACAATTCGCTGAACTGGCTAAAACACAGAGGGCTGGTCGGAGAGCTGAATTTTGACCAGGAGGCTGCGCGCTTCGACCCCATTGTAGCGCGGCACGACCATCTGGTCTGCACCGAGTGCGGCGCGCTCGAGAATTTGCAGCTCAAACTGCCCACGAAATCCCTACAGCATGCCGGGCGGCAGAAATCCTTTCGCGTTCAACGGTACCGCATAGAGCTTTTCGGGGTGTGCCGTCAGTGCGCAAAGAGCATTCGGCCCCGGCCCGCACCCTGAGCTATTCCGAACGGGAGTTGTGATGGTTTCAGCGCTTCTCGAACAGGCGATTGGCTTCGGTGTACGTTATCGCACCATCGGTGAAAAGGGAGTAGGTACCTTCTTCCCGAAGTTGGCACGCGATGCGGGCCACAAGGGCCATTGTTGCTCGCATTGGTCCCGAGCCCAAACTGACGCGAGCGACGCCGATTTTCTCGAGTTCGGCGATGGGTGGAGTCCCCGCGGTTGCCAGGATGTTCAGCGGCCCGTGAACGCCGCGCACCAGTTGCGCAATGGTTTCTTTATCTTTTACGCCGGGCGCGAAGAGGGACTGCGCACCCGCCTCTCGATAGGCTTCCAGCCGTTCGATGGTGCGCTGAGCGCGTGTCGCGGGTTCTCCGACGCCGGCGAGAATTACGTCTGAGCGCGCATTCAATACCAGCAGGATGCCGGCCGACCGCGTCACCTCGAGAATTGCGCGAATTCTTTCTTTCTGGAGGCTTAGATCCGCCAGGGAATCAGGTCTTTCTTCGATGGTGTCTTCGAGGTTCATTCCCACGGCTCCAGCTTCGAGGACACCACCCGCCGTTGCGGCAACCTCTTCGGGCGTCTGGCCATAGCCGGCTTCCATATCGGCGGTGACCGGAACCGACACCGCTTCGGCGATCCGCCGGACCACCTCGAGCATTTCGTCGGGCCGAATGTGCTGACCATCGGGATAACCGAGCGAGTTGGCAACGCCGGCGCTCGTCGTCGCGATCGCAGGAAAGCCGGCCTCCTCGAAGATTCGTGCGCTCGCGACGTCCCACGCGTTGGGCAGCAACAGAGTCTTGGGGCCTTTGTGTAGAGCGAGGAACTTCCGGGCCTTTTCCGCTTGGTCTGTTTTCATGATCCGAGATGGTGACGCGCCCATGTGCATTTTCCAGCTCCAAATTGGCCGTAGGAACTCTTAGTGGCGCAAGCGCGCGTCAATCGAGCTTCCCAAACGGGACCGAAGGAAAGACAAGCTCAGTGCTCCTCGGGGAATTCGACGCCGACCGCTTCTTCGGGCACACTCTCAGGACGCCCCTTCACGCGATCGTAGATGCTGAAGTGGCACGTCGAGCCGAGTGCTTCGTTATAGTACGTGGGAACACCCAGGCCGGTGCGAAGCTCTTCGTTGAATCGCCGAAGGTTGACGAGTTGTTGCACTTGTGCGGGTACCTTTCGACCGTCATGGCTGAGGAGGAACTTCTGATAGCCGGCGTCCCACAAGCGCGTAAACTGTCCCTCAACCATGATGGCGGGCAGCTCGGTGACCTGGTACTTTTCGTCGGGCACACGACGCAACTCGGCTCCGCAGCCATATTTTTCAATGCGCACGACACCGCCGGTGCTGCGCACGGTGAATCCGAGACCGGGCAGCTTCTCGATTCGTTCGAGATCAAAATGCTGATCCACGTACCACATGGCTGGCCAGAACAAGAATACTTGCGCCGAGTATAAAGTGCAAACTCGCGGTTCCCAGCGAGCCCGGATACGCCTCGATTCGAATACAGAACCGATCGGGTCGTACATCGCGGAAGCAGTTCAACTTGCCGGGTCTTTCTGCTAACCTTAACCATATTAGTTGAATACAGTGGACCTCCCGCGCATCTAAGTAGTGCAGTCTCGTGAAGAGGCCATAGTTGCCTCCTGGGAGGCCAGAGGGAGCAGGCATTGGGGTCGGCAGGGGAAACAGTCTTGGCGGGTTTGCCGGCCAGTCGAAAGCTGCTGGGCCAGTCGGTGCTTGACCGTATCGGCAATACGCCGCTGCTGCGACTGGAGCGGATTGGGCGCGAATTTCCGCACGTCGAGTTATGCGCCAAGGCCGAATGGTTCAACCCCGGCGGGTCGGTGAAGGATCGCGCGGCCCTCGCGATGATCCGCGAGGGTGAAAAGCGCGGGGATCTTCGCCCCGGCAAGACGATTCTCGATTCCACGAGCGGAAACACCGGAATCGCATATGCGATGATTGGGGCGGCGCGCGGCTATCCGGTCAAGCTGTGCCTGCCTGCCAGCGCATCTCCGGAGCGAAAACGGATTCTGCATGCCTACGGCGCCGAATTGATTTTTACGTCCGCGGACGAAGGATCCGATGGCGCCATCCGGCGCGTCCGCGAAATCTATGCCTCCGAGCCGGAGAGATATTTTTATCCTGACCAGTACAGCAATCCCGCCAACCCGGCGGCTCACTCGGCGACGACCGCGATGGAAATCTGGGAGCAGACGCGCGGAAAGGTGACGCACTTTGTTGCCGGGCTCGGAACGAGCGGGACGTTCGTGGGGACGACGCGGCGGCTCAAAGAACTCAATCCCGCAATTCGTGCCATCAGCGTTCAACCGGATTCAGCGTTTCACGGGTTGGAGGGATTGAAGCACATGGCGACTGCCGTCGTGCCCAAGATTTATGATTCCGGTCTCGCGGACGCGGACTTGGCGGCACACACGGAACAAGCCCACGAGATGGTCCGGAGGCTGGCGCGCGAGGAGGGCCTGCTCGTTGGAGTCAGCTCGGGCGCAGCGCTGTGGGGATGTTTTGAAGTGGCGCGAGGCTTGAAAACCGACGAAAGGGCGGTCGTCGTCACGGTGTTTCCGGACTCCGGCGACAGATACTTGAGCGAGCGTTTTTGGGAGGAAGCTTAGGGGGTTGCGCGGGGCGGTCTGTCACCCTGACGGCCAGGGTTTTTGGCTCGAAGGATCTCAACGTCGCAGGTATCTTCCACTGAGATTCTTTGCTGCAGGCTCAGAATGACACCGCAGCTTCCCCGGGCGCCTGTAGAATGCGACGATGCTGAAAATCAGCCGAGAACTCGCGGAACGAATCCGCGCCCATGGCGTGGAGACATATCCATACGAATGTTGCGGAGCGCTTCTTGGCCGGGACCGGGAAGCAGGGCGTGAGGTGCTGAATTTGGTCCCCCTTGAGAACCGGCGAAATGATTCCCCGCGGAATCGCTTCGAGATTACGGCTGAGGACGTGCGGCGGGCGGAAAGCAAGGCCAAGGAGTTTAGCTGCGATCTGATCGGATGGTACCATTCGCATCCGGATGCGGTCGCGAGGCCGAGCGAATTCGATCGCGAGCACGCATGGCCGTGGTACAGCTACATCATTGTCGGCGTCGAAAGGAGAGTGCCGAAGGAAATGAATTCCTGGCGTCTGACGGATGATCGCGCGCGCTACGATTCCGAGGAAATCGAGATCGCCCAGCGCAGCCAGTACGCGGGAGTCGATCGCACGCTGGGTTCGTAGGGGCGCTGTTTGCTGCCCCCTTGCAGTTTCGAACGTTTGAGAAGCCCAGCACCGAGGTTTCTCGCGAGCGGAATTTGAGTAGCATACTTTTTGAGGAGGTTTGATATGCCTGTGAAAGTAGTCATCCCGACGCCGCTGCGCGCGTACGCCGGAAAACAGGAGAGCGTAGAATTGCAAGCTGGGACCGTCGGCGAGGCGCTGTCGGCTTTGACGACGAAATTCGAGGAGTTGCGCAAGCATCTCTATGCCGATGATGGGCGCCTGCGCAGCTTCGTCAACGTCTACGTCAACGACGAAGACATCCGCTTCTTGCAGAAGGACAAGACACAACTTCGTGAGGGCGATACGATCAGCATTGTGCCCTCGATTGCCGGTGGTCGCTGACCAGGCAAGGAGATTGGATCCATGGCAACAAAAACAGGAGTAACGGCGCCTGCAGTGCCGGAAAAGTCCCCGGCGGCGCTTTCGAAAGAGGAAGTCCTACGCTACAGCCGGCACCTCATCATGCCGGAGGTCGGCATGGAGGGGCAGCTCAAGCTGAAGCAGGCGAAGGTGCTGCTCGTGGGCACCGGGGGACTTGGCGCGCCGCTGGGTCTGTATCTTGCGGCGGCAGGCGTGGGGCGGCTGGGGCTGGTTGATTTCGACACCATCGATTTCACGAACTTGCAGCGGCAGATCATGTTTGCCACAACCGATGTGGGGCGTCCGAAGCTCGAAGCCGCGGGCGAGCGTCTCGGAAACTTGAATCCCGAAATCCAAATCGACCGCTTCGAGACTCATCTGACGAGCGAGAACGCACTCGAGATGTTGCGCGACTACGATATCGTTGTCGACGGCACGGACAATTTCCCGACGCGCTATCTCGTCAACGACGCCTGCGTACTTCTCGGAAAGCCGAACGTTTATGGCTCGATTTTCCGCTTTGAGGGTCAGGCCAGCGTCTTTGGTTATCCCGGCGGGCCTTGCTATCGCTGCGTCTATCCCGAGCCGCCTCCGCCGGGACTCGTTCCGTCCTGCGCGGAAGGCGGAGTACTTGGTGTGCTTCCGGGAATCATCGGTTCGATCCAGGCGATGGAAACACTCAAGCTCATTCTGGGCAAGGGCGAGCCGCTCGTGGGCCGGTTGCTGCTCTTCGACGCGCTGGGAATGAAGTTCCGCGAGCTGAAGCTGAGGAAGAATCCCGAATGCCCGGTGTGCGGGGAACATCGCACGATCACCAAATTGATCGACTATGCCGAATTTTGCGGCCTCCGCGGGGAGGAAGCGCCGGCGCCGACCACCTCCGTGCCGGAGATCACCCCGCGGGAATTGAAAGCCCGGCTCGATCACGGCGATGACCTCTTCATCCTTGATGTGCGCGAGCCGCATGAGTATCAAATCTGCAATCTCGGAGGGGCGCTGATTCCGCTCGGCGATATTCCGAAGCGCGTCAACGAGCTTGACAGTTCCCGCGAGATCGTCGCGCATTGCCGCAGTGGCAAGCGCTCGGCGGAGGCGGTTGAGTTCCTGCGAAAGGCCGGATTCCGCAAGGTCTGGAATCTCAAAGGCGGAATCCTCGCCTGGTCGGACGAAGTCGATCCCTCAGTGCCAAAATATTGATTTCAGCTTCAGCGATAGCGATTGGGACCGGCTATCCGGTAGAGTGCCTCGATCAGACCCCGGGGCGGAACAGGAGATCCAAATGGCGCACGTGAAGATCACCGTGAAAAAAGATGGACCATACCGGGTCGAGGCTCCTGAGGGAAGCATTGAACTGGTGGATGCCGACGGCAATCGATACGACTTGACCGGCAAGGCTGCCTTCTCTTTGTGCCGCTGCGGCGGATCCGTTTCCAAGCCCTTCTGCGATGGAACTCACAGTCGCATTGGCTTCCAGGGAGCGGAGTCGGCCGTGAAAGCCGCCGACCGACCGAAGTAAAGAGCAAGAGTCGCCCTGCTAGCGCCCTCCCGCGCTGAACTGGTGTCTCCGTGATTCGAGCGGCTGCGGTCGCGAATTGCAGCCACCTTCTCGGAGAAAAGGGTCTCGGAGGATACGGTTCGACTCGGTAACATTTCTACCCTGCACACAGAGGCTTCGCTCGAAGTTCGTACCAGACAAGAATCGACGCTTACCTCTAAGCCGCTTATATTCAATTGCTTCCGTGGTGATGTTTATAACTGAATTACGGCCCTGGATTTGCTAGGTTACTCTCGGGGTACTGCTTCTCTCAGGGGGAATTGTGGGCAAAGGGGCCCGATTTTGGGGGTACGTCCATCGGCTCAGGCTATGGCTGCTGGGCGCAATTGGTGTGGCCGCATTCCTGTTGCTCGTGTGGACCCTGCGATCGTCCTCGTATGTCTCGGATCCATTGCTGGACACCTATCTCCAGATGGGCGGCAGCCTGATCGCTTTCACCTTTGCTGCCAACGCCTTGGTGAGGTTCCGTGGCAACCACGATCGAATCTCCCTGATTCTTGCTTTCGGGTTTGTTCTCGCCGGGCTGATCGAGGCGGGCACGAGCATGACGACGCATCGGGAGTTGGTTGGCATCCCGGCTCATGCGCGTCACGCCTCGATAGCCTGGATGGCCGGTCGGACTCTGCTCGGAGTACTTCTGCTGGCGGCTCTCTTGGTAGAGCGTCGCCGGCCGCTCGCGCGCGATCCGGGACGCGAGATCGGTGTGGCGACACTCATTGTGGGTGTGATCGCCTACCTGACGAGTGTCTTCTACTTCGCCCTCCCGGTTTCCCTGGCGATTCATCCGGAGGCTCTCTTCCCGAGGCCGTGGGACCTTGTGCCCGCCGCAATCTTTTTGGCGGCCACGATCGGATACCGTGTGCGTCTCGGTGGTGTGAGTTCTTCGCTCGACCGGTCGTTGTACATTGCGGCCGCCCTGAATGTGGCTTGCCACGTGGCGATTTCGCAGTCCCAGCAGTCGCTGGATGCCCCATTCATCTTCGCGCATTTTTTGATGGTTTCGAGCTATGCGATTGTTCTGGGCGGGACGCTGATCGATAACGCCGAGCTGTTCGACCAGGTGAGTCACTTGGCCATCAGCGATCCGCTGACGGGTCTGGCCAACCACCGGCGGCTGATCGACGTGATTGACGGGGAACTGCAGCGGTCAGGACGCACCGGGCGTCGCTTTTCGGTTCTCCTCCTCGATCTTGACGGGCTCAAGAAGATCAACGATCGCTACGGGCACTTGACCGGGAGCCGGGCGATTAAGCGGCTCGGGGAAGTCTTACGAAGCACCTGCCGCTCGATTGATACCGCGGCGCGCTATGGTGGCGATGAATTCGCCGTCGTGCTGCCCGAGGCAAGCGAGGGCGACGCCACACAGGTGGCGGCGCGCATCTGTGAAAGGTTGGCTCGAGACGGCGAAGAGCCGCAAATCTCGGTGAGTGTCGGCGTGGCCGTGTATCCGACCGATGGCACCACGATTGAGAGGCTGCTGGGGGCGGCAGATCGCAACCTGTATCGCATGAAGGGCCGCGGCCATAAGAAATTCCGGATGGGGAACGTCGCAGCCTGCTTATAGCCTCTCGAACACAGTGGCCCAAGCTCAAGGGGGAAGGGATGGCACTTGGGGTGGGGGTCCCAAAGCCTTATCAGAGTCCTCGCCGGGAAAAGCGCGTTCCAATGGAAGTCGGGGTCCAAATCGCGGGTCACCTGGATTTGCCCGGAATCGAAACGACATTCACCGAAAACGTCAGCTCGCGAGGGGCGCGCGTTTTAAGCAGCCGTCGCTGGCGTCCGAATGACCGCCTGACGCTTTCAACCTTGACCGGGTCGTTTCGATCGCTGGCGCGCGTCGCGTACTGCGAATCGGTGCGCGGCGCCGGTTACGCGGTTGGCTTGGAGTTTCTCGAATCCAATGGCCGGTGGATCATCGGCAACGGAACTTCCTGATCGGTCCGATCACCAAACACGTTCATGAATTATTCCTCAAGGTGCTGATTCCTTCCTACTGCACGAAACCGACCGATGGCTCAGGCGCGGGGCCGGATCCTTCGGGAATGGGGCCGAACTGAGCCTCGTACCGGGAAAGATTCTCCTGGAGCGCGCGGGCGAGACGCTTGGCGTGTCCGGGACTCAGGATCATGCTTCCCACCAGCTTCCCCTGAGCCACGCTCGGGAAGATGTAGATGAAATTCATGGTGAACTCCTCGGCGTTGTGATGGATCACGACGAGATTGGAATACTGCCCGAGCAGCTCTTTCTCATCTGCTTTGATCTGGACTTGCTGCTGCGGTTTCGAAGGTTCCGTCATTCATTCCTCCCGGCAAGTGAAAGCGTCACAGGGACTGGGCAAAAAATGATTGCGCGCTCACTATAGCAAAGGCTACGTCCAGCACCGAATTCATTCGCAGTTCCGGAAACGGCCGGCAGAACCGGATTGACGTCCCGGCGGGTTAAGTGTAGTTTATATGGGTTATTCAGCAGAGTTAACCCATGGCGGCTCCGACTAATCCGGCATCGATGACTGAGGTTGCTTCCGCCATTTCGCCCGCGCTCGAGGGCGGCGCCGCGGTGGATTCGAGCTCCCGGCGGCCGCCTCGCGAGGCTTGGTGGTACCTGGGGCCGGCCTTTGTCGCTTCCGTCGCGTACATGGATCCCGGGAACTTCGCCACGAATATCGAAGGCGGGGCCCGCTTCGGCTACCAATTGCTGTGGGTCCTGTTGTGGTCGAACGCGATGGCCATTCTGGTGCAGTACCTCGCCGCCAAACTTGGCATCGCCACCGGCAAGACCCTCCCTGAGAATTGCCGCGCTGGATTTTCGCGCCCGGTGACCTATGGGTTGTGGTTTGCCGCCGAAATTGCCGCAATGGCCACTGACCTGGCTGAATTTCTGGGCGCGGCGCTTGGGTTTTATCTCCTCTTCGGGATTCCTATGCTTCCCGCGGCGGTGCTCACCGGCATCGCGGTGATGGGGATCTTGCTCTTCGAGCAACTCGGTTTCCAGTGGCTCGAGCGCGTCATCATGTTCTTCGTGGCGTTGATCGGCATCGCCTACGCGTTCGAACTCGTTCTCAGCAAGCCGGCCTGGGGGCCGATCGCGCGGCACACTTTCGTTCCGGAGATTCATTCGTCTTCGATTTACATAGCCGTCTCGATGCTCGGCGCGACAGTCATGCCTCACGTCATCTATCTTCATTCCGCGCTGGTCCAGCCGCGTCGCAGCCCACAGGACTCCGACGAACATCATCATCGGAAGATGGAGCTCTTCGATGTGCTGCTGGCGATGAACGGGGCCTGGCTGATCAATTCGGCGATGGTGATCATGGCCGCGGCCGTCTTCTTCGGGCGAGGCTTGGCCGTCTATTCGATCGAAGAGGCTCATCATACCCTCGGCCCACTGCTCGGGAAATTCGCGGGCGTAGCATTCGCCGTGGCGCTGCTTTGCTCCGGACTGTCTTCTTCGACGGTGGGTACGATGGCCGGGCAAGTGATTCTGCAAGGGTTTTTGAAAGTGCGCATCAGCATCTTCCTGCGGCGTCTGGTGACCATGATCCCGGCGATCGTCGTAATCGCCTGGGGGCTCGACCCGCTGAAGACCCTTATCCTGAGTCAGGCGATCTTGAGTTTTTGCTTGCCCTTTGCGATGGTGCCGCTTCTGATTCTGACCCGCCGGCGCAGTCTGATGGGCGCGCACGCGAACCGTCTGTGGACGAATTGGCTGGCCTATCTTTCAACCGCGGTCATCCTTGGCATGAACGGCTGGCTGCTGTTTACGATCTTCCGTGGGAATTCCTGAGCGAGTGTGCGAAAATTCCTGTCGGGCAGTCTATATCTTAAGGGAGAGGAATTGATCGATGGAACGTCGCTTTGATCAAATGACGAGAAGCAGATGGGCGATGGCAGGGACTCTCGTGTTTGCTGTAGCGCTCGGGGTTTCAGGCGTCCTGTTCGCGCGCGAGCAGAATGACTGGGTGGCGCCCCCAGAAGCCAAGAATCTGAAGAATCCCGTCCCGGTGAATGACACGACGGTGGCCGCAGGAAAGGATATCTACACGGCGAAATGCGTCGAGTGCCATGGTGATAAAGGCGACGGCAACGGCGACGAAGCGGAGATGTACGATCCGAAGCCCGGCGACTTCACCAACGCTCGCATGATGAAAGAAATGACGGATGGCGAGCTCTTCTGGAAAATCACTGAGGGCAAGAAACCAATGCCGTCATTCAAGAATCGCTTGACGGAAGAGCAGCGCTGGCAGGTGGTCACCTATATCCGCACATTTTCCAAGGCCGCAGCCCCAGCGCCGGCCAAGCCTCACAAAAACAAAAACTAGCGCGCGTCTGTCTGCCGCCTACTTGACGTTGGACAGCGCCTGGGCCACTTCCTGGATGTCGGGCACCGTGGGGATGTCGTACTGCTTGAACCAGGCGACTTTACCGTTGCGATCCACGATCGCGATGGCGCGGCCGGTGATGCCTTTGTCCGGCAGATAAACCCCAAATTTTTCCGCCACCGCACCGCGCGGCTGGAAATCCGCCAACAGCGGATAGTGGATTCCCATCTTTTCGGCGAAGGCCTTGTGCGACCAGGCGCTGTCGACGGAGAGCCCCAGGACCTGCGCATCAAGCTGCTCGAATCGCTTCATGTCGTTGACCAAGCAGGCGTGCTCGTTCGTGCAGACCGGGCTCCAATCGAGCGGATAGAAGACGATGACGACGTTTTTCTTTCCCGTGAAATCGCTCAGCTTCACTTCCTTCTGACTCTGATCCTTCAAGACAAAGTCCGGCGCGGGGCTTCCTACGGAAATCGGCATGATTCCTCCTTGAATGTTCGCTCGCGCGGAATGAATGGCGTTGAATTGCCTGACGCTTGCGAAGGCAACATCATAGCCGAAGCCTCGCAGGCAGACAAACCTGCCGAGCTGACAGTCTAAGGAGCCGCGAGCCGCGAGAAGCAAGTGGGAACCTTGGCCACGGCAATCTGCTACCATAGTCAGAGAGGTTCTTAAACGAGGGAATTCGGGCGAGCCAAATGCCGCGTGTTACCTACGAGGAAGCGTATCCCGGAATTCGTTTCTTGCCGCGCAGCCGCAATTGGTGGGCGTGGCTGAAGGGCGTTCCCGCTGAATGCGAGCATCTGGAAGGTGAGGTGCATTGGATGGCTACGCTGGTTCCCGATACGCTCTACTTGCGCGGGAAAGCTGCAACGCGGCGCGAGCCGGTCCGGCCGGAGGTTTCACTATGCCGCGAATGCTTGCTGGGAATTCTCGAAGAAGAGCTGGCCGCATATGAAGGCGGCGTGATTGCGTTTGAGCCGGATGCAGAATCTTTCAGCCAGTACTTTTTTGTCGCGCCCGAGGATTTTGAGGCGGCAGGGCTCTTGCCCGAGGTTGCCACAGCAATCAGCGAGCGGCTCTCGCAGCGCAGAATCCAGTGCGCGCGATGTTCCGCCGGCGCGACTTGGCTGTGGTTTTCCCGCGAGGTAGTGTCGAGCTTGGATGAAGCCGGGCGAATCTCGTCGGAGCCCGCTGAGGCCTTGTGCGCGGAGCACGGAGCGCAGAGAATGTGCCTGGCGCTCAAACGGATTCCTGAGGCCAATCTTTTCTACGTGAATCTGCCGTACGGCGAAGCGGGGGCATACTTATGGATATGAGCGGCGCCGCGAGAGGGAAGCAGTCGATGCAACTACGCGAAGCGGTGGAGAAATATCTGGCAGTATCCGGCGGCTACGGAAAGCCGGCGGCGCTCGCGTCTTTCGGCCTGTCGCGGGAAGAGACACCGCGCGTCTTCGGTATCTTCGACGAGGATTATCACATCAGCCGATTCTTCCATTTTGAAAACCTGACCGGGGAGGCCTACCCGATCAACGGTTTTCCACAGACGCACGTTTCCATCGACGCTGACATCAAATCTATTCTGTGAAATCACGCCGTAGTTGATTCCGCACGGTCGAAAACGTTCTATTCTAGATCTTCAAGATTGCGTCTGCCACGACCTTCAGATCCGGTCCGACGATGTCAGGTTTAGGACCCAAAGGAAACGGTGTGATTCCCTCTCTGGCGATGAATGCCGCTCGCCAGCCCGCTTTCATTGCACCGAAGACGTCCCATGCGTGCGCGGCAATGAGTAGGATCTCGTCCGGCCGTGCGCCAAGGTGTGCGGCCGCAGTGCGATATACTTCCGTGTCAGGCTTGAAGCGACGCACGGAGTCCACCGTGATGGACTCCTCGAAATATTCCGTAAGCTTCGCGTTCTGTAGCTGTGATTTGACGGCCGTCGGACTGGAATTCGTTAGCGTAATCATGTGGAAACCCGCGTCACGCAATCGCTTCAGATTTTCACTTATCTCCGGGTGCGGAGGCAGCGTCAGAATTCCCTGCAAAATTAACGTCTTGTCCTCGGGAGGAATCTGAATTTTCTTGTTGCCTGCCAACATTTCGAGGGCCGCCCGCCCTACGGTTCCAAAGTCGGCATATGCATTCGCCACAGTCACGACGAGCGAGTATTGCAAAAGAAGTGAAAACCACTCGTCCAGCACCTTGCCATCACCAAAAGCGCGTGCGAAGTGCGGACGGAGCGCGTTCAAATCCAGTAGGGTCTGGTTCACATCGAACGCAAGCACTCTCGGCTTCATCTGCCTGCCGCCAGTTTGTGGCTGCATGACAACCGCTTTCGAGGGCAAAACGTCGGACTCTCCCTTGGTTACTTTGGCAAGAGCGTTAAGCTGATCCACCATCATGACGGACCCGAGCGATGACGCGGCTAGCACGAACTCTCTTCTGCTGATCGACGAACTCATTCATGCCTCCCCAAAAGACTATTTCCTGCCTTAATCTATTCGGCCTCGAAGGTCCAGCGGGTTGCGCTCCCGGTAAAATCAGCCTCCCAGAATCCGAAGGCGACTCGCGGACGCACCGCGAAGATTGGCCCCATCTTTGGATCAACCTTCCAGTGATATTTTCGATCGTAATCTTCGACGAACTTCTCAATCACATCCGGGTCGGCCACCTCTTCCACTGCGCCCTCGACAATTACAGCTTCTTCCGCGACCTCGGAGCACACCACGCAGTTCGGATTTCTCGCGAGATTCCTCCCCTTGCGGGATGTCCGGCCGGTGCTGAAATAAAAGAGGTCGTTGAGCCACAGGCCCCAGACCAGCATGACGTGCGGCAGTCCGTCCGGACGCGTCGTCGAAATCCAATAGTTGTGGGATTTTTTCAAACGCTCCTCGGCCCACTTCCACGGCAATAATCCGGTTCCGCTCTCCGCGTCACTGATTCCGTATCCAGGCATATGAGGACGGCTTGCCTTCGGCAACTTGCGTCGGGCGGCATCGAGATTCGGCAAGGGAAGTCCTCCACGTCGCGGGCGTTACTCTGGAATGGGTGCCGCCGGCGCCGCCGTGCCGGGCGCTTTAGCGGACTGGCGCCGAAACGGGGCGACGGCGGATCATTCTATCAAAGCCGTCCCTGCCGAAGGGTAAGTTCCGAAGAGTACGAAAAAAGGCCCACGTATGGCGCAGCCACTGTGCCCCGGTATCGCCGAACGGTCCCGGCCGTTGCGGCTGAACGCGATTCGGTGGGACCTGGGTTGGAGCTATTTCGGGGCGGTGGCGACGTGCTGAAGACGCTCGCCGAACTTGCGGTGTTCCTCGCGCACCCGTCCCGGGAGGCGCGAGCCGAATTTATCCAAGAATTGTCCGATGGCTTCGTATTCCTCGAGCCAGTCGGAGGGCTCGACGTGGAGGAGTTCTCGAATCGTCTCCGGAGGAATCTTCAGGCCGTCGAGGGTCAACGACCCGGCGGTAGGGACGCTGCCTATCGGGGTTTCCACAGCATCCGCGCGACCCTCGATGCGATCCAGCATCCATTTCAGCACTCGAACATTTTCGCCATAGCCGGGCCACAGAAATTTCCCGTCGGCACCGCGCCGGAACCAGTTCACGTGATAAATCTTCGGCGGACGAGAAACGCGGCGGCCCATCTCAAGCCAGTGCCCGAAATAATCCGCCATGTTGTAGCCACAGAAGGGAAGCATGGCCATCGGATCGCGTCGCGTGACGCCGACGGTGCCGGTGATCGCCGCGGTCGTCTCCGACGCCATGATCGCGCCGACATATACCCCGTGCTGCCAGTCGCGCGATTCGTAAACGAGCGGTGCAAGACGCGCGCGCCGGCCTCCAAAAATGAAGGCGGAGATGGGCACCCCTTCGGGATCTTCCCAGTGTTTCGAAATCGAGGGCGCCTGGTGCGCGGGAACGGTGTAGCGGGAATTTGGTTGCGCGGCCGGGCCTTTGCTCGAGTCCCACGGCTCGCCCTTCCAGTTCGTCAGCCCTGCTCCCGGCGCGCCGTCGATCCCTTCCCACCACGGTTCCCGGTCGGAGGTTAGCGCAACATTGGTAAAGATGGAATCGTGGCGCAAGGCGGCCATAACGTTGGGATTGGTCTTCGCGTTCGTCCCCGGCGCGACCCCGAAAAAACCCGATTCCGGATTGATCGCATGCAGCATCCCGTCGGATCCGGCGCGCAGCCAGGCGATGTCGTCGCCGACGGTCCACACGCGGTAGCCTTCTTTTTCCAGCGCTGAAACCATCATGGCCAGATTCGTCTTCCCGCACGCGCTCGGGAACGCCGCGGCCATATAGGTGACTCTCCCGGATGGATCTTCCAGGCCGAGGATGAGCATGTGCTCGGCCATCCAACCTTCGCCGCGGGCCATCCAGCTCGCGATTCGCAGCGCGAAGCATTTCTTGCCGAGCAACGCGTTGCCCCCGTAGCCGGAGCCAACGCTCCAGATCAGCTTTTCTTCCGGGAAGTGCAGGATGAAACGCCGGTCGGGGCTCAGATCGCCGAGCGAGTGAAGGCCCGGGACGAAATCATCGGAGCCGCCCAGGCGGTCGAGCACCACCTTGCCCATCCGCGACATGATGCGCATGCTCGCGACAACGTACGGGCTGTCAGTGATCTCAACGCCCACCTTGCTGAAAGGTGAATTCACCGGGCCAAGGATGTACGGCACCACATACATCGTGCGGCCTTTCATCGCACCGTTGAAAAGCGGGCGGACTTTCTCTTTCGCTTCCACGGGCGCCAGCCAATTGTTAGTAGGGCCGGCGTCGTCTTTCCGGCGACTGCAGATGAAGGTGACGCCTTCGGTGCGGGCAACGTCGTTCGGGTGGCTGCGGTGAAGATAACAATTGGGGTAGGTCTTGGGATTGAGTTCAAGCAGCGTTCCGTCGCCCTGCATCTGGTCGACCAGGCGATCGTTCTCCTGCTGCGAGCCGTCACACCATACGATTTTTGATGGGTTTGTGAGCCGCGCCGATTCCTCAACCCAGTTTTCCAGAGGTGTGGACAAGAACCCTCTCCGCGAGCCTATCGTGGGAGACGCCACCCGGCGGCTGGACCGGGTCGTTCGGTGCAGCACCCGAAGGAACGGGCGCGTTAACTGACGTAAAAATTTTAGGTCACCATTCCGGGAAAAGCAAGAAACTGGCCACGGGTCGTGTGTTCCTTGATGTAAGGGCGTGTGGCTATACGCCCAACCACTTTCCGAGCGGATCACCCTTGCGGCGACCACCGAGATGACGGCGGTTGGCCGGCGCCGGGTCGCACATGAGCTGCGATGCTATACTGTCGAAAACATGTACGCGCGAAAGCTGCAAGTGGACGTCTTGGTCGGCGGCGAACGTCGACCGTGCCCGCTCGAATGGCTGGACAGTTTCTCGATGCGGAATTTTACCGCTGCCGCCGAATTCGACGACACACTCCCCACAGCAGAGGGCCGCATGGAAGCAAGTCTTCGAGTTGACCCCTCGCGGCTGGCAGCGGCAATGGGTGAATGGTTCACGAAGCGCGGCAAAGGCAACGGCCAGCCGGTCGTCGTGGAGATTCGCCAAGTGTAATGCTGGAATCTCTGCAGCCTACCACTTTCGGTATGGTGTCGCGGAGAACTACAACATAGCGGAGAGCCATATTCGAAATTTTCGTACCTCCGCTACTATTTTATGCACTGGTCTCGAATTTCGCCTGGAAGTTATGCCCAATCAAGCGGCTAGGACCATCCGAAAAAATCAAGAAGAGCCGAACCAAATTCGCGAATGACTGGGGCGTTGCAGCGGTCACCGCAGAAGGGGTTCGGCTCTTCAATCAATTTGGACGAGGCATCGCGAGATTGGTGAGCACGCGAGGCGGCTTGCGAGAAACTAGATTTTTTCGGAGGAACCAGAGGTCAGTGCGTCGCCCCGGAGGACCGAAGATCGCCGCGCCAGGCCTGCCCGGATCAGATGCATGGCGGAGCGAGTAGCGAAGTTGCCGGCGACGATCAGTTCCGGCGTCTTTTCGAAATCATCCCACAAATAATCGTGGACCTCAGGTTCGATGATCACATCCGCCCCTCGGGGCCACGGCATCTTGGCGGTGCTTTGCATAATGGAAAACGAACGGCTGATCACCTCGATCGTGTTTCGCGGCCTCTGGTGAAGCAATCCCGGTTCGAGATGCACGGCGATGACGAAGTCAGCTCCCATCGCGCGAGCGGCCCCGGTAGGCACCGCCTCGGTTAAGAAACCATCCACGAGAAAATGGTTGCGGTACTCGACCGGGAGGAACAGCCCGGGATAGGCGCAGGAAGCTCGCATCGGCGGTCCGATTTCGCCATCGGAGAAATAAACGGATTCGCCGGAGATCAGATCCGTGGCCACGATACTGAGCGGGATTTTCAATTCCTCAAAGTATTTCGCCGTCGTGAACTTGCGAAGGAAATCCTCCATCCGCTCGTTGGACGCCATCCCCAGACGGGAGAGCGTCCAGCGGCCAAAATCGCGGAAGCGCGTTTCGCTGCCCTGGCGGGCCATTTCCTCGATGGTGGCGCCGCTGGCGTAAGCGGCGCCAATCAGCGCGCCGACGCTTGTCCCGGCAATGTAGTCAACGCGAATCTCCGCCTCTTCAAGTGCCCGCAGGACGCCGACATGCGCGATCCCACGCGCGAAGCCTCCGCCCAGCGCCAGACCCACGCGCGGGCGTCCTTCGGCCTCCGGCCCGTACGCGAACGATCGCAGGCCGCGGACGGCGTTGCCAAGCCATTTCGCCACACCCATCTCCGCTGTTCCTCTGCCCTATTTGACACTTTAGCGCATTCCGGGGATGCTTGGCGATTGCGGTTGACCCCCTCGTAGTGGTTTTGTAACCTCCTTCTTTTCCTTTTGTTGGGTTGGCGAAGATGAAGCGGCGTATCGAAAGGGCAGCGGTCCTAGGAGCTGGCACGATGGGGGCGCGGATCGCCGCGCACCTGGCGAACGCTGGCTTGCCTTGCATCCTTCTCGACATCGTGCCACCCGAGCTTACAGGGGAAGAGAAGGCCAAGGGATTGACGCTCTCCGATCCGGGCGTGCGCAATCGGATCGTCCGGGCAGGGCTCGAGGCGGCAAAGAAATCACGCCCGGCCGCTTTTTTCACACCCGAGAACCCCCGGCTCATTACCATCGGCAACTTTGAAGACGACCTCCAGTTGTGTGGCGCGGCGGACTGGATCATCGAGGCAGTGGCGGAAAATCTCGAGATCAAGCGCAACCTCCTGGCGCGCGTCGAGCGGCACCGCAAGCCTGGATCGATCGTCACGACGAACACTTCGGGCCTGCCCATCCATCTCATCGCCCGAGGGCGCTCGGACGACTTCCAGGAGCATTGGGCCGGCACGCATTTCTTCAATCCGCCGCGCTACATGAAACTGGTCGAGCTGATTCCGGGGCCGAAGACGCGCCCGGACGTGCTGGAGGAGCTGGATGATGTGTGCGACCGCCGGCTCGGAAAAGGCGTGGTCGTCGCCAAAGACACGCCCAACTTCATCGCCAATCGTGTCGGCACATTCTCCATGCTGAATGCGCTGCGGCTGATGACTGAGCTTCAAATGACGGTCGAGGAAGTGGACGCCTGCACCGGCCCGGCCGTCGGCTGGCCGAAGTCGGCGACGTTCCGCACCGCTGACATTGTCGGCCTCGATGTGTTGGTCCACGTCGTCCGCAACATTTATGAAAATGTCCCGCAGGACGAGTCGCGCGATGTCTATCGCGTTCCGCCGCTGGTTGAAGAAATGATCAAGCGCGGCTGGCTCGGCGAAAAGGTCGGTAAGGGTTTCTATCAGCGCGTAAAGAAGGATGGCGATAGCGAGATTCTCTCGCTCGACTGGCAGAAGATGGAATATCGGCCGCGGCAGAAGGCGCGCTTCGCTTCGATGGAAACAGGCAAGTCGATTGAAGACACGCGCGAGCGGCTGCGAATGCTCGTGGCGCCGGCGCTGGACGGCTCCGGCGGCGACAATGCGTCGAAATTCCTGTGGGGCAGCCTGAGCGAGATGTGCCTCTACGCCGCGCGGCGTGTGCCGGAAATCGCCGACCGTGTCGTCGACGTGGATCGCGCCATGCGCTGGGGGTTTGCCTGGGAGCTCGGGCCTTTCGAGATTTGGGACACGATCGGAGTCGCGCGGATGGCTCGCCCGCTCGAAAAGCAGGGCAAGGCGCTGCCGCCGCTCGTCAGCGAATTGCTTTCCGCCGGAAAAAGCTCGTTTTACGAATCCGAGGAAGGGCGCGCGAGCTACTTCGACGTAACCGCATCGGCGTACAAACCCGTCGTGGAGCCCGAAGGCGTCATTATTCTAAAGTCGCTCAAAGATCGGTCGAAGACGGTGGAGGGAAATGCGGGCGCGAGCCTGATCGATCTCGGCGATGGCGTCGTGTGCTGCGAATTCCATGCCAAGATGAATGCCATCGGCGGCGACATTGTCGCGATGATTCACGCGGGCCTGAAGCGCCTCGAAACTGATTTCGATGCCATGGTGATCGCCAACCAGGCCGCGAATTTTTCCGTCGGCGCGAACGTGATGCTGCTTCTCATCAGCGCGCAGGAAGAGGAATGGGACGACATCCATCTCGCCGTGCGCCAATTCCAGCGCGTCAACATGGCCATCAAGTATGCTTCACGGCCGGTGGTGGCAGCGCCCCAGGGAATGGCGCTGGGCGGCGGGTGCGAAATCAGTTTGCACGCGGCGCGGATTCATGCCGCCGCGGAAGCGTATCTGGGTTTGGTCGAGACTGGCATTGGATTGATTCCCGCGGGCGGTGGGACGAAGGAAATGCTGATCCGCGCGAACGAGCATTCGGCGGGTTCTGAAGATCTCGATCTCTTCCACGCGCTCAAGCCCGTGTTCGAAAATATCGCCATGGCCAAAGTCTCAACCAGCGCCGAGGAAGCACGCTCGCTCGGTTATCTTCGTCGCGACGATTTGATTGCCATGAACCGCGACCGCCTGGTGGCCGATGCGAAGGCAACGGCGCTTGCGCTCGTGCGCGCCGGATATCATGCGCCCGCGCCAGCCGAGATTCGCGTCCTGGGCGATGAATTCCTTGCCGGGGCCAAGCTGGCGATTCACATGCTGCTGCGGGGCGAATACATCAGCGAATACGACGCCTTGGTCGGTCGCAAACTCGCCAATGTCCTCGCCGGCGGCGCGCTCTCTTCGCCGCAGACCGTCCCCGAACAATATATCCTCGATCTCGAGCGTGAAGCCTTCGTCAGCCTCTGCGGTGAGCGCAAGACCCAGGAGCGCATCGCCCACACCCTCAAGACCGGCAAACCCCTCCGAAATTAGTGCCAATCCAGCGAGTACTGGCTCGGCGCCGTAGGAGCGCATGGCCATACGCCCTCGTGGCCACCCCTCTGCCTATACGACGACTCAGGTGGCGGCCGCCTTCCGGCGGGCAGATTCGCGTGGATAAATCACAGATCGTCGTCCGCCAGCCGGCGGCCGTGGCCATTCAATTCGAGCCAGTGGTAGAGGAAGGCTTGATAGAGATAGGAGGCGACGATTTCTTCTCCCAGGTCGTTGTCTTCGACGCACAGGAAGGGAATCTTGAGACCCGCGAGCGCAGCAATCAGCGATTGCGTGATTCGGTTCGGATTGGTCCGGCTGTGCGCGTACTGCGACTTTACCTGGCTCAGCGCGGCAGTGATCACGAGCAGGCGATTCGGAACTTCGCTCATCTTGCGCAGGCGTTCGATGAAGGCCGCGCGCTCAGTGGTGAAAGAACTGACGAGATCAGGCAAGGTTTTTCTCTCCACGACGCACAGGTTCTCCATCCCTTCAACAGAATAATCGCCCAGCGACAAGGCTTTTGGGATCACTCCTTCAAACCAGCCGCGAAATCGGATGAACCAGAACGGGTATTGTTCGCGTGTATCGACGAGCACGACCGGTCGCGGTGTACGGAGCTGGGTGCCGCCGCGTTCCGCGATCGCGGGAATCGCCGGATGCTCCACCGGCAGAGCGGTCATCTGCCATTCGAGCGGCGATTGAATCAACGTGCGGCGCCGGCGCATTTCTTCTCCGGTCGGGGAGCATAACACGAGGGCATGGTCCCGGAGTTAGTCGCAAAAGTCGCGAATTCGCGGGACGGATCGCGATCCGCCTCCACAGTTCCTGCTGGCGACGCGGGCGTCCATCCTTGCTGACGTTCTCTGTTGGAAAGGGAGGCGGGTTCGTTGCACTAGCTCACCAATGCAGCCTCCTGCCGTCTAAAACCCCGGCTGGGTGTGCCCATCAAACAATTGTACAACGTTGAGTGTCCACCAAGTCGCTTGACTCCGTGGAAAGCTGTCGATAGCATCGGCGCTCGCTGAAAGCTGAATTGCTGATAGCTGAACGCTCTTAAAGGAGTGTGGGATGCGACCTCATTCCGTGAGCAGTTTCGTCCTGACCATGTCCGTCGTCGCAGCCGGCGTCATTCTCCCATCGTTGCTGAGCCACGCCGAAGGCGGCGAGCCGCGCTACTTCGTAGTCAAAAATGCGCGGATTATCCCGGTCTCCGGTCCGGTCATCGAAAATGGCACAGTCGTAGTAGCGAATGGTCTAATTCAAGCCGTCGGCACCGACGCGACGATTCCCCCCGAGGCTTGGGTGATTGATGGGAAGGGGCTCACCGTTTACCCCGGCCTTATCGATGCAGGCACAAGCATTGGTCTCCCTAAGCCTGAGCCGGAGGCCGCTGGAGGAGGGAGAGGACGGCGTCGCGCTCCCCCGCCGGAGCAGATCGCGATGGGACCGGAAGATCGCCCTGCGACTACTCCTTGGCGCATCGCTGCGGATGAACTGAAGCTGGACGACAAGCGCATTGAAACGTGGCGCAACGCCGGTTTCACCACGACTCTGTCGATTCCTGATGCAGGGATTTTTCCGGGTCAGGGCACCGTCATCAATCTGGCCGGCGAACGCTCCGGCGATATGGTCGTCAAGTCCCACGCAACGGTGGGGCTCTCTTTCAAGCCCACGGGCGGCTTCTGGAGTTTTCCCGGCTCCCTCATGGGAGTAATCGCTTACGTGCGCCAGGTGTTCGACGACACTCGCTGGTCCTCGCAGGCGGAGGGAATCTATGAAGCGCATATCCGTGGAACCGAGCGTCCGCCTTACGATCGCACCGGGCATTTCCTCGAAAAATCCCTCGAACGAAGAGAGCTCTTTCTGGTGCCTGCGAATAATTCAATCGAGATTTTGCGCGGCTTAAAGCTCGCTCAGGAATGGGACTTGCGCGCGGCGCTTTATGGCGCGCAGCAAGGGTACGAGGTTGCCGATGCTATCGCCACTAAGAAGATGCCGGTGCTGGTCAACCTGAAGTGGCCGGAAAAACCCAAAGATGCCGACCCGGAGGCCGAAGAGACTTTGCGCGATCTCCGCTTCCGTGATCGCGCCCCATCCACTCCGGCGGCGCTCGTGAAGATCGGCGTGAAATTCGGGTTTTACTCCGACGGCCTGGACAGCCCCAAGGACATTCAGAAAAGTATAAAACGAGCGCTGGACGCCGGGCTATCGCCTGACGCCGCGCTGCGAGCCTTCACTCTGGACGCTGCTGACATTCTCGGCGTCAGCGACCGCCTGGGCAGCATCGAGCCAGGCAAGATCGCCAATCTCGTGGTGGCGGACGGCGACCTCTTCAATGAAAAGACGAAAGTGAAGCATGTCTTCGTGGACGGACGGTGGTTTGAAATCCACGAGGAAACGCCGCCACCGAAGCCTGAGGGAAAGCCCGCGGATGATGATGACGACGATGCGGCGAGGCACATCGCGGTGGTGAAGCGATGAGCCGAATTCGACTGGTAGCTTTACTCACCGTCACAGCTCTGCTGCCACTCGCCGCGCGCGCCCAGAGCTCGAGTGTGACGCTCATCAAGAACGCCACGATTCTGACGGTGACGCATGGAAAAATTGAGCACGGATCAATCCTCATCCGCGACGCCAAAATCGCCGCCGTGGGCACGGATGTAACCGCTCCACCCGATGCAGCCGTCATCGACGCGAGCGGCCAGTACGTGATCCCTGGAATCATCGATTGCCACTCGCACATCGCCATCGATGGGGACGTCAACGAAGGCAGCATCGCCGTCTCCTCGATGGCGAATATCGCCGACGTTCTGAACCCGGAGGATCCAAGCATCTACTGGGATTTGGCCGGCGGGGTAACCGCCGCAAACGTCCTTCACGGCAGCGCCAATCCCATCGGCGGCCAAACAATTGTAATCAAGCTGCGCTGGGGCAAGCCGGCAAGCGAGCTGCCTTTCGAAGGCGCTCTGCCCGGAATTAAATTCGCGCTCGGCGAAAATCCAAAACGCTCAGGTTTTCGCCCGCCGCCCGGGATTCCAGAGCGCTACCCGGCGACACGGCTTGGGGTCGAGGAGGTGATCCGGCAGGCCTTCACTCAGGCCAAGGAGTACAAGAAGAAGTGGGATGATTACAACCGCCGCAAGGCCGCCGGGGAACAGAACCTGATCCCGCCGAGGCGTGATCTCAAGCTCGATCCGCTCGTCGAGGTCCTCGAAGGAAAGCGTTATATCCATTCGCACTGTTATCGGCAGGATGAAATCCTGATGCTCATGCGCGTGGCCAACGAGTTCGGTTTCAAAGTCCGCACGTTCCAGCACGTTCTCGAAGGCTACAAGATTGCCGACGAGATCGCCGCGGATGGCGCGGGCGCGTCCACGTTTTCCGACTGGTGGGCTTACAAAGTGGAAGCCTACGACGCGATCCCGTATAACGCGTCCTTGATGGCCCAGCACGGGGTGGTGGTCTCGGTCAATTCCGACGACGCCGAAGAAGCGCGCCACCTCAACCAGGAAGCGGCCAAGTCGATGAAGTACGGCGGCCTCGCCTACGACGAAGCCCTGAAGCTCGTCACGCTCAATCCCGCCATTCAGCTCGGGATCGACAATCGTGTCGGCTCGATCGATGTCGGCAAGGATGCGGACCTTGTCATCTACGATCGCGACCCGCTCAGCGTCTACGCCGTTGCGCAAAAAGCACTGATCGACGGCCAGGTTTATTTCGATCGCCAGCGCGATATCGCGCAACGTCCCGCACTCGAGAAAGAGAAGCAGGCGCTGATCGATAAAGAGAAAAAAGCTGCCGAGGCGGAAAAGAAGGCGGAAGAAAAGCAAGAAAAGAAGAAGGAAGAAAAGAAGAAGGAAGAAAAGACGAAGCCACCCAAGATCGACGCCGGCAACAAGCGGGGTGCGCGATGAACCGGGAAACGCGACGCGGAAACACGTTTGCGCGTGCACTCGTATGTCTGGCTCTGTTGCCGTTGTGTGCCGCGCAGCTACTTGCTCAGGCACAGACTCAAGCGACGCCGGTCGCTTACGCGATCCAGGGCGCGAGAATCTACACGCTCGCAGGTCCGCCGATTGAAAACGGCGCGCTGCTGATCCGCGATGGAAAGATCGCCGCGGTCGGCGCGAATGTGCCAGTGCCCTCTGATGCTCACGTGATTGATGGCAAAGGCCTTGAAGTCTATCCGGGCCTTTTCGATCCGATCACCTATATGGGTCTCGGCGAAATCGACCAGGTCTTGGCGACGCTGGATGTTGTCGAACTGGGCGACTACAACCCCGACTTGGTGGCGGCAACAGCGATTAATCCGTCGAGTGCGCATATCGATGTCACCCGAGCCAGCGGCGTCACTCACGTTGTTTCGGTCCCTGGAATTGGCGGACTCGATTTTTCCGGCGGCTCCGCTGTCCTTGGCGGCCAAGCTTCGGCAATCCATCTTACCGGCTGGACGATCCAGGACATGCTGATCCGGAAATCGGCGGCCATGGTGGTGAATTGGCCAACGATCGAGACTCGTTCGTTCGACTTCTCGACGTTCTCGATCAAAGAGCGGCCTTACGACGAGATCAAGCGGGAATACGATAAGAAAGTGAACGATCTCAGCGACTGGCTGGACCGCGCGCGCCATTACGCTCAAGCAATGGAAAAAGGCTCGCCGCAAAATTTCCAGCGCGATCTGAAACTCGAAGCCCTCGCGCCCGTCGTGGAAGGCAAGTTGCCCGTCCTGGTCGTGGCGGCTTCCGCGCGCGACATCCGTAACGCCGTCAATTTCTGCGCGAAGCGGAACCTGAGAATGATCCTCGCCGGGGGCAACGAGGCGTGGAAAGAGAAAGATCTGCTGAAGCAGAAGAGCATCCCCGTCATTCTCGGGCCTGATCTGCGTTTGCCGGACGAAGAAGATTTCCCCTACGACAAGCCGATGACGCAGCCCTCTGAACTAGTCGCCGCAGGCATCCCGATCGCGTTTTCGAGTTTCAATACGGCATTTTCACGGCGCCTCGCGCAGCAGGCAGGCAACGCCGTGGCTTACGGCCTTCCGCACGAGGAAGCTCTGAAGGCAGTGACCGTGAACGCCGCCAAGATGCTGGGCTTCGCCGATCAGCTCGGCACCCTCGAGCCGGGCAAAATCGCCAACTTGATCGTCACCGACGGCGATCCGCTCGAGATCAAAACAAACGTGCGCTTCCTCTTCATCAAGGGCCAGCTCACCAGTCAGGACAATCGCCAGCTCCAACTCTACGAGCAGTATCGCAAGCGGCCGCCTCATTCCACGCCATAACGGCTACGGTCCTGATATCAACATGAGGAATCTCTGCCCCGGCTTTCCTTGGTCGCTCGGCGGGGTTCAGATATAATTTTTGGAACTCGGGGGCATTCCGGGCCCGTCTTTTTCGAATCGGAAGTGGGGCAAGGGAATCTAAACTCTCAATTCCAGGCGGGGGTGTAAGTGCATTTCTTTAAGGTCCAGCCGGGCGTGCATGCAGTCGGGCGGAGGAATGTTTGCATCGCATTCCTCCTACTTTGCGCACTGTCGACCGCGGGTTGTGGATCAAAGGCGAATCCGGATGCCGCGCAGAAACAGTCGAGCAGCACGAGGCGGACGATCGTTTTCATGACCGATTTCGGGACCGCGAACGACGCGGTCGCCATTTGCAAGGCGGTGATTCTCAATATTGAGCCGGATGCGCGCATCATGGACATCACGCATCAGGTCACTCCGTTTTCGATCGAAGAGGGCGCGCGATTCCTTGCTGGTGTAACGCCCTATTATCCGGAGGGCACGATTTTTCTGGTTGTCGTTGATCCGGGAGTCGGAACTTCGCGCAAAGCCGTCGTGGTGAAATCGAAACGCGGGCAGGTTTTTGTTCTGCCGGATAACGGCCTGATCACACCGGTGGCGGACCGTGACGGAATCGAAGGCTCCCGCGAGATCACCAATCCGATGTGGATGATCGGCACAGGGGTTTCCTCGACGTTTCACGGGCGTGATATTTTTTCTCCCACCGCCGCGCATCTTGCTGCCGGAGACGATTGGACGCTCGTCGGCCCGGCACTGAAACAGCTCGTTCGCCTGAATCTTTCCGTGCCAACCGTCGACACAACCGGAGTCAGCGGACAAGTGATCGCGCTGGATGATCCTTACGGCAGCCTGATCACCAATATCCCCGGCGATGACTTCAAGAACCTGGGCTACGCGCTCGGCGAAAAAGTCACAATCAAGTTGGATAACAAGCCCTTCACGCTGCCGTACGTCAAAACGTTCATGGACGTTCCCGTCGGCCAGCCCCTTCTTTATGTAGACTCGCGCGGCCGTGTCGGCCTGGCCCTCAATGAACGAAATTTTGCGCAGACAAACAAAATTAATCCGCCGGCAACGATTTTCATTCCTCGGAAAGGCGAATAAGGGAGAAAGCATGCAGAACGCATCGAATTGGCTTCAGCGAATTGGGGCGAATGGCGCGCGCTGGGGTCTGCTCCTCGCGCTGCTGGTGTCATTAACTAGCGTGACGATTGCACAAACGTATCGCGGCTTGTTGCGCGGCACAGTGCACGACGTTTCAGGCGGGATTCTCGTGGGTGCAACTGTGACGGCGAAAAGCAACTCGACCGGGCAGACTCGCACCGCCACCACCGGTTCCGACGGCACTTACGTGATTCCCGAATTGGACGCTGGGGAGTACGACGTCACCGCTCAGGCAAAGGATCTGGCGCAACTTACGCTGAAGGCAGTCGTCGAGGTGGGCGTCGACACACCCCTGGATTTTTCTCTCTCGAAGGTGGCCGGAACGTCAACGCAGGTGACCGTGACGGCGGCAACGCCGCTCCTTGAAGCTTCCCAGGATGTTCTGGGAGGGATCGTCGAGCAGCGCCTCGTTGCCGAGTTGCCGCTCAATGGCCGCGACTTCGGCAAACTCGTGGCCCTCCAGCCAGGCGTCGTTGTCGAAGGGTCGGGCGTGGCTGGATCGGTGAAAGGTGTCGGTCAGTTCAATATCAATGGCAACCGCGACCGCTCGAACAACTACACGCTCGACGGCACCGACGACAACGATCCGTGGTTCAACAATTCGGCGCTCAACCAGGTCGGAATCACAGGTGCGCCGGCCACCTTGCTGCCCATCGATGCCATCCAGGAATTCAATCTACAGTCACAGTTTCCCGCTGAGTACGGGCGCAACAGCGGCTCGGTGGTGAACATCATCACCAAGTCGGGCACGAACCAGCTTCACGGGTCCGCGTTCGAGTATTTCCGCAACTCGTTTTTCGACGCGCGCAATTTCTTCAACACGCCACCCAATCCGCAAACACTTTTCATCAACAACCAATTCGGCGGCTCTCTTGGCGGGCCGGTCATCCGCGACCGCACATTCTTTTTCGGCGCCTACGAAGGACAGCGTGAACGCGTCGGCTCCGACTTTGAATTTAAGGTCCCTACGACTGCGGAGCGCGCCGCGGCAAGGGCCCTCGCGCTTTCCATGAATCCCAGTATCAATCCAGCGCCGCTGGACGCCATTTTGAACTTTTTCCCGTCGAGCACCGTCAATTCGATCTCAGGAGTCGTCAACGACACAAACAATCTCGACAATTTCATTGTTAAGGTGGATCACAAAATGTCCGCAGCGCACTCTTTTGCCGCGCGATACGCCTTTGGGCAGAACAAGCAGACGTTCCCGTTCGGCTCGCTCGGCGGATTCGGCACTGGCTCGCGACTCGCGCCGTTCGCACAGATCTCGCCGACGCGTGTTCAGGTTTTTTCCGCGAGCCTGCTCTCCATTCTGAGCGCTTCCCACGTCAACGAGCTGCGCTTCGGGTACAGCCGCTTCCGAAATTCGTTCACTTCCGCCGATGGCACTTTCAATCCGCAGAGTATCGGCCTCAACTTCGGAACTGGGCACACTGGCCTGCCCGAAATTGATTTCGGGGGCGTGATCGAAAATCTGGGAGCCACCGGGTTCAGCATCCCTCGCGCTCGATTCAGCCAGAGTTTTCAGGGTCTCGATAACTTCACCTGGATTCGCGGAGCGCACACCTTCAAATTCGGCGGCGAGGTCCGCCGTGTGGCCGTGAACGCATTCAACGATAACCTGGAAAGAGGGATCATCGAGTTCACCCCTTCGCTCCGCTTGCCGGATCCGGTCACCGATGCCCTTACTAACTACTATTTGGGGAGCCCCTGTTCCTTTTGCACCAGCGCCAACACAGGAAACACGCAGCGCACGACCTACAACAACGGCCTGGCTTTCTTTGCCCAGGACGATTACCGCATTCGGCCCACGCTCACCCTGAACTATGGCCTGCGCTGGGAATACTTCGGGCCGATCAGCGAGAAGCATGGGCTGCTCTCGAATTTCGCGGCCTTCAGCTCCTCAGCGCAGCTTCAGACGGTCGGCTCCGGCGGGCTCGGCGGAGCCTATCAGCGCGATCTCAATAATTTTGGTCCCCGCGTCGGCTTGGCCTGGAATCCTTGGCCGAAGACGGTCGTCCGTGCTGGATATGGTCTCTATTATGACTACATCCCGCAGCACTTGATGATTGCCAATTTTACGACGTCGGCAGGCATCGCCACCAACCCTACTGGCCCTATACCGGTGCTTCCACTCAACTACAATCAGAACGCCTTTAATGGGTCCGCGCCCGGCGCAGTCTTTTCCGGGTCCACGCCTCCGTTCAACATCTTCGTCACCGACCCCAACCTGCGCACGCCCTACGTGAACAGCTGGAGCCTGAATATCCAGCACGAGGTTGCGAAAGGTGCGGCGATCGAAATCGGCTATGTCGGGAGCAAGGGAACGAAGCTAACGCGTCTCTACGACCTCAACCAGGACCTCACGAATCCACGCTATTTCACCATCGACGTTTTCAGCACCGGAGCGAATTCCACCTACCACGCGCTGCAGTTCAACACGCGGATCCAGAATTGGCACCGCTTTTCGGGCTTCTCGTCGTATGTGTTTGCGAAATCCCTGGACGGCGCATCGGATGGAATCGATTTCAACTTCGCGACCGCCGCGTTTCCGCAGAACTCCGACAATCTGCGCGCCGAAAAAGGGCCGTCTACCTTCGACATGCGGCACCGCTTTACCGCTGCGCTGAACTATCAGGTGCCTGCGTGGAGCATGTTGCCCCGGAAGCTGGCGGACGGGTGGCAATTGAACACCATCGTCACCGCTGAGTCGGGACAGCCTGTGCCTGTCATCACCGGCGGCGGGAGCAATTTTCACCAGCGACCCGATATCGTCCCTGGTGTGGATCCGATTCTTCACGGCAGCCCGGCGGATGGTTATCTGAACCCCGCTGCATTTGCCGCACCCTCACCGGGGCCCTTCGGAGATCTGGGCCGTGACCAGATCTATGGCCCCGGATTTAAGAATGTGGATTTTTCCGTCACCAAGGATACGAAGCTGACCGAGACTCTGAATCTCCAATTCCGAGTTGAGTTCTTCAATCTCTTCAATCATCCAAACTTCGGTCTGCCCGGAGGAGTGGTCAACGTAACGCCGCCTCTCACTTTGGCCAACTGCTCGGGCTGCTCGAGCACGCAAACGCCCGACGTGGAACAAGGCAATCCCGGTCTCGGCGGCGGCGGCCCGCGCGTTTTGCAGTTCGCCATCCGCCTCGCGTTCTAGTCGGTGATCCTGGACGCGCGTAGGTAGATTGTAGGGGCCGTTCGCGAACGGCCCCGCATTCCTTGCTGGCCGCGAATGGCGTGCTCCGTAGGGGCGCGGCACACCGCGCCCGCGGATACTCCCGTCTAAGACTTCGCAGGCGCTAGCGTTCGCCCCCAAGGGTTGGTAGCCCGCCTCTTCCGTGATGTTTGCGTCCCGGCGGGCTTGTCGGGAAGAGCCGGGGAATTTCCAAAGGCATGGATTCCCATGGGAATTGGCACGTTGTCACCCGTCGCCCTCCAGCCAGTTGCTTTTTGCACCCTCCCAGCATCAAATAATAGAAGCTGAGCTCTTGGAAGGTGCCAAATGAAGGAAGCGGTGATCGTAAGTTCAGTGCGCACAGCGGTCGGGAAAGCCTTCAAAGGAACCCTTCACGCCACCCGGCCGGATGATCTGGCCGCAATCGCCATCAAGGAAGCCATCGCGCGGGTGAAGGGTCTCGACCCGAAAGAAATCGAAGACGTCATCCTCGGCTGTGCCATGCCGGAAGCGGAGCAGGGAATGAATGTCGCGCGAATTGCTTCTTTGCGCGCCGGCCTGCCCGTCGAAGTCTCCGCGATGACCATCAATCGTTTCTGTTCGTCCGGGCTTCAGGCCATTGCCATCGCCGCACAGCGAATCATGGCCGGGCAGGGCGACGTTGCCGTCGCCGGTGGCACCGAATCGATGAGTATGGTGCCCATGGGCGGCAATAAGGTTTCGCCGAATCCCTGGCTGATGGACCATTATCCGGACGCGTATCTCGGCATGGGCCTCACCGCCGAGAACCTCGCCAAGAAGTACAGCATCACCCGCGAGCAGTCGGATGAGTTTTCACTCGCCAGCCATCAGAAAGCGCTCGCCGCAATCGCCGCGGGCAAATTCAAGCAGGAGGTCGTGCCCGTAGAAGTCTCAGTCACCGCGGTCGAGAATGGCTCGAACGGAACCGCGCGCGTGAAGACCACGAAAGCCGTGTTCGACACCGACGAAGGCCCGCGCGCTGACACTTCGCTCGAAGCTCTTGCGAAGCTCAAGCCCGCCTTTCACGCGCACGGCACGGTGACCGCAGGGAACAGTTCACAGATGAGCGACGGCGCTGCAGCGGCAGTGGTGATGAGCGCCGAGCGGGCTCGTGCGCTCGGCGCGAAGCCGCTGGCTCGCTTTGTGGCCTTCGCCACCGCAGGTACGCCCCCTGAGGAGATGGGCATTGGACCGGCCTTCGCGATTCCCAAGGCGCTGAAGATCGCCGGCCTGACCCTCGACCAAATCGACGTGATCGAATTGAACGAAGCCTTCGCCGCCCAAGCCCTCAGCGTCATCAAGTTCGCAGGCTTGGATCCCGCGAAGGTCAACCCGAATGGCGGCGCGATCGCTCTGGGCCATCCTCTCGGATGCACTGGCGCGAAATTGACCGCCACAATTCTCCGCGAACTCGAGCGGCGCAACGCCCGCTACGGCCTCATCACCATGTGCATCGGTGGCGGCATGGGCGCCGCGGGAATCCTCGAACGCGCCGCGTAGGGCGTTACGTCAGCTCATTGGACTCGTCTCGCAGGGGCGACGCTCGCGTTGCCCTTTTCCCGACCGCTCCTCACGCATCACGCGCTTGCAAGCGTCCGCTCCAAACAATCCTGCCAGCGTTCGCGAAACGCATCCACCTCTTCCTGCGGAACACCATAGGTCGAAAGCCACAATTGAACCTCGTGCTTGCCGGGTGAACCTTCGATCGTCAGCCATAGCAGCGCTTCGTTCAGATTTTCTACAGTCACGCAGAATCCGCGCGGCGGCCGCACAAACTCGACGCATCCGCTAAATTGCTCACCACTGGCCGCGCGAGCCGAGTAGCGACCCCCCTCACGCAATTTCTTAGTGGCCGATTCAGGGAACAAACCATCGGCTCCCATCAGCCGCTCATAGGCATCTTCACGCGAGCCCGTAACCTTGAGGCGCGGCCACGCAACCACGCGCGGCACGCCCGCATGTCGCTCCAGGTAGTGCCGCAGATTGACGAGCATGAAGCCCCAGCCGCAGTCCACCGAGTCGTAATACTCGTTCTCCCAGTCAGCTCCTTCGCCAAATCCCGAGTTTGCCAGCCGCAGCAGCGTTTTTCCTCCACGCGCCTCCAGAATCCATTCGACGAACATGCTAGATTGGGCATTCCGATCTGCCCCAGGGGCGCGCTCGACATAACGCAAGCGCCGGTTCGGTTCCCAGACATCAATCGGCGCTTCGCCTTCGCATTCCGGTCCCCACGAAAGGAAAACAGACCCACCGGCCCCCGGCTTCACCCGTGCTTTCAGCGGAAACCAGCGCGTCAATTCTTCCGCATCCGTAAGCGCTTTCCAGACAGCCTCGACCGGCGCCGCAATCTCCATCTGTTTCTCAATCGTTCGTGTCGCTGGCTTTCTTTTCGCTTCGGTCATGATCGTTCCTCGCTGTCTCCGTATTGCTCTGCGCCCTCAGCGTCTCTGCGGTAAGGTTTCTTGGACTTGCTGCTTTAATCCGCTTTGCTCTGTGTACTCTGTGCCCTCTGTGGTGAATGCTTTTAGGGTTTTGCCGCGGCCGCCGCAGACCCAAGCAGTCCCGCGAGCCGCTCAAGTGCCGTCCCCATCCGATCCTCGACTTGTTTCATCTACGCCGGCGGTAGTTTCCAACTGAGACCCGAATTCCCACCATCCGCTGTGGCCCCATCGAAAATCCCTTCAGCTCGAGCGTGCCCGCGATTTCCTCCCAGGAGAGCGCAACCTCCCACTTCGTAATCGCGAGGACACGGCCATTCAATTCGCCACCGTTGCGCAGCGTGAGATGGCACGCCTCCCCGGACGCTCCCATCGACCCCGATTTCGTCAGCCACTGCGCGAGTTTCGTCGGTTCCAAAAAGTAAGGTCGAAGCTGTTCATAGCTGAACGACGCCGGCCGAATGCAAGGAAGTCCGCCTTGCGCTGTCCGAAATGGTTTTCGAGGTAGTATTTCAGAATAGCGAGTGCCGTCCTCCAGCCGGAGTCCACGCCTTCGTACTCTTCATCCCACTCGGCGGCTTCTTGAAATCCCGAATTCACCAGCCGCACCAGCGTCTCTCCGCCATCGCGCTCGATGATGACCTCGAGAATTCCCACTCGACCCGGTCCTGACCACTTGATCGAAAATCGCTCGCCAGGCACTGCCTCGAGGACTTCATACGGAATCACGTAGTTGAACCGGTCGAAATACCACGTGATCGTGCCTCCAGGCACAGCCTCGCCCGTCGCTCGGTCCGTAAACCACTGCGCGATTTTTTCCGGATCGGCCCACGCTTCCCAGGCTTGCTGAGGCGTGGCCGTGGTGCGAAATTCGGTCCGAATCACTCGTCCACGGTGTTCCTGATGTTCATCCTTCGGCATGTTAGTTCCTCCGGCTGGAGACGACTTTCTCTGCCGGTTCTGGGGTCTTTCCTGTCGCTGGCGGAACGGGGTAGCAGCCCAGAATCAGCCTGTAAGGGCGCCCTGCCCCGGCCCCGCCGTCTTCGAGCTTGGCCGGGGACGCGAAGCGCCCCACGACGTCAACAACGGCCTTCTGTAGCTCTTCGGCGAATTTCGCGCGCTGTGCCGTACTCTCAAACCGGAATTCGGATGATAGCGATAGCGTGGACAGCCGCTTCCCCTGCGCACCCGCTTCCTGGCTCGCGCGCCCCAGTTCCGATTGCATCTGAGCCGCCAGCCCGAGAAGATAGGAGGTGCTGAAAGCATCTTCGGCGCGGCGCCAGTCCGCGCCCATGCGGCCGAGCAGTTCGGGAGCAAGTACGTAGGCGCGCGCGCTCGCCACGTAGCGTTGCTCGATCATATTGCGGCGCCGTCGCTGCCCGGCGCGCTCGAGGAACCGCGCCCGCGCGAGTTCCCGAACGTGGTAGTTCACCTTTTGGCGGGGCATGCGCAGCCGGCGGGCAAGCCCGGCGGCGGAATCTGGCTCGCGCAGCGCCTCCAGAATTCTCAGCCGCAACGGGTGGAGCAGGGCCACGGCCCGCCCCGCCTCCTGCACGAATCCGATTTCGGTGCTCATCGACAAGTCGCGGCCCCCGGAAGTCCCAGCCGTCGCGCGCCATTTGTCTCACAGACAGCACAAGCTGTCAAGAAAAATATATTTGTCTATACAAGAACCCTCCTCGACGGCTCCGGGCCGGGCCTTGGGTTCTCCCGTGTCTTCAGCGCCCTCCCCGGCCCTGCACCGCATGATGCAGGGTGCGGCACGAGTTTTCTCAGTTCCGGGATACCTCTCACCCCGCCGCCTCGGTTCGCCGTGTCCCTGTAGTGAACAGGCCTTACCTTCGTTCTATTTGCTCTGCACTGGGCTTCCCGGTAACATGGGGTGCTCCGCATCCGGTTCTTGCCACCGCGGAGCCGTCAGGTGTTATGGCCGGACCAACAGCCTGGTATTTCGCTTACGCCAGCAACCTAAGTCGCGCGCAAATGCTCTCCCGCGCCGGGGAAATCCTCGAGGAGCGCCAGGCGCGCCTGGAGAACTACGAGCTTCTCTTCAACAAGAAAGCGCGCGGCGGCTCCGCGACTGCTAATATTCATCCCGCGCCCGGCAAGTACGTGGAAGGCGTCCTCTACCGCATTCCCGAGTCGGCATTTCGAAATCTCGACCGGTTCGAGGGAGCCCCCCAGCACTATCGCCGCATTGAAGTCAATTTCAACGAGGCCAATGGCAGTAAGATATCGGCGCAGGCTTATATCGCCACCAAAGTGGAAAAGGGCTTGCGGCCCGCGGGACATTACCTGCAGACCATTCTCGACGGCGCCGCCGAGCACGGCTTGCCGCCCGAGTACATCGAGCAGATCAAGGCGGCCGCCCAACCCGGCTGAGTCGACCTGCGATTCGCCCGAGACGGCGCAAGATTCCGATCCGAAGGTTCCCGAGAATCGAAGACCAGGAGCGATCATGGCAACGACAACAGTTTCGCAAACTTTGACGCGCGGCGGCGCATTTCTGATCTCACCCAGCCGTCCGGAAGATGTTTTCACGCCTGCGGATCTCGCCGATGACCAGCGGCTCATCGGCCAGACAGCCGAAGAATTCGTTGCGAACGAAGTCATGCCGCTGGTCCCTGAGCTCGAGCAGCACAAGCCCGGCCTGATGGCGCAAGTTTTGAAGAAAGCCGGAGAGATCGGCCTGCTCGGCGGCGGAATTCCGGAAGCCTATGGCGGGGCAGGTCTCGACAAAATTTCTGCCACCGTCCTCGCCGAAAAACTCTCCGCCTATGCATCGTTCGCCGTCACGCATGGCGGCCACGCTGGAATTGGCACAGTGCCGATCGTCTATTTCGGCACCGAAGAGCAGAAGCGCAAATACCTGCCGAAAATCGCCACCGGCGAGCTGATCTCGTGTTATTGCCTCTCCGAGCCACAGGCCGGCTCGGACGCGCTTGCCGCGCGCACCCGCGCCGTGCTTTCTCCGGATGGGAAGAATTGGATTCTGAACGGCCAGAAGATGTGGATCACCAATGGCGGATTCGCGGACATCTACATCGTCTTCGCGAAAGTGGATGGCGAAAAATTCTCTTGTTTCCTCGTCGAGCGCGGCTATCCCGGTTTTTCCGTCGGCGCCGAAGAAAAGAAGATGGGCATCAAAGGCAGCTCCACCGTGCCGATCTTCTTCGAGAATTGCCCGGTGCCGAAGGAAAACCTGATTCATGAAATCGGGCGCGGTCACATCGTCGCGTTCAACACCCTCAACGTGGGCCGATTCTCGCTCGGCGCATATTGCCTCGGCGGCTCGAAGAAAACCCTCGAAGCGTCCTCGAAGTACGCGAAGGAGCGCACCGCTTTCGGCAAGCCGCTCGCCAGTTTCGGACTGATTCGCGCCAAGCTCGGGGAAATGGCCATCCGCATCTATGCCGTCGAATCCATGATCTATCGCACCGCCGGCATGGTGGATGCGGCGGTCTCTGCGCCGCGCGCGGGCGCTGACAAGACCCAACAGGCCATGCAAGTTCTCGAGGAATACGCGATCGAAAGCTCCATCAGCAAAATCGCCGGCAGCGAGACGGTCGATTTCTGCGTTGATGAAGGGGTCCAGATCTTCGGCGGCTACGGCTTCCACGAAGATTATCCGGTGGCGCGCGCCTATCGCGACAGCCGCATCAATCGAATCTTCGAAGGCACCAACGAAATCAACCGCATGCTCATCATCCAGATGCTGATGAAGCGCGCCATGGCGGGCATCCTGCCTTTGATCCCCGCGGCGATGAAGCTGGCGGACGAAGTTCTATCCGGCCCTTCCAGCGAAGAAGCGCTCGCGGGGCCCTTCGCCGAAGAAGAGCGCGCCGTGGCTCAGGCGAAAAAGATTTTCCTGCTCGCCGCCGGTGCCGCCGTGCAGAAATATCGCGAGCAGCTTGCCGACCAGCAGGAAATCGTGGCGGCCCTCGCCAACTGTGTGATGGAAGTCTATGCCATGGAATCGTGTCTGCGGCGAGCGCAGAAAGCTGCCGGCTCCCGGCCCGGCGGCGCTTCGAGCGTGATGGCCGATGCCGCGCGCGCTTACATCTACGATGCCGCTGACCGCGTCGAGAAAGAAGCGCGCACTGCGCTCGTCTCCACGGCCGAGGGCGACGCGTTGCGGACGCAGCTCGCTGTCCTGCGCCGCTTCGCCAAACATGAGCCGGTGGATACGATTGCCTTGCGTCGCCGCGTCGCCGATGCCGTGCTGGCGCAGGACCGCTACCCATTCGAGGGCCGCTAAGGGCGGCCCAGGCATCCCAACACTCGTGAAATCCTCTTCCCTCGGGCGGCCCTGGGTCCGTACCCTCGCTGCTCCGTATCTCCGCGGTTACCGCTCGACCTCCCAGCGGACTGGAAGCCTGCGCGGATTCTGGTTCATTCACCCTCACTCCGTTCTTGCGAAGGCCGCCAAAAAGAGGGTTGCCGGCGACTCTGCATTCGAATCTGCCGTCGGATTCTTTGTGGGTTATTTGGTCGCTGAGGACGGGTTTCAATCCCTCAAGCCCGCGCCGCCTGAATGTCTCGTCTTCGCCTTTGCGGCTCCGGTCGGTGGCGATTTGCATCGCGCGCTGGTCGCCGAGCGTGCGAGCTTGGTCCGCCGCACATTCGATTACATCCGGTTGTTGACGCATCGCCCCCCTCGTTTCGTATTTCAAGAAAATCAAATTGCCGCGATGCTGCGTCACCACTCCATGCGCGATTGGTCTCCCCGCAACTTCGGCCATCTTTCCCGAAATTTCTTCATCGAAACGCTGGCGTGGCTCGTGCGCAGCGCCCTGGTGCGCAAATTTCTGGAAGAGAGTCCCCTCCGCCACGCGCATGACGCAGCAAGTAGCGGGAAGGAACAGCAAAAAATTCGGCGCTCGGCCGTGTCCTAGAACTTTTGTACTCACCCGCTGAAGTACTTCACTTTCAGGGAAAGTATTTTCCCTACGAGCCTTCAGTTTCTCCTGAAATCCACTCGTATTTGGGCCGCCCGTAAGGACTTAGCTCCGCATCTTTTGGAAGTGTGTTTGCATCTATCTAGAGTGGGTAGGTGCTAATCATGAATAGGGTCATTAGTTCGATTTGGAACAGGGTCGCATCGGTTTGCAGTAGGGTCCCCTCTGTTTGGAACAGGATCGTGACAGTGTTCAACGGAGTCCCATCGGTTTGGAGCAGGGTTAAGGATCAGGTTGCGAAGATGGAAAGTCGAAAGCCTCAGCTTCAAAAGAGTCTGTGGTGGGCGCTCGGGATTATCTTTGTTCTTCAGCTCTACTTTGTGCGGGAACTGCTCGCGGCTGAGATGCTGTTCGGTCTCGGCTTTGCCGTGCTGCTGTTTCTCGCCGCGGTTGTTTACCTTCTCGGAACTCTCGGTGAACGCGGCTTGGCCTGGTCGGAAGCTCGTGTCCGCATAGTAGCGCAGTCGGCGCGGCGCGGCCTGGGCATGGTCGAAGAGATCAGTAGAAGGCCATTCCGCCATCCACGTTCAGAGTCTGTCCAGTAATCGCGCTGGCCTGATCGGAAACCAGAAACAGGGCGGCGGCAGCAATCTCCTCCGCTGTTTGCGGCCGCCCTTGCAGGACTCCTTCGAACATCCGCGCAAACATCTTGTCCGGGTCAGCCTTGAAATAGTCGGCCAGGGCGCGCCCCAGATCCTGCGACATCTTTGTCTCCGGCACCGGCCCGGGGCTGAGCGCATTCACGCGTACTCCCTTCCGCGCCGCCTCTGCCGCGAGCGTCCGAGTGAAACCTGCCAGTCCTGCCTTCGAAGCTGCATAGGGACTGTTCAGAGGGAATGCGGCTTTCCCGGCAACGCTTGTGATGTTCAGGATCGCCCCTGAGCCGCGTTTGTACATTTCCGGCAGAACCAACCGCGAAAGCAGGAACGGCCCGCGCAAATTCGCCGCCATCACTTCATCCCACTCCGCTGCGGTAACCTCCTCCACCGGTTTCGTCGGACCGTATATCCCCGCATTGTTGACCAGGATGTGGATCGCCCCGAAATTCTCGCGCGCTGCCTGCACAATCTTCCCGCAGTAGATCTCGTGCGTGACGTCGGCAGCGATATGCGCCGCCCGCCCTCCCGCCGCTTGGATTTCCTTGGCCACTTTTTCGACTTCTGCCGCCGTCCGCGACGTGATCAACACGGCCGCGCCCTCTGCCGCGAACCGGAGCGCAATCGCGCGCCCGATCCCGCGTCCCCCGCCGGTTACGATCGCAACTTTTCCCTCGAGCGCCATCTCCCTATCCAGCACCGCGCTGAATCGGGGAGAATACCATCGCGAGCTAGAAGTCCAAAATCTCGCGACAACGCGTAGAACTCTTACCGCCAAGTCGTTTAAGAAAGGAATGAAATCGAGGAAAACTCGGTAGCGGGAAGCGTCTGAATCGGGTAAACTGGTTCGTTTGTGGAGTGAAACTTGACGCTCACACAGATCCACAACACGACGAACGGGGCGAAGACGCTGGTCCGTGTCCGCCCGCGAGGCTTTTGCGCAGGAGTCGTCCGCGCGGTCGACATTGTTGAGCTGGCGCTCGAAGCGTATGGCCGGCCGGTCTACGTCCACCACGAAATCGTCCACAACCGCTATGTCGTCGACCAGTTGCGGCGTCGCGGCGCGATTTTTGTCGAGTCGATTGGCGAAGTGCCCGAAGGCGCGGTCCTGGTGTTTAGCGCCCACGGAGTTCCGCCGCGGGTGCGCGAAGAAGCGACCGAGCGTCGGCTCCGCGTGATCGACGCCACATGCCCGCTGGTTACGAAGGTTCATCTCGAAGCTCTCAAATTCGCGCGCGAAGGACGCACTCTCATTCTCATCGGCCATCGCGATCACCAGGAAATTGTCGGCACATCCGGCGAAGCGCCCCAGCAAACCGTTGTCGTTGGCAGCGTCGAGGAAGCGGATCAACTTGAAGTGCCCGACCCGGAACGGCTCGCGTTTCTGACCCAGACCACTCTTTCGCTGTACGATACCCAGGAAATCGTGACGCGGCTTCGCGAACGCTTTCCGAAAATTGCGGGCCCGGCATCGGACGACATCTGTTATGCGACGCAGAATCGCCAGGAAGCCGTCGAGGCCCTGACCCGGGAAGTGGATTTGATCCTCGTTGTCGGTTCGGCGAATAGCTCGAATTCGAATCGCCTGGTCGAAGTCGCGAAGCGTGCGGGAGTGGCGGCGCGGCTCATTGAAGACGCCCATGATATCGACGCTTCGTGGCTCGAAGGCGTCAAGAGCTTGGGCCTGACTGCCGGCGCGTCCGCCCCCGAAATTCTGGTCGAGCAAGTGAGTCAGCGGCTCGCCAGCCTCGGATATACGAATCAGCGTGATCTCGACCTGATCCGCGAGGACGTGCGCTTTACGCTGCCGCTGGAACTCGCGCGGCGCGGGCCGGCCGCAAACTGAACCGAGCACTTCCGGTAACCACGCTCTAAAGGAGCCACTGCGTGGCGGCCAAGATCGTCCGCCAGCCGAACCAAATTGCTGTCTTGGGCGCACCCTCCAGTGCCGCCGCAATGTCACGAGGCCACGAGCGGGCGCCACAGGCCCTTCGCGCCGCCGGGCTGATCGAGCGGCTGAAATCCGCCGGCTATCAAGTCAACGACCTCGGCGACGACCCGCCCCAGCTTTTCGAACCCGATGAACAGAGCCCCCGCGCGCGGAACCTCCCGCGAATTGTTGCCGCACTCGAATCACTCAAGCCCCGAGTCGAACTGGCAGTGAAATCGGGCGCCCTGCCGCTGATCCTGACTGGGGATTGCACGATGGCGCTGGCGATGATTGCGGGAATGCGGCGCTACTACCGAAATGTCGGCCTCATTTACATCGATCGAGACGCGGACTTGAATATTCCGGCGACGACTCCTTCAGGCTGTGTGGACGGGATGGTCGTTTCGCATCTCACCGGCCGCGGCGCCGCGGAACTGGTGCGCTTCTGGAGCGAGCCCCCGCTGGTGCGCGAACCGGATCTGGCGCTCTTTGGCGTGGAGCGCCTGGACCCCCCGGAAGAAGAAGTGTTGCGGCGATCACCGCTACGGCGCTACCTGGCTGCCGACGTGCTGCGGATGGGCGCAGCGGCTGCGGCGCAAACTGCGGTCGAGCGCGTGCATGGAAACAGCAATGAATTCGCCCTGCACTTCGACGTGGATGTCATTGCGGATTTTCCGGCCACGAATTATCCGGGCGCTGGCGGCTTGAGCATCGAGCAAGTCCGCGAAGCGCTCGAGATCTTCACGCAGCAGAAGCATCTCGCCGCCATCGAACTGGCAGCCTACAACCCTGAGATGGACCCCGACGGCAGCGGCGCAAGGACGATCGTTGATCTGCTCGGCTCGGTTCTCGAGGCTCGGTTGAAATCGCTCGCGGCATCCGCTGCCCCGGTTGAGGCGCCTGCTCCCACGCCCGCGCCGGAAACAAAGAGCGAGGCCAGCGTTCCACCGCCGGCCGAGCCGGCGCCACCCGCGACCTCGGCGGAAGTCGCGCCCGGCGAAGCGTGGACCTCCGGTTCGCTTGCCGAAGAGATTGTTGCGGAAGATTCCGAGACCGCCCCGGCGGATGGTTCCCACGAAACTGAGGATTCCCACACGTAAATTGATCTCCTCCGTTCCTTCCTTCACAAGCATTCAGAGGTTCCCGGAGCCCTCCGAATGACGCCGGCATTCCCACAGATAATTATTTTCGATGTGGACGGAGTGCTTGTGAATGTGCGCGAATCGTTTCATCGCACCGTGCTCGAGACGGTGCGCCACTTTACACGCCGCCGCGTGTCACGCTACCAGCTTTATGCCTGGAAGAATCGTCCAGGGTACAACGACGACTGGAAGTTGTCCCACGCCTGGGTGCGCACCCTCGGCGGCGGCCGGCACTCCTTCGAGGAAGTGAAGAGAAAATTCCAGGAAATTTATTGGGGCGCTCACTACAACGGGAATGTCGCTCGGGAGCGATGGCTGCTCCCCGCTGCGACCCTCCGCCGCCTTGCGCGGCGCGCTGAACTATCCATTTTCACCGGGCGAACGCGCCAGGAGCTCGATCACACCCTCGATAAGTTCCGCACGAGGAGCTTCTTCCGGACGATCATTACTGTGGAAGATGTCGCGAAAGGAAAGCCGAACCCGGAAGGTCTTCTTCGCATTCTCGACGGGCGTCCGGTCTCTACTGCGCTCTACGTGGGCGACAATGTGGACGATGCCACTGCCGCCCACAACGCTGGCGTCCCGTTTCTGGGCATTCTTGCGAACCGAAGCGAGGCTCATCGGCATGGGCGCGCTCGCCTCCTGAAGCTCGGTGCCCGCGCCGTGCTGCCGGATATCCGCGCCATCGAATCGTGGCTCGATCATAAGGCGGTTCGGCGTTCGAGCTGAAATCCGAGTCCGCGGCGTCGCGCTATGCCCTGCCGGCTCGCCGCCAGCTAACTAACTAAGGAAGGAACGACAAGGCCACGCGTTGCAGCCCACGGTCTCAAGGTGCCCTAATTCCTCATGGGCAATAACTGCCGTGACGTAACGTACCTACGTAATGTTATGCGCCCCGGTTCTCGGAGCGAGCCACATCAGGGACTCTTCAGCATCGCGCAACTGGGGTACATAAGTACCATTGCCACTTAAGTCCTACGTCTTCACAATCGTATGCCAGTTAACGAGTAATCTGCCGCAAACTACGAGCTAATGGATACCAGCACCAAAACCGCAGCAGCTCGCGCCTTTGTGCGCAGTCTGAACATCCTGCTCAAGTTTGCTCGCATGTATGACTTCGGCCATCCGCGCACCGCGGCGCAATACGACACGGCTTGGAAGGAGCTCTGCACCGCCCTGGGTGACAACGAAGCGGGCCTGCTCCTTGCTGCTTCTGGTGACAAATTGCTTCTCGACGGCGTCGCCCTGGAATCCGCAGCGGCGGAAAAAAGCTTTGCCCGTCTGCTCTCGAATGCGGGCATCGCCAGCATTCACTTCTCCCCGAAAGTAACGCAGGCGAGCCTCGCCCGGTTTGTGAAAGCATTTCCGACCGGGAGTTCGGCGCGTCCTGCTTCGCTTGCAGAACAATTGAAGGCCGCACTCGATGGCGACCCGGGAATCCACCTCAACGAAGTTTGCTTTGTGCCCGCTGATTCCGCTGTGGCAAAAGGCCAGGTGGCGACGCAAATCGCCGCGGCAACACTGGGTCTCGACAACGAACAATGCAACGAGCTCTTCAAGGACCCCCACATGTTGTTGCAGCTCATCGCGGCGGCGGAAGGCTCCCGCGGCAGCTCGGCGCAGGGTGGCGGACCCGGCGGTGGCGGACCCGGTGGTGGTGGACCGGGCGGTCCCGGCAGCGGCACCGGGGACTACGGTGGAGGTCCTGCAGATGGCGCGTATTATGCCGGCGGCCCCGGCCCCGGTTTGGAAAGCGGTCCCGGCGGCGAAGGCGCAGGGAATGATCCGGGTGGCACGCCCGGAATCTCTGGCGGTGGGTTTGCGGGCGGACCTGGCAGCGCCTCCGGCGAGAATGCAGGCGGAAGTGATTTGCCCCGGGTCGGAGCTGGCGGATTCGGAGAGGCCGGTTCAGGCAGTGGCCCCGGAGCCCCAGATGGAGCATCGGGATTTGGTTCAAGAGGCGGCGCGGGCACAGATAGCGCTTCCGGAACTGACGCCGGCCCAGCGGGATTTGGACCGGGCAGAGGTTCCGGCCGGCCAGGGAGGAACTTCTTCGGCGGCGGCGGCGCCGGCGGACCCGGCGGAGGAACGATGCCGGCGAGCCGGTGGGCGACCGCAACTTCCAGTCTGCGTTCTCCCCAGGGTGGTTCGACCCGCCCGGGAGGCGTGGTTGTCGACACTGGTCTGCCTACATTCGAAGAAGACGAAGTGCTCGGCGTGATGCGCATGCTGGCGCAGGTTGCCGGCTCGAAAGAAAAAGACAAGGTCGATCCGAGCGCCTTTCAGTCACGCCTCTCGACGCTCCCGCGCAAAGCACGCTTCACTCTGAGTCAGGCCCTCGCGGCTCTTGCGGCGCAGGCCCCCACGGACAAGCCCGACCAGCCGATGCTGCTGAAGCTCGCGGAACACATCGCGATTCGCTTCGCGCTCGAAAGCTACGAGCGTGGCGACATCCGTGTGAATGCCGTCCAGGAAACCCTCGAGCGCATGAACCAGGAAGTCGAAGGCTTGCGCAAAATCCTGGGCGTTCACGAAGAGAAGATGGCGCGCGCTGGGATGAGCGTTCAGTCGCACTCGGAAATCCTCGCGCAGCAATTCTGGAATGAAGTCGCTCCGGAGAAGAAAGAAACGGTTTTGCTTTCTTCGGAGGCCTGGTGCGTCCCCGGGCAAAACATCCGCGCCTATCTCGAGACTCTGCAGAAAAACGGCAAGCAGGAAACACTCAATCAAATCCTCGCGAATTACGCGACGGGAATCAAAAGCTCCGACACGCAGGTGCGTCGCTCGACCGCCGGCGGTCTTGCCGAGCTCGCCAGCTTCTACGCGGCCTCCGAAGAGAAACTGCTGATCGACGCGATCCGCGAGACGGGCCTGCAACTGAGCCGGGAGCACGATTCGGAGCTGCAAAGCCTGGTCAGCGCCGCCTTTGTTCGCCTCGCCCAGGAAGCCATCCAGAAGCGCTGCTTCCCGGCGATCCAGCGCGCCGTCGAGCTTGTCGGCTTTGTCGAAGAAGAGCGGCCCACGCTCGGGAAAAATTTGCGGCCGCGCGTCGCGGTTGAAAACCGGCTCCCTGAATTCATCGAAGATGCCGTCAAAGCCGGACGAGTCTCCGACGAGCTCATCGCTTTGCTCCGCCGCATTCCAAAGCTCGCCGCTGAGCATCTGGCGAATCGCTTCAGCCGCTGCGGCTTCCGCGAGGATTGTGACCTGCTTCTGGAAACGGTGCACAATCTGGGGCCGGAAGGCAGCGAGCACCTTCACCAACTCCTGGAAAAAGCTCCGGCCACCGAAGCCCTGGACGTCCTGGGCATCATGGCGCGGCTCGATTTGAGAACCGTCGAGCAGATTCTGCCGCAACGCCTCGCCGAATGGAAGCGTTCCGCGCACGATCGCGCCGTCCGGCAGCTTTCTTCCTGCGGGGCGCCGGAGCGCGGGCGTTTGCTTCTCGGCGTATTCGATTCTCTCGATTCGCTCATCCGCCCGCTGGCCGTCGACGAAATCGGCCTCAGCGGCGAGCATTCCGGGGACTTGCGTTTGGTTCGCTTGGCGGAAGGCGATCTGCCCGACGATGCCAGCGAGTATCTGCAGTTAAAAGCGATTGAAGCCCTGGGGCGGCTGCGCACGCCGGGAGCCGAGCTGGTTCTGCGGCGGATTCTCGAAGCGCGCCAGGTCTGGCGGTGGATGTATCCGAGCGAGCTACGCGTGGTGGCGGCGCAAGCCATGTCCAAGATTGACCCGGATTACGTGAAGGATTTTCTGCCGCGCAGCGGATTGAGCGCAGCCGACCTCACCCTCGAGCCGCTCGACCCCGATCCCAATTCCTCCTGCATGCGGCAGCGGCGCTACGTGCGCTTGCGCCTGGAACAGCCGGTGCCCGGACAAACGACGAACCTGAAAGAGAATGCCCGCGTCGAAATCCCGGAGATGAACCTGGGCGGAGGCGTGGCGATGAGCGATCAGCGCATGCATCCGGGCGCGCTGGTGGCGCTGCGGCTGGATACCGGCGGAAAGCCGGTGAAGGCTCAAGCCATCGTGCGCGATGCGAACACGCAGGCGCGCGCGTTCGAACTCGTCGACATGGACCTCGAGGAACGCGCCAAGCTTCGCCGCTTGCTGATCCAGATCGGCAGCGCCCTCACGAACGCCTCTGCTGAGAATCGCAGCCGTAATCGCAGCCGCACCATTCTTCCTTCCACCGGCAACTGAGACCAGCGAAAGGTCTGTCGGTCCGACCTACGGATGAGTCATGTTTTCGGGGCGGACGAGTTCGTCAAATTCCTTGGCCGAGAGATAGCCCAGCTTCAAAGCCGCATCCCGCAAGCTCAGGTTTTCGTGATACGCGAGGTGCGCGATCTCCGCAGCTTTGTCGTAGCCGATGCGCGGGGTGAGCGCGGTAACGAGCATCAGCGAATTCTTCACGTATTCATCGATGCGAGCGCGGTTGAGCTGGATCCCCACGACGCAGTGATCAACGAAGCTGCGGCAAGCGTCGCTGAGCAATTCCACCGAGTTCAGAAAATTGAAAATGATCACCGGCTTGAACACATTCAACTCGAAATTCCCTTGCGAGCCTGCAAACCCGATCGCGGCGTCATTGCCGTACACCTGCACGGCCACCATCGTTAACGCCTCGGTCTGGGTCGGATTCACCTTGCCCGGCATAATCGAAGACCCCGGCTCGTTTTCCAGCAGGATGAGCTCGGCCAGGCCGCAGCGCGGGCCGGAAGCGAGCCAGCGAATGTCGTTGGCGATTTTCATCAGCGACGCCGCCATCGTCTTCAACGCGCCGCTGGCGAACACGATTTCGTCGTGCGCCGAAAGCGCCGCGAATTTGTTCGGATGCGAGCGGAAGGGCAGCGCGGTCAATTCCGCGATTTTCTTCGCAGCTCGCCCGGCGAATTCCGGATGCGCGTTCAGCCCCGTGCCCACCGCCGTGCCGCCGATGGCCAAGTCGTACAGCCCCGGCAGGACCGCCTCGAGCCGCGCGATATCGCGGTCGAGCAAGCTCACCCAGCCCGACACTTCCTGTCCCACGGTGAGCGGGGTTGCGTCCATCAGATGAGTGCGCCCGATTTTTACTACCGAAGCAAATTCCTTGGCCTTCGCATCGAGCGCGTCGCGCAGGCGGGTGACGGCGGGAATCAGCTCGCGTTTCACTTGGGTTGCCGCCGCGATGTGCATGGCGGTCGGAAACGTGTCGTTCGAGGACTGCGACATATTGACATCGTCATTCGGATGCACCGGCTTCTTGCTGCCCATCTCGCCGCCGGCGAGCTCGATGGCGCGGTTCGAGATCACCTCGTTCGCGTTCATGTTGGTTTGCGTGCCGCTTCCGGTCTGCCAGATGCGCAGCGGGAAGTGGTCGTTGAGTTTTCCGGCGATCACTTCGTCGGCGGCCTGCACGATCCACCGGGCCTTCTCCGGCGTGAGTTTTCCGAGATCCTGGTTGACAAGCGCGGCGGCCTTTTTCAGGAAGCCGAACGCGCGGATCAGCTCCGGCGGCATCGTGTCGTGCGCAATATCGAAATGAACGAGCGAGCGCGCGGTCTGCGCACCGTAGTAGTGCTCGGCTGGAACTTCGATCTTGCCCATGCTATCCGATTCCGTTCGGGCGGGCTTCTTCGATGAAGGGGCGATTTGCGCCATTCAGTTCGTCTCCTGCAGCTCGCGGGTCGAGGGCATTCGGTTCGCCCCTCCTAGGTTACTGCGGATTGGCTTCTTGCGCAGCATCGGGTAGCCGCGCCGCAAGTCATACGTCCAAATGTCTGTATTCTGGATGCCCACATCGGTTTTATCGACGGCCACGGATTGTCCATTCGTGGCCAGGAGCACGTTTGAATAGACATCCGGATTCCCAGCCGGGAGAGGGAGATCTCTCCGCTTTTCTGTACGAGCAACATGCCGCTATCAGAAACCGCAAACAAGGCCCGGAGGATTCGAGGCAAATACTGGGGTTCCGTGACGACGGCCGTGGGTTCCCCGGTCAATTGAGAACTGTTCGCGTCGAGACGCTGGGCGAGAAGCGTCTTATCGTGGCAAAAGAGCAAGTAGCCCGGGGCAGCATAGGCAGCATTCGCCGTGGTTTTCACGACAAAATGCGTCTCGTTCGAATCGAGTAGACCCACATAAACTCCATCCGCGTCGCTGCTCCTGGTGATGGTGGCCGAGAGAAACAAGTAATGCTTTCCATCCGGCAAAAACATCGGCCAACGCTGGCTGCCTCCCCCGTGACCCACATCCGGGGCGCTGATGCGGGTGGGTGTTCCGCCAGAAGCGGAGATACGATGCAATCCATCCGTCAAGCGCCCGCTCGGGGTGAAAAGGATCACGACGGCAACCGTGTGTCCGTTGGGAGCGATGGCGATGTCTCGCGCCGCAAAGTTCAGCGGGGCCAAAAAAAACATGGTCTGCTCCGCGGGCTTTGAGTTGCGCCACCAGATCGTTCCGACCGCTAGACCGATGACCAGCGCACCGCAGAGTAGCCAGGCCAGACGTTCACTGAACTTCCTGGAATCTTTCTCATTGGCAGGAGCCACGGATTGGCCGCCATTCTGGGCGATCCATTTGAGTTCGATCGCCAGATCGCGCGCCGCCTGCCAGCGTTCTTCCGGGTCCTTCGCCAGGCATCGCTGGATTGCACGCTCCAACGATGGCGGTGTCACCGGCTTCACCGTGCTGAGCGGCTCCGGCTCCCGTTCCAGAATCGCAGAGGCCACGCTCAACTGCGTCTTCCCCTCAAAGGCGCGCTTGCCCGTAAGCATCTCGTAGAGCACCGCACCAAGCGAAAAAATGTCGCTGCGCCCGTCCAGTTCCTTTCCTTCCACCTGCTCCGGCGACATGTACTGAAACGTCCCGACAATGGTCCCTTGTTCGGTCATGGGAGAGGATTGGGCCACCGCTGCGGTCAAAGTGGCCAGGCTCGCGAGCGGCGCCGCCGGCTTGGCTAGACCGAAATCGAGCAGCTTCGCGCCGGTTGCGGTCAGCATGATGTTGCCAGGCTTGAGGTCGCCGTGGACTACGCCGTTACGATGCGCTTTGTCGAGGGCATCGGCGATTTGCATTCCGTACTTGAGGACTTGCTCAAGCGACATTGGGCCCTTTTCGAGCCGCTTCGCCAGCGTCTCGCCTTCGACGCACTCCATAACGAGATAATCGATGCCATCCTGATTTCCAACGTCGTACAACACACAGATGTTCGGGTGATTCAGGCCGGAGATAGTTTTCGCTTCGCGCTCGAAGCGTTGCTTGCGAATGGGATCATTCGAGAGGTGCTGCGGCAAGATCTTGATCGCGACGGTGCGCTCGAGCCGCGTGTCCCGTGCGCGGTACACCTCGCCCATCCCGCCCGCGCCCAGCGGCGCGCTGATTTCATAGGGGCCAAGGTGTGTACCTGGAGCGAGCGGCATGGTTGTCCGCGATTATAACCCCGAGAATCCTTCGTCGGGGTGCCTCGAGCCATCAATCGCGATTCGTCCCGAATAACGGCGCACGGCCAACGGGCCGCGCGAGACTCGGCCAATGCCTCGGATGCGGGAGGCGGACTCGAGCGGTACGTAGGTAATTCAGGGTTCCGAGCCAGAGTCACGCTACAATCGCGCCATATGAAGCTCGAACGCCTGACAGAACAGAATCCAGGGCGCATCACGGCGAACCCGGAAGTAAAGCCAACAGACCCCGGCGCGCGCCATTACTGTCGAGTGGCCGAGCGCCATTGCTGGCGCCCAGCCCTCTAAGAACCGGACTTGAAGGTTTCCCATCATCCGGCTCGAGCACTCAGAAACGCCCCCTTGAAAAACGAGGACGCGGCCCGATTCAAAACGAATAAGGCCTACTCGATACTGGCTTGCTGCCGATTCGCACGGCGGTGGAGAATCCACCAAGCGTGTGGGAAGCTGCACCAACGGCTTTCGCCGTCGTCATTTGCTTTGCTTCCTTCATCGGTTCCTCAAGCGGTCTCGAGCTTGAGCACCAACGGGAAGTCAGCTCCGTTTCCGGCGAGGTGATGTTGTCCCCC
>JBARRP010000109.1:0-10190 GCA_049644285.1 Candidatus Acidiferrales bacterium | reverse complement strand
GATGAGAAAGCTCTCCGAAATCTTCGGGGAGTCATTCGAACTTCCTACACGACCCTGAACGGGCGGTCCTTTCAAAATCTCGAAGCCTTCGCTCCCGCTGGAGAGTGGGAGGAACTCTCGTGCGCATCAGTCAGCGAAAACTCGAAACAAGAGAGCGCGGATGATCTATAGCTACAGTCAGATTAGCCAATACCTGCGCTGTCCACGGAGTTATCGCTACCGGTATCTGGATGGCTGGCGGGAAAAAGAAACGCGCGCCGCCATGATGTTCGGTCGCTGCTTTGAAAAGGCACTGGGCGCTTATTTCTGCCGAGAGGATAGCGGGTCCGTGCTATTCAAGGAATGGGGTACTTTCCGCGACAGTCTTCTCGAACACAGCAAAGGCGATTCCTGGGACCGGATCCTCCATCAGGGAATGCATCTGCTCGAAAAGTTCGCCCGGGATGATCGCATTCGTATTCGTCAACCGAAGAAGAATCTGCAAATCAAGATGGTTCGAGCTCTCCCGGGACCAAATGAATTCGTTGCTTACCTTGACGCGATAGGACTCCCCTACATGATCATGTGTGTGTCTTTGTTTGGGGCAATTTCCCTGTTATCCTCCGAATTTCCAGCAGAGCACGGTGGGCAACGCACAATATACGGCAACTCAGACCGGGCTTAGTCGGCACAACGAGTCTCTGGACAGCTACTCCGCATGCGACGTTTGGCTCGCCGCTCGCGATCGTGCCTTGGTTTGGTTCGCGAAGCTTCCAGTTCTCGGCCCGATTTAATTTCTAGATATTTTACTACGTGAAAGAGGCCGTCTGTGGTTTGGCAGAGGATGGGAGTCGAGATCGCGCTCCCCATCGGGGTCTGATAAGAACTTTTCTACAGGTGCAGAGCGTTGTCGTACCAATGGGCACAAGGTTACGATCAATTTGCTACTCTAGGACTTACAAGTCCCTGCCTTGCCTATCGACCATTTTTTGTGGATCGAATCCGGCCTTGATTTCGCCAGCTCCCGTTCGACTGACGAATTTTAGTTCCTTCTCGTCATTCGCAATCAGCGGTTCACCTGCCTGGGTCTTCTTGGGGAAGTGAAAGAGGATCGCGATGATTTTCTTTCCATCGGTCGTGCGCAGGATTTCGACCCGGTTGGGAGAAATTCTTTGTCTCGATTTTCTCGCAGACAGGTTGCTCTTGTCCTTGAGCGTGGACTCCTCGGCCTTTTGGAACATCGACATATCGGAGCCCGCCACCACCAACTCGTAATCGTCTGGTTCTGGTGGCAAGTGCTTCTCGATATCGGCTTGCAGAATCCGACCCTGCAGAACTGCGCCGCGGGCCGATGCTTCCCGGAGCGTTCTAGATGAAATCCAACGAACTATGAAAGTCACGTCTCCCTTTTCTTTCGCTTCATCTTTCTCACCACCGGAACCTTCTTTTTCGTCTTCTTCTTCCTTTTCCCCGCCTGCGCCAGCGGCTGTGGGAGCTCCTTCCGGCGCCTCCAGACCGCCATGCTCCTTCTTATCGGACTCGATCTCGATTTTCGTCGCCCAAGGCGAATCATTCATGATTTTGTGCACATCTTTCTCGTCCCAATCCTGATAGGATTTGTCCTTCCAAGGATCACCCGCCCAGAGACTCACGGTCAGGAAGAGAGCAGCCGCGAGCATAATAATTCGCCTCATAAGGTTCTGGCTCCATCCACCGAACTGGCCGCTTGTGACTAACCGCTTAGATCACCCAGCGCTTAGATCACGCAGATTCCGAAGCTGCTCATTTGTCTCGGCGAGTCCAGCCTTCTTGACTGAACACTCGTGGCTCATGGTTTACCAGTTTCCTTTAAGATGTGCAATAGCCCTGGGCATAGTTAATCGGTTGGGATCGGCCCGCTCTCCCCATGGCTCTTGCGAAACTACTTGACAACTGCACGTGCGGGCGGTAAATGTGCATTCATCTGGGGATATCTTCGAACTCTAAGCGGTTAGGGTGAAGGGCGGTAAAGGCTTGTGCCGTGGAGCCTTCGGACTAAGCCCAAATCGAAATTGAGCCTATGGACTCAAGGATGGTTGGAGGGAGGAGCTATGTGGCGTGCGAGCGTTGGCGGCTGGCGGATGATTTTTCTAAGCAGCCTTCTGTTTTTGTTCGTCTCCATTGGCGCACGAGCTCAGGTCGATCGCGCTGCGCTGACAGGAACAGTTACTGACCCCTCGGGTGCGGTCATTCCCAGTGCCAAAGTTGAGGCGGTTGCGCTGGATACGCAACTACGATACCACACGGCGACCAACAAGGAAGGCCTCTATCGCCTTACAGGTCTACCACTCGGGAACTACACCGTTGCCATTTCGCGGGAAGGGTTCCAGACGGTCGAGGTCAAAGACGTCGTGCTGGCCGTTGGGGAGACTCGGACGCTCGATGCGAAGCTAAGTCTGGGGACAGTAACGACTCGAGTTGAGGTGGAGGCACAAGCTAACCCACTTGAACAGACTTCTGCCGAAATGGGGACGGTCGTCGAGCGGGAGCAGATCGCCAATCTTCCGATTAACGGTCGCAACTGGGCGAGTATGCTTCTGCTTGCCCCGGGGGCCATCGACGACGGCGGCGGCGATCAAAGGACCATCCATTTCGCCGGACGCGCCCGCGATGATAACAACTTTACGATGGATGGTGTGGACGCTACTGGAATCCAGGAGCAAGCCCAGAAGTCAACTACACGACTGCAGATTTCGCAAGACGCTGTCCAGGAATATCGTGTGGAGTCCTCGCTCTACACCGCTGAGCATGGATCCCAAGCGGGAGGACAGGTAGACCTCGTGTCGAAGACGGGGACCAATAAGTTCCACGGCAGCGCGTTCGACTATTTGCGGAATAGCGTCTTCGATGCCAGGGCGTTCAATGATTTTGACGCCTCCACAGGCAAGGCGATCATCCCACCCTTTCGGCTCAACCAATTTGGCGGAAGTCTGGGAGGGCCAATCATCAAAGACAAAACTTTCTTCTTCATGGATTACGAGGGATTGCGTCAATTTCAGGGGCGCACGTTTGTGGGTGCTGTTCCTGCGGTTCCGCTTCGGAATGCAATCTTGGCGAAGTCTCCCCAGATGGGTCCGATTCTTGCGGCATTCCCTGTCGGCAATGTGATTCTTGGTCAGTGCAATAACCCGACAACCGACCCGTGCACCGATAACTTCGTTCATCAGGGCGCGTCAATCATCAACGAGGATAGTTGGTTGGTACGTGTGGACCACAGATTTACCGATAGGACGAGCTTGTATGTCCGCGCAAGCCGTGATCTCTCGTTCACGTCAGCACCGCTGGGCAACCTGCTGGATCTTCAGGCAATTAATGTCCACCCAGCCAATTACGTGTTGACTGTGCAGCACGTTTTCTCAGCAAATGTCGTCAATGAATCAAAATTTGGTATCAATCGGAGCCCTTTCCACAATCCCCAGATCGGCGCGTTCCCTCAGAATCTCGAGGTGGATACCAACAATTTCGAGATATTGAATAACAGTGCCACCGATCACGAGGTTGGGACAACGTTCTCGTTCCTCGACAATCTTGCAATCACCCACGGCCGGCATACGTTCAAGATGGGTGCCGAGATCCGGCGGGTTCGTCTCAACCAGGGCATTACCACAGATAGCATTCTAACTTTCATCGATAACCCCTCGCTGATAAACGACAATCTGAGCAAAGCGGAGTTGAGGGGCTCCTGGTGGGGCCGCGGTTTGCGGCATACCTTTGTCCTTCCCTATTTCCAGGACGAATGGAAGCTCAGGCCGAACCTGACATGGAATTTGGGTGTCCGGTGGGAGTACTACTCGCCGCTTACAGAGGCCCATGGGCGCATGACGATTTTCGACCTCGATCGCTGCAAGGGCATTTGCCCTGCAGGGTCACCCGCATATTTCCCCAATTACCGCAACTTTGATCCGCGGATTGGAATCGCATGGGCTCCCAAAGCGCTCCATGAAAGGACGGTGGTCCGGACGGGATTCGGGATTTACCACGGGGCGGGGCAGAACGACGACCTCAACGCATCCCTCGAGAGCAATACTTCCCGGACCCTACTTACCAGCACGGACTTTGCTAATCTGGCGTATCCCATAGATCCAGCGATCCTGGCGCAGGCGCGAAGTTTCCAATTCCCGCGCGCCTTGCAACGCGACCGACGGGATTTGTACGTGGAGGAATGGGGCCTTTCTGTACAGACAGCGCTGCCTGGGAATTTTGTTTTCCAAACAGGTTACACAGGCAGCCATGGCGTGAGGCTTTTCGCTCGTACGCAGGTCAACCTGTGCACAGTTTCTCCAAATCCCAATTGCGTCCGGCCCCTGCCAGGGTTTGGAGAGGTCGACATAAAGCGCAATGACGGTAACAGCACTTTCCATGCGCTCAATCTTTCGCTCCTGCGGCGCTTCACGTCCGGCTGGCTCATGCAAGGTCAATACATGTACTCCCACTCGATAAATGATGGGTCCATCGGCGGCGGTCAAGCTAACGGCCCAGAGAACGTGAACTGCCGCATATGCGATAAAGGGCCGAGCGTCTTCGATAACCGCCACAACTTTGTGGCCAACACCGTCTATGATCTTCCCATTGGCCCGGGTCGGAAGTTCTGGAATCACACGGGCTTTGTCGGGAAGCTTCTGGAAGGCTGGAGTTTGAGCGGGCTCGGAATATGGCATACCGGCCATCCGTTGACGGTTTTGGTAGGTTTGGATCCCAGCACGATTCCGAACGGCGAAGCCCAAAGCGACGAAAGACCTGATCTGGTTCCAGGAGTGCCGGTCGTCCCTCCGGGGCAAAACTCGAACAACTGGATCAACCTCAACGCATTCGCCCCACCTCCGACGGATGCGAACGGACTCATCACGCATTTTGGAACTGCCGGGCGCGGACTTGTCCGGGCGCCGCATGTCTGGCAGATGGATACGGGAATCTCGAAGACAACCAAGCTAAACGAGCGGCTTGCCATGCAGTTTCGCGCCGATGTATTCAATGTGTTCAATCACGTCCAGCTAGGCGATCCCAATCAGCTGGACATCCTGGCCGGGAGCTTGGCTCAGGGCGGAAACTTCGGTGTGATCAACTCGACGGTCAACTTCAACAACAACAACGACAATTTTGGTCCAGGCAACACTGGCACCGGCTTGCCGCGCCAGATTCAGTTGATGCTGCGGTTTACATTCTAATCAGGTGGGTGCTGTTGTCGGCGGGCGCATCGAGCGGTTATAAGTGTGCATCAATCCTCGAATCTGCCAGCCGTGTGTTGCGAATTTGACGAGCGAAACCGCAGGATTCACGGACACGCAATTGCGGCGCCAGCGTCCAGAGAATGCTGCCACTTACCTTTTCCCCCGATATCCTGTCCAACAGAATTTGAGTACTCTTAGTGCCGAGCTCATACTTGGGCAGTTCGATGGTGGTCAAGCGGGGCCGAAAACAGCCCAGCCATGGATAATCGTCAAAACTCACCAAGCCGAAATCGTCTGGACAGGACATTTTCATCTCCTCCGCTGCCTGCATGATCCCGACCGTCATCAAGTAATTAGCAACAAAGACCGCGTCCGGATGTCGCGGGAACAGGGCAAGGCCCGCCCGATAGCCTGACTCGATTTGGTAATCTCCCTCTACAACCAAGTCATGATCATACGGAAGGTTATGAACCTCGAGCGCCTTGCGATAACCGTTCCAGCGCGCAGCTCCGTTGCTCACATCCAATGGGCCGCTTACGAGAGCGATTCTGCGATGACCGACGCGTACCAGATGCGCCACTGCCTCAAACGCTCCTTTGTAATCATCCGTCAAGACAACGTCGGCCTTTAGGTTGGGCGAAGTCCTCATCACCAAGACGATCGGCACGTGAATGCTGACGAGCATTCGGCGAAGCCACGGACTCAGGCGCCCCGGTGCCATGGTGAGGAGGATGCCATCGACTCGCCTAGAGAGAAGCAGTTCAAGATAGCGCTCCTCTTTGTCCCGTTGGTTATCGCTATTGCAGAGTACAGTGCTGTACCCTGCTTTGTGGGCAACGTCCTCTGCCCCGCGGACCACTAGCGGGAAAAAGGGATTCGCAATATCTGGGACGATGATTCCGATGGTATATGTTCGTTGCTTGACTAGGCTGCGTGCAAGGAGGTTGGGGCGATAATCGAGCTGCCGGATCGCTGCCTCGACCCGCCGCCGAAGGCGCGGGCTGACTCTGCCATTATCGTTAATTACGGCGGAGACGGTGAAGATAGAGACTTTTGCATGCTTTGCCACGTCATGGATATTTGCTGCTTTGGGTGCCCGGCCCTGTTGGGCGCGCTCAGGCGTCACGGCTGCCGAACGTTCCAACTTCAAGCTCCTGTCCCGAGTTTGTTCCCTTATTCTAACCAAAGATGCCTGCGCTAAACGGTTAGACGTTGTGATCGTATCATCTTTCGATTGACGACGCGTGTCTATCGACGCGACGGAGGCCGTTGGCCGATTTTCGAGTCGTCAAACGGCGCTGGCAGGGGAGTTGTCTTTTCTCTTTCGACTGCTTGCAAAGCCTTGGGATCGAGTCGTAAGGCTCTGAGGATAGTCGGCGCAATCTGGGTGGTTTGCACAGGAGTTTTGATGACCGCCTGCTTCAACCCAGGACCTGCAAGGAGCAATGCCACGTTCGTATCCTGATCGTTGAACCCACCGTGCTCGGCAATGAACTTGCTGCCCTCCTCGATATAAATGCCACCAAAGTTGGGAATCAATACAATGTCCGGAGTGCGATTGTCCTGGAGCGGATCATTGAACATCAACTTCAGAGATTCTCCGGCCAGAATTTCCTGAATATCCAAGGCTGATTCGTTCTCAGCCCGGCTGAGAGTCTCGACTACTTTGCTGGTCTGGCTCTGATCGCTGAGCCAGATGGAAGCAAGGTCACCATCCTGATACGCCAAAGCAAGCACGCCACTGTGCGATTGCTTGATGATCCTCGGAAGGATCGAGTCAGCGACAATCTGGCGCCTTCTGACTCCGATCGGTGACTCGCCATGTTTCGCAGTGATCACGATAAGCGTTGAGCTCGCTAAATTCCGTTCCTGGAGGGCGTCCAGAAGCTTGCCGACCGATTCGTCGGCATGCGTGATCGCCTCTAGGAGGGCAGCCGAGGGAGTTCCCAACACGTCCGCGTAGCCTCCGGTCACTAATTTCTGGGCGACGCTGACTTCCTGAAGTGAGAGGCCCCAAAGGGCCGGAACTCCAACGGACTTCCTTCCAGTGTGATCTTTTCCATCAATTTCGTTGAGGACCGCCTGGACCTTCGAATCGTCGTAAACTTCGGCTGCTTTCAAGTCACGGGTGGCGTTCGAACCCGAGATTTCCGGCGTGAAAAGATCATCGACCCCTCGACCCGAAGGCCCGTTGACCATCTCATAAGAGGGATGCTTGTCGCTCCAGGCAGTGCGCATCCCCGCTGCGTGAACGAGCTCGAAGATCGTGTTGACGCGAAGATAATTATGCGGAAAAACCGGCGTGCATCCCTTACTTGGATCGAGCGGAAGCTTGCCCGGATCGATTCCTCCTCCCTCCGGCGCTTTCTTGTCCCTGTCAATCGAACTATCCCAGACAACCTGTGTCCCCTGAGTCGCACAGTTGGACCCCGGAGGAGAAAGTGAATGGGCATAGGAGCCTTCGTACCAAACTCCAGTCGAAATCGGCGAGCCACCGGTGATGATCGACATCAGGCCCGGAAAAGAATCGGAAGGCTTGGACGTCGAAGCCTGGGTGTAGGTGACGCCTCGCGTGCTGAGCTGGGCCAAGGTCGAATTGGGGTCCGACCGGATGAAATTCGCGAGGTCCAGGGCGTGCAATCCGTCGATGCTGACCAAGAGCACTCGTCGGGTGAGGGAGGGATTGGCGTTCGCGGCAGGCGCACCCTTGATTCGAAGCACGAACGGTAAGCACAGTAGTCCCGCTAGAGCTAGGGCAGTGCAGCTCCTTTTGAACAGGCTCGTGCCTTTCGTTATCCTCGTGACGAACAGCGCAAACCTACACAGTCGGTTTGAATAACGGTGCTTTTGAGCGGATCTACTCATGAGGCTCCACCTTTACTTATCCAGTTTCTGCTTTGTTCCTTGCTAATTGATGAGGGACGAGCAGCTTTGTGGTTCGGCGAGGGTTGCGCACATGGCCTCCCCCCGAGCTATTTCTCAACGAGCCGAGCCGCCGCGGGAAGCCTTGTTATTCGGTTACGAGAGGTCGATTCCGCGATAATCTCCATCCCTCGCACGCAATTCTAAGTCAGAATCTAAAGGCAAAAGATGAAAATTACCTGAAGAGAATCGCGCGTGGCAAATGCTTCAGGTGATTTTCATTTTGTGAAACTAGCCTGTGATTCGTTACCAGCGGAGGAGCAAACATGAAAGGTAGGCCGAAATTTATAACGCTGTTCCCGACTGTTGCTCTTATTCTGCTTGTTCTACCTTGGGGTCGCTTCCTGTCACGACGCTCGAACAAAGTAGTCAGCGAGGAAGCACCAAGACTGATGGCACAGGTTGCTGTCGCGGAGAATGAGACCGTGCAACAAAAGGTGACCGCTGATGCGGTCCTGTACCCACGCGACCAAGCGGCGATCGTTCCGAAGGTCAGCGCGCCAGTCAGAAAGTTCTACGTAGGTAAAGGGACCAAGGTGCATGCCGGCCAATTGCTGGCGGAGCTTGAGAATCGGGATCTGGCCGGTTCTCTGACGGAAAGCCAGGGTGGATATCAACAAGCGGAAGCGAGTTACCACAGCGCCGTTCAAAAGGCGGAGCAGGACCTTAGGGCCACCAAAGAGGAATTGCATTCTAAGCGAAAGCTCTATGAAGATCGTCAGACCCTGTACAAGCAAGGAGCAGTTTCGGCGAAAGACGTAGACGACGCCAGGAGCGGCCTGACTCAGGCTCAGAATCAGTATGACCTTGCGCAAAAGCAGTTCGACCTCAGAGCCGCTGAAGGACAATTGACGGCGGCCAAGGGCAAAGCCGCCAGCGCCGAAGCCCAACTGAGTTACACGAAGATTGTCAGTCCCATCAACGGTGTCGTTACCGACCGGCCCTTCTATCCGGGAGAAATGCCTCCGGGTGGCTCTCCGATTCTTACCGTAATGGATTTATCGCAAGTGATTGCGCGCGCCCACGTCTCGCAACCGGAGGCGGCGGAGCTGAAGGTAGGAGACGCGGCCACCATAGCTGCCCCGGATCAGGGTGCTGACGTTCCTGGGAAGGTCACCCTGGTAAGCCCTGTGTTGGACCCGAGCAGCACAACCGTTGAGGTATGGGTGCAGGCTGCCAATCGGGGAGGGCGGCTCAAGCCGGGAGCCAGCGCTCGGGTCAGCATTGTGAGTAAGACGGTTCCCCATGCGATCGTCATCCCGGCGTCGGCGTTGTTGACTGGCTCTGATGGGGCGACATCCGTTATCGCGCTTGGCTCCGACAATAAGCCCAAGAAGCAAGACGTGAAGGTAGGCATCCGCAATGGTGATGATGTTCAGATAACCGAGGGTCTTAAGGAAGGCGACCGAGTCGTCACCGTCGGGGCGTTCGAACTCGATAAAGAAGATCCGGATGTACTCGCGAAAACGAAGATTCAGGTCCGAGCGCCGACAACCCACGGAGACGCTCTTAATAAGCCCGCTACCGGCGGAAGCGCAATGCAGTAGGCACTGTGGAAGCGCGGCGAGAGCAGCCGAACAGCGAAGATTGAGGATCGTCAACTGTGGGGACTTTTGTGGGGACCCCACATACATCTAGGCGAATCTCGCCACATCTCAAACCAACTCAGTACAACAAGCAAACTCGCTGACCTTGAAAGGGTTGCAGGATTTTCTGCCTTCCATCCAACAAGTTAGCTAAATTGCCTGAAAACGTTTCCTAAACCGCGTGTCGGGAGTTCGACTCTCCCCAGGCCCACCACTCTTACTCATTATTGGATAAGGGTTTAAGGACAGCGCGAAAAACCCCGGACGCACGTCGAAAGCGTCTACTGCAGTGAAATTGCAGTAGCACGCTGCACAAATTTGCTTTACGCAGTTGGGCGTTGCTCCGGGTGGAAATCTGCTGGGACGTGGGTTCGATTCCCATCGCCCGCTCCAGTCATCTTGCTTCCTACTAACAACTTAGCGATTGGCCGCGGCGGCAAAAGGCGGCAATAAGAAACAAAAGAGCCTCATGGGTGGCGCCTTTGGCTCTGCTGAA
>JBARRP010000108.1:0-1690 GCA_049644285.1 Candidatus Acidiferrales bacterium | reverse complement strand
CCATCGTGGATGTTTTGAGGAACGAACTCCCGTTCGATTATTTGACCCCGAGCTGGCATATCGAGGACGCGACTGACAACTTCACCGTTGGGGTCTCCGGGAGATGGGGCGAGAGATACCACTCCCTTATGATTTACACACATTATCTCGATGAACCGCCCGAGCCGAAGGAGATGTACCCACCCGACTGCTGCGCCGTAGGGACACTTCAAATTTCTACGTCAGAACCCTTGCCGCCAAAAGGATTGGAAGTTTACGGCACTCCGGAGCGGTGGATGGTGCATCACAACGACAAGTGGGTGCCGCTATCAGCTTCCTATGTCGCCTTCCTAATGGGCAAAAATCAAACGTCCCCAAGCGCCTCATGATTCGTCTCACGAACGAACAAAGACGATTCGCGGCTTCCGTCGTTGTGGCGCCACTAAAGGCAATCGCGCCGCGATGCACGCATGCGCTTTTTACCCTTATCTTGATCTTGGCGCTCTTTCCCGTGAAGACCTGGAGCAGCCGCCCGCAATCGGAACGCTCTGCGCCCGCACGTCGGGCCAAATCCAGAACCGACGCGGCAAAACAGCAGACTGGGCTGCGCATCTCGGCGATTAATGATCCTGGTAACAGACGGCCAGTCGGCCCGCATTCGCAACGGGAAGCCGTCGTCAGAGCGGCAATCTTGCTCGATCGACTCAAATTCTCGCCCGGCGAAATCAGTATCACTTACAACAGCAATCTCGCAAAGGCCATCAGCGCGTTCCAATCCGCAAGTGGCTTGCCCGCAACCCGCAACGTTGATCCCGCCACCTGGGCCGCCCTGAATGATGATCAATCAACCAACGGTCAAGTGCCGCAGAAGCAGGGCAATCAGAATCAGCCGGTGCAGTCCGTAAATCAGCAAAATCAAGCTGACGCGCAGCAGCACCAGCCGAAACCCCAGGAAGAGCAGCCACAGCAGCCTCCGGCTCAAACGCAGGCGCAGGTCGAGACGCAGGCGCTCGTCACCTACATCATCACACCCGAAGATGTCGCGGGCCCATTCACGACTGTTCCCAAGGTCAGTGGCCGCGATGCCGGCGAGCGCCTGATGTTGCGTGAAGCCCGGTTTCCAAGGCTCAATTACGAATCGCCGCTGCAATTGTTGGCTGAGAAATTTCATGCCAGCCCGCGTCTGCTCATCGAACTCAATCCGCGAAAGGCGTTCCATAAGGCCGGGGGCCAGATCCTGGTGCCAAATGTGCTCACTCCAGATCCCCCGCCCGCTGCCTCGGTCCTTGTGGACGGCTCCGCCCGCAGCGTCACAGCGTTGGACAGTAATGGAAAAATTCTGGCGTTTTATCCCGCCACTGTTGGAAGCGAGCACGATCCCTTGCCCGTGGGGACCTGGGCCATCGATGAAGTGACCTGGTATCCAAAGTTTAAGTACAATCCGAATCTTTTTTGGGATTCTGAAAACAAGAAACCGCGTGCCATCCTTCCGCCTGGGCCAAAGAATCCCGTTGGTGTCGTGTGGATTGGACTATCGAGGAAGCATTACGGAATTCACGGAACTCCCGAACCGTCGAAGATTGGCCTCACACAATCGCACGGATGCATTCGGCTCACAAATTGGGATGCCACCGAACTGAGCAAGATCGTGCACGTGGGCACGCCTGCGGTTCTCAAAGATGGCGCCAATGCGGAGGAAAAACCGCCGGTG
>JBARRP010000107.1:0-83242 GCA_049644285.1 Candidatus Acidiferrales bacterium | reverse complement strand
CAAATGCGATATATTCCTTCATGCGCGACTCCTTTCCTTTCCTAAAAGGGATCTCTACCGCCAGCCTACGCTGACGGCAGGAGTCGCGCTTTCATATTTTCATCCCGAGCGAAGCGAGGGATCTGCTTTTCGCAATATATTCAAGGAAAAAGCTGATTCCTCGTCACCCGCCGTGGCGGGCTCCTCGGAATGACCCGCCAGGTCCTTTTTCCGCACTGCTAGGGCGCGCTTCCGAATTTCGCAGCGTATCTATCACAGGTTCGCCAGCCCTTCAAGTTGGAGCAACGCTTCCCGGAATCATATAAGGCGCAGCTTGACATAATGCCGCCGCGTTCACTATCGATAGTTGCCCAACCGCGGGGCAAATCAAGTACACTGTTGAATTTTCGAAGCTTGGTCCCCTGAACCGGACCAAGAAGGAGATGCTCTGATGAAGATTGATGTCTTCAATCACATTTTTCCCAAGAAGTTTTTCGAGCGGATGCTTTCCGTCCGTGAAAAGGGTTCCAACATGCAGAGACGCGTCAGCGAAATCCCGGTGCTGGTCGACATGGACCTGCGCTTTCGCATGATGGACGGTTTTGGCGACTATGTTCAGGTGATTAGTCTCCCCTCGCCGCCGATTGAAGCCTTCGGAGACCCTCAGCAGTCGCCCGACTTGGCTCAACTCGCCAACGATGGGTTGGCGGAACTTGCCACCAAATACCCCCACCGCTTTCCCGGCTTCATAGCCGCTCTGCCAATGAATAATCCCGATGCCGCGGTCAAGGAGATCGAGCGCACCGTGATGAAATTGGGCGCGGCCGGCGTTCAGATTTACACCAATGTGAATGGCCGCCCTCTCGACGACGCCGCATTTTTGCCCATTTTCGAGAAAATGGCGGAACTGAATCTTCCCATCTGGGTCCATCCCACCCGCCCGGCAAGCTTCCCCGATTACAAGACCGAACAGAAGTCCAAGTACGAACTCTGGTGGGTGTTTGGCTGGCCCTACGAAACCAGCATCTTCATGGCTCACATTTTATTTGCCGGTTATTTTGACCGTTGGCCGAACCTCAAGATCATCACTCACCACATGGGTGGCATGGTGCCTTTTTTCTCCGGGCGGACGGGCGCAGGCCTGGACCAGCTCGGCGCGCGGACTGAAGATGAAGACCTGACGGTCTATGTTCGACGCCTCAAGAAGCGCCCCCAGGATTATTTCAAGATGTTCTACGCCGACACCGCGACGTTCGGATCGCGGCCCGCTATCGAGTGCGGACTTGCCTTCTTTGGCGCCGATCAAACTCTCTTTGCCTCGGACTCTCCCTTCGACCCCGAAAAGGGACCGGGCTACATTCGCGAGACCATTCGCGCCATCGAGGAGTTGCCCATTTCGAGCGCAGACCGAAAGAAAATCTACGAGGACAATGCGCGCAAGCTGCTCCGGCTAAAACTGGCTTAGCCGAGTGGAAATTGCAGGCCGATCGCCGGCTCCGCAACCGCTCTTCTCGGTATGGGGTCGTAACGGGGGCAAAACGGAAGGTGCCCGATTTTCTGGCAAAAAACTAAGCTCGGGCGGCTGACGCCGATCCAGTGGCTCATTTGTGCGGTGGCCTGCATCGGATTTGCGTTCGATACTTACGAGCTCCTGGTGCTCACTTTGATCGTCCGCCCGGCTCTGAGCGAATTGCTTATCGACAAGCCTGGCAGTGCCGTTTTCAACCATTGGGTCGGCATGCTTTTTTATGTCCCCGCAGTTGCTGGCGGCATCTTTGGTTTGCTCGGCGGATATTTGATCGATCTACTCGGCCGTCGCCGCGTCCTCCTATGGAGCATCTTGTTGTTCGGTTTTTCAACGTTCGCCACGGCCTATGCGAGCACCCCCCTGCAGATCCTGATCTATCGGTGCGGGACTTTCGTCGGTGTTTCGGTCGAATTCGTTGCAGCCACCGCTTGGCTCGCCGAGCTGTTTGCTGAGCGGGAGCAAAGAGAGGCTGTGATCGGATATACGCAGGGATTCTCGTCCACGGGTGGGTTGCTCGTCAGCGCAGCCTACTATCTTGCCGTGACGTATAGCCTTCGCCTGCCAGCCATCCATGGAGGTCACGAAGCATGGCGTTACACCGCTATCTCCGGACTTCTTCCAGCCATTCCACTGATCCTGGTCCGCCCGTTCCTGCCCGAATCTCCGCTATGGAAAAAGAAAAAGGCTGAAGGAACACTGAAGCGGCCCAGCGTTCTTGAGCTGTTCCGTCCTGTGTTTCGGAAAACGGCTCTGTTGACCTGTCTGATGATGGCGTGCTCCTATGCTGCTTCCTTTGGAATGTTGCAGCATTTCGCCAGAATCATTCCCGGACTTCCGGGAGTGAGAGTGCTGCCACATGCGGCGCAGGAACAGCGGGTCAGCACCTTGCAGGGAGCTCAGGAATTCGGAGCACTAGTGGGCCGTTTCCTCATGGCCTTTTTGGCGGTGCGCGTGTTGAGCCGGAGGCGTTTGCTGCGCATTTTCCAGGTGCCCGGTTTACTCTTGGTTCCCTTAGTGATGTTCGTGCCCGCTATCCGCGATGTGGACATGTCCGCGTGGGGAATTTTTGCTCTCGGGTTACTCACGGTAGCGCAATTCAGCTTTTGGGGAAACTACTTGCCCTTGGTCTATCCGACCTATTTGCGAGGCACCGGCGAGAGTTTTGCAGCCAACATTGGCGGGCGCATGTTGGGAACGTCGGCGGCGCTGCTCGTCACCTCCGTAGTGCAATTCATGCCGGGCGGCACTGCCACAAGACAACTCGCGTATGCCGCCGGGATTGTCGGCTTCTTGGCCTACGCCATTGGGTTCGCCTCCAGTTTCTGGCTGCCTGAGCCGTCGCAGGGCGCCCTTCCCGAATAACCCGTTCCTGCTGCTTTGGCGTTCATAGCCCGGCCATAATCGGCGATACTCGCACGGAAGGCCGACATTCTCATTTTGCATTCGCATACAACCCGCTCGCTTGTCTACGCGAAGGAGAAATGTCCACTCGCATTGACAAGTGGGGTCGGGCCGACTTAGGCTCGCATCCCGGCACGTCCCTTAGGAGACAATTATGCGCCGCCTCAAGCGAGGAAGGGCCATGACAGCCGTGTCTGTTGTGTGCCCATCGTTTGTTTTGATCGTGCTTGCCGCTGGTCTGGCCGCACTCGGGCAGACCTCGAGCCTTCAGACGATCCGAGTCATTGGTGGTGGGATGCCGCTCCGGGTCGCGCAGATGAACGGCCTTCTCGCCAAGTACGGCATCGAAGCACAGACCTCATCGATGGCGAATTCGGATTCGATGCGCGCCGACTTGGCGGCCGGAAGGGCCGATATCGCGCACGCCGCGGTCGATAACGCCGTCGCGCTGGTCGAGCTGGCAGGAGCGGACGTGATCATCGTGATCGGAGAATCAGGCTCGCAGAACGAGCTCATCGCGCAACCCGACTACAAGTCCGTTAAGGATTTGCAAGGGAAGACGCTCATCGTGGATGCTCCCAACACGGCGTTGGCCCTGGAGATGAAAAAGATTCTGATGTTGAATGGGCTGAAGCCCGGAGTTGATTGCGAGATCAAGCCGGTCGGCGTCACGCAGCGGCGCCTGGTGGCGATGCGTGAGGACAAGAGGTACGCTGCGTCCATGATGGGGCCGCCCACGTCGATTCTCGCGAAGCGCGGCGGGTTCGTGAATCTCGGTTCGGTGCAGCAGCTCCTCGGACAGTACCAGGGTGGAGGCGCTTTCGTGCGGCGCCAGTGGGCAAAGGAGCATGCCGACCTGCTGGAGCGTTACATCGCGGCAAACGTGGAAGCTCAACGTTGGATTATGGCGCCGGCCAACAAGCAGAAGGTTCTCGAGATCATGACGCGTGACTTGAAGCTTCCGCCCGATGTGGCCGCCGAGACGTACGAAGTCGAGACAAATGCTCCAGGAGGATGGGCGAAGGACTTACAGTTCGACCTCGAGGGCTTCAAGAACGTACTCAAGCTGCGAGCCGAAGTCGAGGGTTCGTGGGGCGGTAAGCCGCCCGCCCCCGACAAATACTACGACCTCTCCTATTACCACGCGGCGCTCTCGAAACTGAAGCCGGCGCAATGAAGAATCCCAATAGAATTTCTATCAGACAGTCACCCGAGTGAGGCGACGACAGCAGCGAAGACCGGATGTAGCGCATTCCGGAAGAGAGGAGGGGACGAAAAATGCCGATCAGGCATGACACTGACGAAGGGTCTGTGCTCGTGCGCCACCGCACGCGCTGGACCCTGGCGCTCAAAGCAGCGCCGCTCGCCGCTGCGCTGTTGTTTGCGCTCCTTGGCGGACAAGTTGCTGCATCTCCAGCCGCAAATCCAGATGCCTCGATTGGCGGCCTGAAGGCCAAGTTTGTGGATGTCGAAGGAGTGAGGACGCGTTGCTACGAAATGGGCAAGGGCGAGCCGATGGTGATGATTCATGGCGGATCGATGGCCGGATCGTCCACCGCGAACGTCTTTTCCAGGAACATTCCCGGCTTGGCGAAGCGCTTCCACGTTTTCGCGGTGGACCGCCTCGCCAGCGGCATGACGGCCAATCCGCCCGACGACAAGGACTACAACTATCCCGCCGAGGCTGAATTCATCTACCAGTTCATTCAGAGTCTGAAGCTCGGTCCCGTTCACTTGGTGGGTCATTCCGCCGGTGGCGGGATCGCGCTCTTCATGGCTATCGAGCATCCGGAAGTCGTGAAGACCCTGACTATCATCGCTGCGGGTCCGGAAGACCCGAGCGCGATTTCCGGGCCCACAAAGCTGGACGCCACCTTGCCGAAATGTCCGGATCAATCTCAATACGAGGGTTTGAAGTGCAGAGTAACAATTCTCGCTTGGCTGCCCACGACTTTCGACGACGAGTATTGGGAGGCGGACGCGTTTATGGCAAGTCAGCCGAAGACGAAAGAAGCTCGCGCAAAACTGAACTCCGGCGCTGGCGAGCCACTGCGCACCAAGGAGTTCCCGGCTTACCGGCAGAAGATGTTGGATCGCGTGAAAAACGAAGGCGTTCTTCAGATGCCGGTGCTGCTGTATGCCGCCAAGAACGACGTGCTCGATTGGGGCGTGAACGACGAGACCGCAAAGATGCAGCGAGAATTGGCGCTGTTCGACGTCATTGCCGCCAAAAACACAAAGGTGCGCATGATCATCCAAAACAATGCCGGCCACTTCATGTATCGGGAGTATCCGGAGCAGTTCAACCAGGACGTCATCGGCTTCATCGACTATTGGAAGCAGCACCCGGAGGGAAAGCTGCAAGGGGAGGCACAAGGACCAAAATAGAATTTTTGTAACCGTTAGCAGGACGCTGAAAGAGTAGTTTCTCTGTCATCTCCGATTTCTGGGTCCGGTGGACTCGACCGGAGTCCTGAAACCGGACCCGAGCGGAGGGATATATTCAGAGAAAAAGGAGGGAAACCATGAGCTCGCTGTCAAATCTAAGCAGAAGAGCGTGGGTCAAATGGGGATTAATCTCCGCGGGGATTCCGGCGTTTTCGAAAGTGTTGACTCCGCCTGCTCTTGGCCAAGATGCCGGCCCGGAGAGAGGGAAGATGGGAACGGTTGGCGGAAGGGCCGAGGAAGAACTCTATCCCGCCAAAGGACTGCCCGGAGGAGGACAGTTGGAAATCCGGCTGTCCGCCACGATTTATACCAGCGACCCGGATCAACTCGAAGTGGCGCATCGCATGAAGCCATTCGATCTCGAGTCCTGGATCACGGAATGGACTCGAGTGGCGCAGAAGAACGAACAGTTAGCCGAGAAGTTCGCGGGCGAAGCGCAGAAGGTTACAGCGAATGAATACTACCTTCGGGCTTCGAACTTCTATCGGGAAGCGTGTTGGCCGCAGCCGGAGAGTGAGCCGCGCATGCTCCCAACCTACAAAAAAATGCGCGAGACCTTCGACAAGGCTTGGCAGTTGACAAAACCTCCGTTTGAGCGTGTGCAGATCAGCTATGAAGGGAAGACCCTCGACGGATATTTCAGAAAGCCGAACGCCCCGGCGGGGAAACGCTTCCCCACAGTGATTGCCTTTCAAGGCGCGGATACGATGGCGGAGGCCACTATTTTGGGGATCGGCAGCGCCTACACAGCCCGGGGTATGGCCTTCTTGGCGGTAGATTTCCCCGGCCAAGGAGGATCGCTTCGTTTGAAAGATCTGCACCTCCCGCCCGACAGCGACAGAATCGGCAAGCTCATGATTGACTACCTCGAGACTCGGCCGGACGTGGACGCCAATCGCATCGGGATGCTAGGAATCAGTATGGGTGGCTACGGAACGCCGAGGGTCGCCAGTGGGGAAAAGAGGATTAAGGCTGCGCTGATGTGGAGCGGGTCTTACAATTTGCAGCAGGATCTTTTTGACTACTTTCCTCCCATTCAAGAACGGGTGCGCTGGATTATCGGAGCGAGGGATCTCGGAGATGCCCGGAAGAAACTTGCTGAATACACGCTCGAGGGAACAGCGAGCCGCATCGAATGCCCGATGCTGATCGGCTACAGCAAGGATGACCGCATCATGGATCCGCAAGGAGCTTACAGGTTGTATCAGGCGGCGGTTAACTCCAAGCGCGAAATGGTGGAAGGCACGGGCCATACCCAGGCTTCGAATGCCGGGGGCCCGCGCGAACTGCGTCCACCGGTCCTCCCGGACTGGGCCGCAAAGCAACTGGTAACGGAATCGTAGTCGCTTCCAGAAACCTCTATCCCTATTTGGGTGCGGCAGCGGGGGCAGCCTGAATCGTCGTTTGATAGCTGAACGCCATCTGCCACATGTCCGTTCCCTTGATCCACACGCGGCTGATGTGCGCAGGCTTGCCGCTATAAGGCTTGCTTTGCGACACCATCACCACCGTGTCTCCGAAATCGAACATGCGCGCCCAATCTAATCCGGGCGGCGCGGGACCGGCTCCAGGCTTGGTAAGTTGTGCCATCCGGTCTGCCTTGGTGGTCGGTTGGGTGCCGCCGGAAGCGATCAGCACAAACTCGTCGGCAAAGTGCGGTGACCACGCGTTCGGGTCATGGCCCGTGACCGCCGTCTCCAACTGCTGCCACGAAAGGATGACTCCCTTCTCCGCTTCGTTCTTCGGCTTGTACGGCACCTCCTTGCAGGGGTTCACGCAATCGTTTGTGCTAGGCCCAGGCGTTTGCGCTGTGTCCGCCTGCGTGACCTCCTGATAGACGAGCGCCCGCCAGCCCGCAGGACGCTTCACCCATACGCGCAACACGTGTACTTTTCCGCTGGCAACTTGGACGGTTCCGACTTGGCCGTAGGTCCACTCTTTCCCTTCGGTGTTGTAGCCAGTCTTGGGCGTGGGCAAGTTCTGTAGGACCTGCGTCTTCGTCAGGGTTTTTCCAGCCGAGTCCGTCCACATGAAATTCGCATCAAGCAGCTTACCGACTGCGGCTTTGTCGGCTTTCCCGATGGCCTCGACGAAAGCATGGTCGCTCTGAACCACTGCTTCATCGTCATCCGCCGCGGCAACCGGCCTGCTCGTCAGCGCCGCCACCATGGCACCGCACGCAACACCCATAACCAACGTGTACGCGACGAAGGGTTTCATACATTCCTCCTGGAAGTAGGGTCACACGCGGAGGCGGATTCTACTCCGGCAAAGCTATCTCAGGCAAGCGGACAGCGCGTTGAGTGCTGTACCTGCTTCAATCAAGTTTTCGCCGCGGCTCCGAAACCTGCCGGCCTGCCAAAGCCCTTGCCCCTGCAAAGATTTTCATGGATCATTTTAGGGAAACCAATGACCGGGCAATTTCGTCCTTAATGTACGGATGCGCTCAAACCCGTGGAACACAATGGGAATCTGCTGAGGGTGTGCTCGAATTCATTTCTGGAGGTGGCTTTTGCGAACTAAGCCATTAACCTTATTCGTGCTGGTTGCAGCTCTTCTTGCAGCTTCAGGGTCCGCATTCGCACACCACGGAACGGCGAACTACGACATGACCAAAGCGATCACGCTGAAGGGAACCGTAACGGATTTTCAGTTCATCAATCCCCATACGCTGATTCTCTTCGACGTGAAGAACGACAAAGGCGAGGTCGAACACTGGCAAGCTGAAGCCACCAGTCCGAACCATCTGGTCCGGTCCGGCTGGACCAAGAATACCGTGAAGCCGGGCGACGAAATCACCATCAGCGGTTTTCGCGCCAAGAACGGCGCGCCTGTCCTGCGTTTTCAGAAGATGGTCTTGGCCAGCGGCCAAGAGATCGTCGAGAGCGGCGGGGATAACTAAGTAGGTTGTCAGACGGAGCTAGTGTGAGCGCACCGCTCGTCATGCAAGCCGGTCGGCCGGTTTGGGCAAAGCGAGGTCTGCAGGAATGCTTGGGCCTTGTGGGTCGCGGTTTCAACCGCGCCATCGCGCAGAGTGCCGAAGGGTCACTGACGTTGTCATTCCGAGCGGAGCGCGGAATCTGCTTTTCGGAATGACACGCTGAGGAGTTTCAATGCGAAATCGCGTAATGGTTTTAATCCTTGCGATGGTGGCGGTGCTCGCCTTCTCGTGCGTTGCGCTCGCTCAGACTGCGGAACAGTCCGGAGGCGAAAAAGCCCAGACCGCGGCCCCCGCACCGGACTTTTCCGGAGTTTGGAGGCAACACCCGCCCCCAGGCTCCCGTGGGTACGCATCGTATACCTTCAGCAAAGAAATCGCTCCCATGACGCCCTGGGCAGAGGCGAAATTCAAGGCCAACAAGCCTTCCTACGGCCCGAGAGCTGTCGGGGATTCGAACGACCCCGTGAATCCAACGACCGGCGACGCGGTCGGGTGTGCCCCGCCCGGGGTGCCGCGCATCTATCTTCACCCTTTTCCCATGGAGATCATTCAGATTCCCGGCCGGGTGATCATGCTCTTCGAGTTCGACCACTTCGTGCGCCAAATCTATACCGATGGGCGAGGGCATAACGAGAATTTGCCTCCCTCCTGGATGGGAGACTCGATTGGCAAGTGGGAGGGCGACACGCTGGTAGTCGACACCACCAACTTCAACGACAAAACCTGGCTCGATCGCGGCGGTCATCCGCATTCCGACCAGCTCCATCTCGTCGAGCGTATCCGCCGCGTGGACCACGACACCTTGCAGATCGACATGACCTTCGACGACCCGAAGGCCTACACGAAGCCCTGGACCGGCCAGCAATTCTTCCAGTTGCGCCCAAAGTGGACCCTCATGGAATTGATCTGCGAGGACAACGCCAGTTTCCTGGAGCTACAAAAAGAGGTGATGGCAAAGCCCAGCAACTAGTACCGTTCGAACTATTTGACCATGATGGTGCGCGGGCGACACATCGTAACCGGGCGCATACCGCCTCGGAAGCTTAGTGGAAAATAGTTGGAACGGCACTAGCCCGGTCCCCGTCCCGCGCGCTTGTCCTGCTGAGCGCGTCGTCTGCGTTCCGGAAGCGTCTGCGGAACGGAGTGCGTCCTTTGCACTCCGGATGGTTTTGCGGAGCGGCCTCACTCCTCGGCGAGTCGCCTGCGATCCTCAAAGAGTCGTGCGGTGACGGCCCCAAAGATGAATCCCCCGACGTGAGCCAGGTACGCGACCCCGCCCGACTGCACGGTGGCCACCGCGCCGGCATTGAAAAGTTGTGTGAGGAACCAAAACCCGATCAAAAGCGCCGCCGGGATAAACGTGACGCGCACAAAGAAGAGCACAAATAGAAGCGTGCGAATTTCATCGCGAGGGTAGGTCACCAGGAACGCGCCCATCACCGCCGCAATCGCGCCGCTCGCTCCCAGGTTGGGAACCGTGGAAGCGGGGCTCGCCGCCACTTGCGCCAGCATGGCCACCAGCCCGCCAACCAGGTAGAACACCAGGTACCGCAAAGGATTCATCGCGTCTTCGATCTCGGGCCCAAAGGCCCACAGGAACACCATGTTGCCGATGATGTGCATCCAGCTTCCGTGCATGAACATCGCTGTCAAAATCGTGATCCAGTGATGGCCGGCAACAATGTCCGCAGGAATCACCGACCACCTGGCCACGAATGCATCCCCGCCCATCAGTTCCAGCACGAAAACGAACCCGTTCACCAAGATGAGCAAGGCCGTTACGACGGGAAGATGTACGGGGCGCCGCGACGCATCCCCGAGCGGGATCATGCCTCCCATTCTTCGCTCCGCACCCCGGAAATGCGCATTACCATCTCATCTTTCGCAAAAAGCCTTCACCGCATCCATGTCCTTTTCAACGCGGATATTCAAATTGAATTGCCGGCGCCCCGGGCGGCGATCTTCACCCGGCGATTTGCGTGCTGCCGGGCCGAGTGCTTAAGCCAACTTGGCGACCAGGCGGCGCGCCGCCAGAGAAAGCATCAGGCGAGAGATCCCGCTGAAGAGCATGCTGATCCCCACCAGTGTGCCGATAACCCATTCGGTGCTCGATGGCCACGTCCTCCAAATCATGACCCCAAGGATCAGGGTAATGATTCCGTCGAATAACAGCCAGCCCGAGCCCGGCATGGGGCGGAGCCGGAACCCCAAGATAAGTTCCAAGACTCCCTCGGCAAACAGATAGATCGCGAGTGCGAGCGTGAGTGACGCCAAGCCGGCCACAGGGCGAAACAACAGGTAGCCGCCAACGAAAACATAGAGAATGCCCAGCAGTAGCTCCCAGAGAATTCCGCCGGTGGTGCGCGTGTGCCAGGCAAACACCAGATGGGCCGCGCCGCTGAAAATAAGCAGCCAGGCGACCAATAAATTCGCCGCGATTCCCGCCGCCTGAGGTACCGCGATAGCTAGAAAACCAGCCAGGATCATCAGGATGCTGAGCCCAATGGACCAACCCACTGACTTTTTCACGATTGTGCCCACAGATGTAGCGCTCATGACGTCTTCCTCCTTCGACCTGGAATTTCCGATTTGGATCTCCGGCTTGGGCATCGTACGCTTCTCCTCCCCTGGACACAACGAACTGGCCACCAAGTGAAGAGTGTGTGGCACAGTCACTCTTGGCTGTGCGGCCATGCCAGCCGCTACACTTCCCTAACCCGCCCCGCGCGCGCCTGTCATACTGAGCGCGTCGTCTGCGTTCCCGAAGCGTCTGCGGAACGAAGTGTGCCTCTTGCACTCCGGATGCCTTTGCGGAGCATCTCCCGTTAAAATTTGCCGCGGACATCCGAACAGCCCGGTGCCGGAGAGCGCCTATTTCTTGGAGCTAGAAAAGGAGCTAAGCGTGAAGCCCAGCAATCAGGTTCTCACAGTTTGTGACCGACTAAAGCTACCTGCTTTCGGACTTTGAGTTTCTCCTCGATTGCATGTAGGGTCTCCAATTCCGCTTCATAGACCCTGTCAAGTTCGAATGTCACAGCAGGATTATCTTGGAAGCTTTCAATAGCGTGAACTCGTTCATAACGCTCCCTGAGAGCGACAAGAACGTTTTGGTATAGCTTTTCGTATTCTTCCTTCATTTTCCCTCCCGTCCTATCGATTGCATTCAGGATGTGCGTTTCATTCATTGTCTCCCGCAGTCCCAACGGCTGCGACTCAGTCCCGCCTCACGGGTCGCAGGTCTGTAACCTACGTCTGAGGTTCGGGAGCTAAGGGAAGACTTTCGGTGCAGATCTCGTTCGCCACGGGCGGCGGCCAAAATCGGAACAAGACGCACGCGACCAAGCCCCACAACACAATTCCTATCAGGCTCTCGAGTGGAGGATGATGGTCAATGCCGCTCACCCTTAGCACATTGTCGAGGCCGTGTGCGAGAGCAGCAGGCAGGATAGAACCTGAACGCAGCGTCAGCCAGCCGAACACGAATCCTAAGTACGACGCATGCGCCCAAGCGCCAGAGCAGTTGGAACAACACCCAGCCGTCTGTGAAGCCCGGGCCGAAATCCTTTTGAAAATGGCTCGCGCCCCAAGCGATCGACAGCAGAGCCAGTCCGCGAGAGAGGCCGTATCTTTTAACGAATCGAGGCTGAAGATATCCACGCCACATAATCTCTTCGAAGAATGCCGCCGGTATGAAACTTAAGAATAGCTGACGCGCTGGAAATGCGAGGTAGGAGCTCAGCCACGGAGGTGCAACCTTGCCAAAGCCCACCCCCGCCCAGACAACCCTGTCGTGCAAGTATGTGACCAGTGGAATGAACGTCCATATTCCAGCAGGAATAACGAGCCCGAGCCCTAGGTAGTTCGTTCGCGGCACCCGTAAAAACTGTCGCAGGGATTTCCAGCGATCATTTCCCACCGCCCACGCGGCGGCGCCGACGATAAGCACACTCTCGAGCGGTTCCTGAAGCCAAAAGATCCAGCTCACCGGTCCGGAAGTCCGGTAGCTCGGCAGTAAATAATACAGCCCAAGGAACGGGAGCCCGACGATGAGACGTACAAGAAAGAGCGTCGTCATGTAGAACAAAATCAAAGCCAGATACGAGTCCATTGATCACGACTATCTGAAGACGGAACCGCCGACTCCGAAAGCGAGAGCGGAAGAGAGGCTATGCCAAATACCATCCGCGAGAGGAAGATCGAGACCAGCAGCAATCCTGCTATGCTGAAGTGCAACCCGGGGCCGAGTTGCCACAGTGTCGCCAGAGCACTGTGCGCAGCGCGCTCCCCCGACGCGCGAGGCGTCCAGAAGAGGAAAGGCCGGGTCTCGTGCGAGGTACAGGAAACGACCGCAAATCACGCTGACAGCCCAAAAACCGGGCAAGCATACAAACACCAAGATGCGTCGGACCGGACGGCTTCCCGGCCACAAACAAAAATATAGTCCGGCAGTCCCGCCGATAAACAGCAGGACTCCACACCACCAAGTAAGCGGGATCCAGAAATAAATACTCCGCGCGATGGCGTCATCAAACCCGTAGAGTGATACAGGGCCGACATGACGAACCATGGGGGACACCCCAGCAGGCCACCATCGAAGCTGGTGCGCGATCAACAAAAAGATGGAGCCGCAAAGAAACAGCAACTGCGCCGGGTCTGTTGGAATGATGGACCGAAGAAGGACGACAGCGCGTCTCATGTGTGGTCCTCCCGCGTGTGTATGAATTATGCCTTTCAGTGACTGGGTTTTTCCAGAGCTTTACGCCGAGCCCAGCGGTTGGAGGCCGGACGTTACTGCAAACTGGCGCAGGGCGACGAGATCTCCGAGCCGGGCGGGGAGGACGCCTTTTGATCGCATATCCGCTATCCCCGCGCGCATTGACATCTCTTTTCTCGGAAACTAGACTCCTGCCTGCCGCGTCCTTCCAGTTTCGTCTCCCCGGGAGGAGAATTCGATGCTTACGTCTAAATAGGAGCCTTCTCGATGAAACGATTATTCCTAGCCGCACTAATCGTAACGCTTCCGCCCTTGGCCAATTCGGCCTTTGCGCAGGGCACGGTAGGGCTTCGATTGTTTGAGCAACACTGCGTGAGCTGCCACCAAGCCCCCAACGCCGCGCAGGCGACGCCCGATGCATCGAAGCTTCGGAAGATGACGGCAGAAGCGGTTTACGCAGCGCTCTCCAAGCCGCCTCACGAAGAGGCCAAAGCGCCGACCGATGACGAGAAGCGGCTTATCGCAGCATATCTCGGTGGCCGGAAACTTGGCGTGGCGGAAATCAGCGACGCCCAGGTGATGCCGAACCGGTGCCCGAGCAATCCTCCGATGGGCGATCTATCAGCCAGCCCCCTATGGAATGGTTGGGGTGCTGACGTCACCGCGAACGCGCGCTATCAGCCGGCAAACGTCGCAGGCCTGCCGGCCGACCAGGTGCCAAAACTGAAGCTGAAGTGGTCCTTCGGCCTTCCTGGTGCCGAGGAAGCGTATAGCCAGCCGACCATCGCGGCCGGCCGCGTCTTTATCGGCTCCGATACCGGCGCGGTCTATTCGCTCGATGCTGCTACAGGCTGTGTCTATTGGTCGTTTCAGGCGGATGTGGGCATGCGCAATGCCATCAGCATCGCGCCGGTAAAGGGCAAGGGCGCCGTGAAGTACGCTGCGTATTTCGGGGATATGAAAGGAAATATGTACCGGCTGGATGCGGCCACCGGAAAACTGCTCTGGAAGGTCAGCATCGAAGACCACCCGGTTGCGCAGATCACCGGATCCCCCACGCTTTATGCGGACCGTCTGTACGTCCCGCTGGCGTCGTCGGAGGAACGTGCCGCCGGCCTCAGCATGACGTATCCCTGCTGCACGTTTCGCGGCAGCATTGTGGCCCTAGACGCCAACACCGGCCGGCAAATCTGGAAGACCTACATCATTCCCGACGCGCCGAAGCTCGTTGGAAAGAGTCCAAAAGGCGTGCAACGTTGGGCGCCCGCGGGCGGTGCGGTCTGGAGTTCGCCGACCATAGACCCCAAACACCACGCTCTATATATCGGCACGGGCGATTCCTATACCGAACCCGCCGGCAAGACCACCGACGCCGTCATGGCCCTCGACATGGCCTCGGGCAAGGTTCTATGGTCGGTTCAGGATACCGAGAACGACGCCTGGATCGTGGGCTGCGGAAGCGGAGGGACGCCCAATCCGGCGGGTCCTTCTGAAAACTGCCCCAAAGACTTGGGACCTGACTACGATTTCGGCTCCTCGCCGATCCTGCGGACGCTCCCGGACGGGCACCGGGTCCTCATCGCAGGGCAGAAAAGCGGGATGGTCTGGGCCCACGATCCCGATCGGAAGGGAGCGTTGGTGTGGAAGGCGCAGCTCGTGGAAAAGTTGGCCTTGGGCATGATCACCTTCGGCGGGGCCGCCGACGAGCAAAATGCATATTTCGGATTGCGAAGCGGCGGCATTGCCGCAGTGCAACTGAAGACGGGCGAGCGGAAATGGTTTACGCCGCTCGAGGGACAGCGCCCGGGAGGTCAACCTGCAGGGCAAACCGCCGCCCTCACCGCCGTTCCGGGTGTGGTTTTTTCAGGTGGCTGGGACGGAGTGCTGCGTGCGTTCTCAACCGACGATGGCCACCTTCTGTGGGACTACAGCACGGCGCAGGAATTCAAGACTGTGAACGGCGTGGCTGCGAAGGGCGGCTCGATGGGGGCTCCAGGCCCGACGGTCGCTGGTGGCATGCTCTTCGTGGGGTCAGGCTATGTGTTCGGTGCTGGCAAGCCCGGCAACGTGCTCCTCGCGTTTTCGGTCCAGTAGCCGCACGGGATTGATTCCGTCAAACGCGTCCAGAAGCTTTACCCCGTGAAGTCAACCGAGACAACAGGAACTCTAACGAAAAGCTCCGAGTGAACTCTCCGCCACCCAGACCCCGGCTAACCCGCAACCAGGTGCGCAGCTTCTGGGCCGCATGGAGTGGGTGGACCATGGACGGCATGGACTCCTTCATCTACTCCCTCGTTTTGGTCCCGGCGTTGCGCGATCTCTTGCCTAGGTCCGGAATTGCTGCCACGACCGCCAATGTGGGTTTCTACGGCGGACTCCTCTTCGCTCTGTTCATGATTGGTTATGGAATATCTCTGGTCTGGGGGCCTATCGCTGACCGATTCGGTCGGGTGCGCACGATGATGTTCAGCATCCTCTCCTTTTCGCTTTTCACTTTGCTCGCCGCGTTCGCCACCGGCATTTGGACTCTTGCTGTATGCAGGTTCTTGGCGGGTGTAGGCATTGGAGGAGAATGGTCGATCGGCGCGGCGCTCGTCTCCGAAGACTGGCCCGAGGAGCGCCGGACGATGGGCGCGGCATTGATGCACACAGGCTACTATGTTGGTTTTTTTCTCGCCTCGGCAGCCAACTACTTTATCGGCAGCCGTCTTGGCTGGAGATATATGTTTGCATTGGGCGGAGCCCCCGCGCTGCTGATCGGTTACATTCGCAACAACGTCCAGGAACCGGCTCGCTGGGAGAAGAAACAATCGGAGCTCGGCGAGAAGTGGAGGATGCACCATTCCTTTCTCGAGCTTTTCTCGCCGCAGTATCGCCGTCGAACCATCCTCAACTCCAGCTACTTGATCGTCTCCCTTATTGGATTGTGGGCTGGGTCGGTTTACACCCCCGCGGCGATGACATTCATCGCAGGGAGGGAGGGTCGGACAGCGATGAACGCCGCGCGACTCGCTTCTTATTCGTCAGCGCTGCTTGGGATCGGAACGGTTCTCGCGGCTCTGGTTGTTCCCTTGATTGCCGAACGGCTGGGCCGCAGGATCACCTTGGGCATTTTTTATACCGTCATGGGCGTCTCAATCTGGATGGCGTTCGGCCGTGTTTTTTACATGCAAACGGACGCCGTCCAGTGGTTCATGGTATGCGCTTTCCTTCTCGGCGTCGGCGGAGCCAATTTCATCGTGTATTCCTTTTGGCTGCCCGAGCAGTATGGAACAGAATGCCGCGCCAGCGCTTTTGCCTTTACCACGAACATAGGACGGTTTGCGGCAGCCGGGTTTACTTTTCTCGTGGGCATCGGAATTCGGCACTTTCAAACTCTTGGTACTCCCGTGGCTCTGATGGCTTTTGCATTCGTCGTAGGGCTGTTGCTTTTGCCCTTTGGAGTTGAGACCAAGGGCAAACCGTTGCCGGCTTGAGCGAAAGGAACGAAGAGTAGACGACATGGCTCAGAAACCCGAAACACAGGCAAAGAGTGAAGTTCGCAAGGGCATGAGAATTGACTGGGACGTGCCGATCGCAATGGACGACGGCATCGTCTTGCGGGCGGACGTCTTCTGCTCTGTCGCAGAGGGCGGCTACCCCGTCCTGCTGAGCTACGGACCCTACGCCAAGGGCCTTGCCTTCCAGGAAGGCTATCCGAGCGCCTGGGAGCGCATGACCCAGCAGCACCCCGACGTCGCAGCAGGCTCGAGCAATCTTTATCAGAATTGGGAAGTTGTGGACCCGGAGAAATGGGTGCCGCACGGCTACGCGTGCGTGCGCGTGGACAGCCGCGGCTGCGGGCATTCCCCCGGCTACGTCGACCCTTTTTCTCCGCGCGAGACGCTCGACCTCTTTGCGTGCATCGAGTGGGCAGGAACGCAGCCGTGGAGCAGCGGCAAGGTCGGGCTAAGCGGCATCTCCTACTACGCCATCAACCAGTGGCTCGTCGCATCACTCGACCCGCCACACTTGGCGGCCATCTGCGTGTGGGAGGGAGCCGCCGACTGGTACCGCGACATGACCCGCCACGGCGGCATCCTCAGCACATTCTTCGCGAACTGGTATGACATGCAGGTGAAGACGGTGCGCTACGGTCTGGGGCAACGCGGACCTCGGAGCCGGGCGACGGGCGATCTGGTGTCCGGACCCGAAACGCTATCGGAAGCGGAGTTGGCCGCCGACCACTCCGACTTGGGTAAAGAGATTCGCGCGCACCCTTTGGACGACGATTACCACCGGGCGCGCTCGGCCGATTGGTCGAAGGTCAAGGTGCCGTTCCTCTCCGCCGCGAACTGGGGTGGACAGGGGCTGCATCCGCGAGGCAATTTCGAGGGCTTCGTGCGCGCGGCTTCTACGCAGAAGTGGCTTGAGGCGCATGGACTCGAGCACTGGACCCACTTTTACACCGATTACGGCCGCACCCTGCAGAAGCGGTTCTTCGACTACTTCCTCAAAGACGAGAAGAATGGCTGGGATCAGCAGCCGCGCGTGCTCCTGCAGGTGCGTCATCCGGACCGTTTCGAAGAGCGCGCCGAGGGAGAGTGGCCTCTCGCGCGAACGCGGTGGACGAAGTTCTATCTCGATTTGGCCGCGGACGAATTGGTCCTCGAGCCGCCGGCGCAGACCTCCACACGGACTTTCGACGCCATGGGCGACGGCCTTACCTTTCTCTCGCGACCCTTCCAAGCTGAGACTGAGATCACAGGCCCATCGGCGGTGCAGTTGTTCGCGTCGTCCTCTACCGAAGATGCCGACATCTTCGTCGTGCTGCGCGTGTTTACGCCCGACTTGCGCGAGATTGTGTTCCAGGGCGCAATCGATCCCCACACGCCCATTGGCCAAGGCTGGCTGCGCGCCTCGCACCGGAAGCTCGATCCCGCGCTGTCCTTGCCGTGGCGCCCCTTTCACCCGCATGATGAGCGCCAGCCTCTGCGCCGGAACGAGGTGGTCGAGCTGGACATTGAGATCTGGCCGACCAGCATCGTCGTTCCAGTAGACTACCGGATCGGCCTCACGATCCGAGGCAAGGATTACGAATACCCGGTCAGCGGCGGAAAGCTGTCGAACTTCAAGAACGAGCTGAAAGGCTGCGGGCCATTCCTGCACGACGACCCGAGCGATCGTCCCCAGGAAATCTTCGGCGGACGGACGACGCTTCACGCCGGAGAGGACCGCCAGCCGTATTTGCTTCTGCCGATCGTGCCACCGAATTAGCATTGCAAACATGCAAAGGGGGAGCCGCTTATGAGCGCTGTTAAAATAAATGGCCAGGTTCCGCGGCGGACATTCCTACAGTCTGTTCTTGCGGCGGGAATTCTGAACGCCGGACCATCGCTGAATCTGAAGGAGTCACCTCGAGTGGAGAAGATTTCTAAAACCGTCGATATTCACGCGCATTACTACCCCATCGAGTATCTCGATTTGCTCGACCGCTTCGGCGGTTCTGAAACCGGGACAGCTATCTCCAGAAATTGCTTCGCGGACAAAGTGCCCGGTGATCTCGAATTTCGTTTTCGCGTGATGGATGAGGCGGGCATCGACATGCAGGTGCTTTCGGTTCCCCCGCAGTTCCCATACTTGGAGAACGAGCAGAACGCGGTGGAAGCGACGCGGCTGGCCAACGATCTTTGCGCCGACCTTGCCCGCCAATATCCGCAACGCTTCAAGGTGTTTGCGATTTTCCCACTGCCGCACATGGATGCATCGTTGAAAGAGCTCGCCCGCGGGATGGACGAGCTCGGGATGGTTGGCGCTACTGTCGGGACCACTGTGCGTGGCAAGTCCATCGCCGATCCCGCCTTCGATCCGCTTTTCGCGGAATTGGATCGGCGCGGCGCCATCATGTTTATTCACCCCACGGGAGTAGGCGCCTGCTCCTCATGTATTGCGCAAGCGGGACTTACGTGGCCCGTTGGCGCGCCTTTTGAAGACACCGTTTGCTTGCTGGAAATGATGAAGGCCCGCATCCCGGCTCGATATCCAAACATGAAGATCATTGTCCCGCACCTCGGTGGAGCCCTGCCCTTCCTCATTCGACGTCTCGATCTCCAGGCTGGCATGTTCATGCCGAAGGGTTCGGAAAAGCCCAGCGTGTTGGCTCGATCGTTCTGGTGCGACACGGTCAACGGACATCCGCCCGCGCTGCGTGACTCCTGCGATTGCTTCGGCGTGAACCGGGTCCTTTTCGGCACGGACTACCCGTACTGGCGCAATGAAATGAAGCTTTGTGTCAACTTTATAAAAGAAATCGGGTTGGCAGCACCCGACGTAGCAGCAATTCTAGGAGGCACGGCGGAGAAACTACTCGCGCCACATCTTGAAAAGCGCACCGCGTAGACGATGAAAATGCCGAACGATGGAGTCATCATCCTGACAGGCGCCGCGAGCGGCATCGGCCATGCCGCCGCAGAGGCGCTTGCCAGGAAATCGCGCCCGCTCGCGCTCGTCGATATCAACGCTGAAAACCTTGGCCAGGTCGTCGATGTGTGCCGGAAGAATTCCCCCGGCACTGCCGGTTTCACCTGCGATGTCACCGATGGAGCCGCCGTTACGCGCACCTGTCAGGAGATTCGCAAGAAGTTCGGCGCAGCGAAGGTGCTGGTGAATTGCGCGGGCATCGGCCGCTTTGCTCCCTTCCTCGAGATCGAGCCCGCGGAATGGCTGCGGATGTTCAGTGTCAACGTCATGGGCACGGTGCATTTCACCCGGGCAGTGCTCGCGGAAATGATTACTGCAGGGGAGGGAACTATCATCAACGTGGGCTCACGCATGGCGGTCGATCCCCATCCCAACACGACTGCTTATGCCGCGTCGAAGGCGGCGATACTTGCCTTCTCAAGAGCACTTGCGGCGGAAGTCAGCAAGAACGGCGTGAAAGTAAGTCTTCTGGCGCCAGGCGGGACCAAGACCAACATCGCGACCCCGAAGTACGAAGGCTACCTCGAACCCGAAGCGGTCGCCGACGCGATCGTCTACATCATCGAGAATGCTGGCAACGTTTGGGTGCGCCAGCTTGACGTATTGCCTATCGGGTTTTGACAGGATGCTGAGGGTCGCCCGCGCGGTCATTCCGAGCGGAGCGAGGAATCTGCTTTTCTCCAAGCGCCCAGGAAAAAGCAGATTCCTCGTCGCCTCCGGTGCCCAACAGAAGTTCGGCCATTCATTGCAGCAGTGAAGTCAGGTATGATTACGCCCCGAATTATTCATCGGACGACTTGTTGAGGTGTGATGCGATGCAAGCGATGCAGGTTCAAAAGAGCGGTGGACCAGAAGTTCTCACGCTTGTGGATCTTCCTGTCCCCAAGCCAAAACCAAATGAGGTGGTAGTAAAAATCTCGGCGGCAGGCATCAATTACATCGATGTCTATCTTCGCGAAGGCCTGTATCCGACGCAGTTGCCATTCGTCGATGGCCAGGAAGCCGCCGGGATCGTCAGCGATGCCGGCCCGGAAGTGAAGTCGGTCAAACCGGGGGATCGCGTCGCTTATACAGGGTTTTTGGGCGGCTACGCGGAATACGCCGCCGTGCCTGCCGACCGCGTTGTTCGAATCCCCCAGGGGATAACCGACCAGCAAGCGGCCGCTGCCATGCTTCAAGGCATGACCGCGCACTACCTCGTGAACAGCACCTACCCGTTAAAGAAGGGCGAGACAGCGCTCATTCACGCCGCGGCGGGCGGAGTCGGACTTCTTCTCGTGCAGATGGCCAAAAGGACCGGAGCGCGAGTGATCGGTACGGTGGGTTCGGAGGAAAAAGCAAAGCTGGCGCGCGAAGCGGGCGCCGACGACGTCATTCTTTATGACCGGGAGGACTTCGAGGCAGAAACCAAACGGATCACCGAGGGAAAAGGAGTCCACGTCATCTACGATGGTGTCGGGAAGAGCACATTCGACAAGGATCTGAACATTCTGCGCCCGCGCGGATACCTGGTGCTTTTCGGCATGGCTAGCGGACCGGTCCCGCCATTCGATCTCGTCAAGCTGTCACAAAAGGGCTCATTATTTATTACGCGCCCCACGCTCATCCATCACATTGCCACTCGTGAAGAACTCGAGCAGCGCGCCGGCGATGTTCTGACGATGATTGCCGCAGGGAAATTGAAATTGCGCATTCATGTTTATAAGCTGCAAGAGGCGCAGCAAGCGCATCGCGATCTCGAAGGCCGCAAGACAACCGGCAAGCTCTTGCTGATTCCGTAGCCAAAGCGGCCAACTTTAACGGGATGATCGCGAGGTCGCCGACAAAAGCAGATTCCTCGCTCCGGATACCAGTCCGGAGCGCAAACGGCGCGCTTCGCTCGGAATGACAACGACGAAGTGTCCAGCGCCGAGCGAATCAACTTTTCTGCGACGGAGACGCTCCGGCCTTGAGCGCGGCCATGACGCGCTCCGGGGTGAAAGGAACCTCGCGCAGGCGGATACCGACGGCATCGAAGATCGCGTTCGCAATCGCCCCGGGCACGCCGACGATCGACGGTTCGCCGCCGCCAAGGGCGGGCATCTCCGGGCGGTTGATCAGTACGACGTCGACATCGGGGATGTCTTGATAGGTGATAATCGGGTAGCTTTCCCAGTCGAGGTTCTTGACGCCTGACGCGTCGAATTCAACTATCTCCATCAGCGCGCGGCTCACTCCCTGGATGACGTTTCCCTCAATCTGATTCGTGAGCCCATCGGGATTCACAATCAAGCCGCAGTCGTGCGAGAGAGTGATGTGCTTGACCGCCACTTTCCCATTGGACTTGTCTACCTCGACTTCGGCGACGGCCGCCGTCATTGTGTTCCCGCGATTGCCAATCGCCACGCCTCTTCCGGAGGCTTTCGATCCGGTCGATGCCGGCGCGGGCGAGGGGCGCTCTTTCCATCCCGCCTTTTTCGTCGCCGCGAGCAGAGCCTCGGTTGCCCGCTTATTAGTGGTCAGATAGCCGAGCCGGAACTGCACCGGATCGACGCCCACGGTCGAGGCGATCTCGTCCATGAAGCACTCACTGGCGAAGCAGCGCGCCAATTCTCCCGGAGCGCGCAGGTTGCTGGTCCTCAGGGGATTCGGGTCGTCGAGCACCCAGGGGATGCCCGCCGCCAACACCTTCTGGTTTTCGAAAACATAAATGTCGCCGCCCCCTCCGATACCATTCGAATTTCCTTGGCCGGTGGGTTTGATGCCGATTTGCCTGGAAGCCAGCAGAGGCATTCCCTGCGCTTCGGTCCAGGGGAAGCTGCGGTCCATGAAATCCCAAGCGGTGACTTTGCCCTGGGCATCGATACCCGCCCGAACCACCATGAATTGAGCCGGTCCTTTGGGCTCCCAGCCGTGCTCGTCCTCGCGCATCCACTGGACACGCACGGGCTTGCCCACGGCACGCGACATCAGCGCCGCATCTTCCGGAGCGTCGTCTGTGGCGAGCCGGCCGTAGCAACCCGAACCCTCGCGGTAGATGACGCGAACATTTTTCTCAGGCACGCCCAACACTCCCGCGACCGATTTGCGCGTCCTGAACGGGCCTTGTGTGCCGGCCCAGATGGTTGCTTTGTCTCCCTGGACATCGGCGACCGCGCAGGAAGGGCCGATCATGCCATGCATCTGGAAGGGCCAGCGATACGTGGCTTCGAAGGTCTTGCTCGCCTGAGAGAGCGCTGCTTCCGCATTTCCTTTGTCAGTGGGAACTTGATCCCGGAAGCTCTTGGTGTTCTTCAGATAGGCATACAGCTCATCGTGGTTGGCCGGCAGCTTTGTAGTCGGAGTCGACCAAGTCACCTTCAGTTCCTTGACCGCCCGGATCGCGCTCCATTCGGTTTCGGCCACCACGCCCAAGAAGTTTCCCTCCTGGACGATTTTTACGATGCCGGGAATCTGCTTGATGGAATTCTCGTCAACGCTCGCGGGCTTCGAATTCACCACGGGTGGGCGAACCACGCGGCCGTGAAGCATCCCAGGAAGCCGGAAATCCTGCACGTAAGTGAACTCTCCCGTAAACTTCGGCGGCAGATCAAGGCGAGGCACGGATTTGCCGATGATCCGATAGTCCTTGGGATCCTTGGCTTTGACTTCCGGGGCGACTTTCAGATCCCAGCCGCTCCCGGTAGCGGTTATCCTCACGTTGAAGCGCTTACCCCCAATGAGATCTCCGTAAGAGATTTTCTTCTGCGGGCTACCGGCAACGCTGACGATGCCATTTGTGACCGTGAGCTTCTCGACGGGTGCTTCGAACTGCGCGGAGGCGAGTTTCAACAGCTCCATGCGCGCCGCAGCAGCGGCCTGTCGCAATTGCGGCCCCGCTCTTTCGATCGTTCTGCTGCCGACTGTCATAAACTGGTCAATCGTCTTCGCGGTGTCCCCGGTTTCCAACGTGACTTGCTCGAAGGGCACGTCCAACTCGTCTGCCACGATCTGGGTCAGCGCGGTGACGACGCCGGTGCCAAGGTCGACCTTGCTGGTGAAGAAGATGACATTCCCGTCATGGCTGATCGCGAGCCAGGAGTCCAAGTATGTCGCGTCCGGCTCGATGTTTGATAGAGCCGCGGGATCCGTGGTCTGGGCCAGCAATCGAGAGATCGGCCCCAAAAGGCTGAAGCTTACGACGAGTGCGCCGCCGCCTTTAAGCATCTGCCTGCGGGAGATTGTTCCAACGTCCGTGTTGGCGTCCATGTTGGCGTTCATCTCGGTTCTCCTTTAGGCTCTTTCTCTTGCGGCGCGCTTGACGGCGCGAATGACCCGCAGATGACTGCCGCAGCGGCATAGATTATCGTTCAGAGCCAGCTTGATGTCCGCGTCGGTCGGTTTAGGATTCTTGTCGAGCAGAACTTTGGCGGTCATGATCATGCCGTTCATGCAATAGCCGCACTGCGCCGCCTGCTCTTCGATGAACGCTTTTTGGAGGTAGTGGGGATGGGCAACAGTCCCCAAGCCCTCGAGAGTCGTGATGTCCTGGTTTTGCGCCTTGGAAACGGGAATGCTGCAGGATCGCGCAGTCTTCCCGTCCATGATTACGGTGCAGGCACCGCACTGGGAAAGGCCGCAGCCGAACTTCGGGCCATTTAGTCCCAGGTCGTCCCGTAAGACGTACAGCAGCGGCGTGGTGGGATCGGTGTCGACGACGCGCGACTTGCCGTTCACTTTAAGCGAGATTTGCGCCATGGCGAGCTCCCGTTCTCGATATCTAAGATTCCAATCGCTGTGATCTTCCGGCCGAACTAAACCGTAATATTACGCCCGAGTGCCATCGACCTGCAATGTTCTAGAAGCTTGGGTAGTGTCCTAATTTGACGGGCGCTTCATTTCAAGCCTAAGGCTAAGGCCGTAGGATGCTTCGGTTGATAAAGGCGGACCTCGCCTCCACCGGGAAGCCGCATCTTCGTTATGGAACCCCATGGTGCTTCCTGAACTTCAGAGCACTTAACGTCCTTCTTCGCGAGGGAAGCCATTTCGGCTTTCAGATCGTCGCACATGAAATAGAGTTCGTGGACACCATTCTCATCGGACGGGTGGAATGCGGCTTCTGCCGGCGGCAGGGCGAAGATCAGCCAGCCATGACCCGCATCCACGGAGTTGAACCGGAGGACGTCGCGGAAAAATGCGCGGTCCGCCTCGGCGTTTTTACTGTAGACAATTACGTGAGCGCCAGAAATCATTTGCCCCTCCTGAGAAATGCCCGGAACTCCTAGCAGGCTGCATGTTCCCTTGAACCTCGAAAACTCGATCAAGATCAAATCAGGACACTACCGAAGCTTGAGGCTGGAAGCTGGACGCTGGACAACGCGGCGAGCGTTCCAACGAAAGCAGGTCCTTCGGTCGCCTGTGCGGCAGGCTCAAGGGGCCTTCCCCGTAGCATTCGATATGCGGGTTCGCTTTTTCCCCGGTTTCGAGTCCAAACCTCGGACTACCGGAGTGCAGACACCGCACTGCAGAAAAGTGTGATTTTGTAGCGATTTGGAGAGTCCCCCCTCGTTTGTTTTCTCCTAGTTAGATGGCATTTAGTTTCGTAATGTAGCGATCTGCGCAAAAATGAATTGTGGTGAAGGCAAAGGAGTTGTCGGAGGCTACCTGGCCGCGTGTGCGATCTATTTTTCAAGTGTTCCATTTGGTTTTGGATTCCGCGTCCTATGCCACCGCTTTAGGCCTTCGGACCCGCTTCGGCGGCGTGATCTAGCGTAATACAGGAATGGGCGAATTCAAGGGGGTGTTTATGTAGACAGTTGGAGGGCGCAGAGCAGAGGTTGGAGATTCGAGGTCGGAGTTCTGGTTTGAGATGATTCTTTGGTTGTTTACACGCGACCAAGTCCACTTCGGTGCGGATGGCAGCAAAACGAAGATGCGCTGGTCACAGAGGAAGTGTTGTATCATGCGCAGCGCGCAATGGTCGGCTGGCTTCATCCCATTCCGTATCCGGAGGGCGCGATGGGTTCGAATCGTAGTGTCGTGATGCTAGGGGTTGCGGTGCTCCTGTTCTCGGTTCAGGTTTCTTGGGCGCAGGGGGAATCGAAGACCGCTGACGCCGATTCCGCATCGATCCAGCAGGTCTTCACCGATTTCGACGAGAATTTCAGCGGCCACGTCGCACACGGCACGGCGATGACGTTTGCCGAAGACGCCGATTTCACGAACATGTATGGATTTCACCTCCACGGGCGCAAAGCCATCGAAGAACGCTTCACGGCGCTCTTCACCGGCAATCTCAGGGCCGCGCATCGCACGGACGCCGTGAAAAGTATTCGCTTCTTGGCACCGGGGCTGGCGTCCGTCGATGCTGATACCGTCATCACCGGAACGAAAGCGGCGGATGGCTCAGACATCCCGGTGCGCAAGGGTCTCATGATCGTGGTGATGACCAAGGAGAACAGTCGCTGGCAGATCAGCATCTTCCATGAGGCGGAATTTCCTGCGACTCCCGCCCCTGTCCTGAATACCCCTGCGAACAAGCCTGCGAATTAGGCAGGCAAGTCTCGCGATGAGTGAATCGAAATAGAAAACGCGATCGAAGAGAGAGAGGTTGACATGGATTCGAATCGAATTGTGAGACGGACTACGCGGAGGCAGATGTTGCAAGCGACCACAGCGGTTGCCGGCGGAGCGCTGTTGGCTCGACTGTTTCCCGCGACGCTGGCGGGCGCGGCGATCCCGGCCTACGCGCAGCAGGCGGCTGCGCCTGCGGCCGACCCAGTCGCGGCGATGCGAGCGCGATTCGCCAGCTTTCCGCTGCAATCGTTCAAGCTGACCGACAAGCTCACTCTCCTCTCGGGACCGGGAGGCAATGTGGTTGTGCTCAACGGCGCGGACGGCAAGCTGGTGGTGGATACGTTCGTCTCAAACGCTTGGCCCAAGCTGAAGGAAAGTCTCGACGGCCTCGGCGACGCTCCGTTGAAATTCGCGATCGATACGCACTGGCACTTCGACCACACCGATAACAACGCGTCGCTGCACGCGGCCGGGGCGACGGTGATCGGGCACCAGAACACTCCCAAGCGCATGTCCGAACCGCACGACCTTCAAGTCCTGGGACTGCACTTCGAGCCGTCGCCGCCCGATGCGCTGCCGCAGCGCACGTTCAAAGACACCATGCGGATGGATTTCAACGGCGAACACTTGGCCCTCGGGCACATTCCGCCCGCACACACCGATACGGACATCTTCATCCATTTTACGAAGGCCAATGTCCTGCACATGGGCGACCTCTTCTTCAACGGCATGTACCCTTACATAGACCCCGGGACAGGCGGCAACATCAGCGGCATGATCGCCGCCGCGAACAAGATGATCGCGCTGGCCGACAACAACACCAAAATCGTCCCCGGACACGGCCCGCTGGCCAATAAGGCCGACCTCGCGAAATTCCGCGACATGCTCTCCACGACGCGTGACCGCGCTCAGAAGCTGAAGTCCTCCGGGAAGTCCGTGCAGGAAGCCATCGCCGCCAAACCCTTCGCCGATCTCGACCCGGACTGGGGCAAAGGATTCTTCAACGGCGACTCCTTCCTCCAGATCGTTTACTTGACGCTCTGAAATGGGGAGCGCTCAGCAATCAGCAATCAGCGCGAAGCCGATTCGACGAGTTCCGGGATGTGAAGAGGCACGCGCTCCCAACCTTGCCCAGTTCGCAAGGGAGGGGCACCCCGCACAGTGCCAGATGTTGGCAGCAGACGCGGCATCCTGGACGAAAGGTCGTCTTCGGTGTGGCGCTCTTTGGACAACATCGGGGATGTTTGTCTTACCCATGCTGAGACTTAGTCCCCGGTCATCATGATTTAGGTAACCTGTTCCCACGTCGGCTCTGAATGCCTTATCTCGTCAATTGATGGCCTGCGGAGCTCGCGGGCGGTCGTCACATCCACGCTCCAAAGGACCTCGTATACATCAACACCCTTATGCGTTGTGACAGTCCTGCCGGCTGACAACGGCAGGAAACTGATCCCCTGGACAGTCGGGTTCATCAGGTTCGCCAGGCTAGATAAAGGTACTGATCCGACTCCGCTTCCGAGCAGCCACGTCGGGGTAGGCGACAATACGTTCATCTCGGGAGTTGTTTGCGGTGACGCGGATTCGACCACCGGCGCCTGAGATACGATCTTCGAAGCCTCTGCTTCGACTTCAATCCTTGAGGTCCATTGAATCCGCTGACCAGTCTTTTTTGCGAAGTTCGGCCGATTGATCGTCCACGTCCCGTTCTTTCGAATCGTTGCTCCCGGCGGCGTAGCAGCCAACTCTGCCGCAAACTTCTCTTTCAGCTTGTCTATAATGTGCTCCTTATAGAGCAAGGTGGACTCTTCCTTCGGGATAAAGAACAGTTTCTCGGCCTTTGCTTTAAGAGACGCTAGAAACGCCTCATCCACTTCGGAAACCAAGGTATTGATCAACCCCTTCAGTTCTTCCAGGGTTGAAAGTACTGCAGTGTTTGTCGATCCGGCGGTTCGGGCTTTCACTGCTTGGGCGACTAATGCGTCTCCGCTCACCAGGACGATTCTACAGGCCTTCGGCGTCTTCGGGGAGTTAGCCACAAGCTGGAGAAAACATTCGACGATTATAGAGTCGCGGAAGCCCTTTTCGGTTTCCCCATCTTTGAAGGGCGGCCTCCTGTATGGTGCATCAAAGGTGACCCGATGCCATTCGACTCTGTTATAATCTACTTTCAGGGTCAGTAAACCTAGCTCCTCCTGCCGCTGACACACCGCCTTTTCAACGTGTGTCAAGAAGGGTCTCTTCGGTGATGGCGAGCTTATGCCCAAGGAGCTTTTCGACCTTCCCAATGGCTGGCAGCAGTTCCAGGGCCCGTTTCTGCATCTGATATTGCCTCTCATGGCGAACCAATTCTGGGAGGTACCACTGGATTTCAAGGTCGGGAAACATACTTTGCTTGATCAGGTTCGCCGCTTCTTGCCGAACCAGGTCGCTGGCCGAACCCGTATAGAGCACGTTCGTGTCAAACACGACCCGCAGTTGCGGTCTCTGGTGTTTCTGGGACTTCGATTCTGACATCAGGGAAGTGAAATCATCTCTCCAATCTAGGTTCAAATCAAGTTCTTGGAACTGGCGGTGCTGCTCTAAATGTGTGTTGATGGAAAGGGCCCATTTAGAGCATCACCGAACTGGCGGGTGGCGCACCCTTCCCAGCGGGCTTGGGCATTCTCCCTCGCTCCGGCATCAGCAGGAGCGCATTATACCACTGCAATAGTTCACTCGGGAGTACTGTGTGGGTGCGGCATCCTCGGTGTGGGAGGGTGGGGCTTTCGGCCCTGCTTCTTATGCCCAGGAAATTGAAGCGTTACTACGGTCAGGGATACCTGCATTTCATCACGCGCAGCTAGTGTCAACGCGCGAACGATCCCGTCGGATAAAAGCCCCACCCTTAGAAACCAAGGATGGAGCAGCCGACTCTCCTCCCGCGCAAAGGGTGTGCCACCCGCCCTGAGCGACAACGCGAAAATTCTTGACGCGAGGGTAGCGAGTGCAATACTGCTTTCCCCTGTTACGCTTCGGAGGTCAGGATTCTAAAATGGCAATTTCCCGGATATCGAAGGTGCGATTCGCACATCAAGCATTGGCTTTGGCTGCTCTATGTATGATTGAACTCGCCGCGCTTCCTTCTGCATCTGCACAAGCTGTCTACGCGGACTGCTTGCCTGTTAGCGAACGGACAAACGAAATAGGGTGCTGGATCATCGCCAATCAGCCAGTGGGGCAGCTACCGCAGCGGCCCATTTTCTGGCACCTGGACAAGTTTGCGACGCGTGCCGAGGCCGAGGCGTCCAAAGGCCCCGACCGAACAGTGGTTCAAGCGCTCGGGAAGGTGTGGCTGCTCACGATCAGCGAGGCTGGATGGCGACCGGCCGGCGGGGAGCGTGTCGCAGAAATCGGCCCGTTGGTGGTGAGCCCCGATACGAAATACATCGCGCAGTACATGGAAGCGATCATGACTCCGGGGATGAAGACGCGCATCCACCGTCATCCTGGGCCCGAAGCTTGGTACACCGAAAGCGGAGAGACATGCTTGGAAACGCCGGGAGGCAAGCAGGTGGGCCAAAAGGGAGTCAGCGTAATCGTGCCGGGCGGTCAGCCCATGAAGCTCACGGTCACGGGGACGGAGCAGCGACGATCATTGGTGCTCATCTTGCACGACGCGTCGCAACAAGCGACGATTATGGCGACCGATTGGACGCCGAAAGGATTGTGCGCAAGATAGCGTCCACCTAAACGAACACATGCGAGGGTGGAACGCATGAGACATCAGGTTCCGCCTGATATCCCACTCGGGCTACCGACTCGTGTTACTCAATGGAGTAATGGAATAGATGAACGGGCGTCGGTGGGGGGCTCAGGGCCCGCCTCTAGAAGCTTATTCGCGCGTCACAAACCCGGCGCGATTCGCATCCTTGCACGACGTTGCGGCAGAGTTACTGGACCGGTTGGAGCTGGAGTTCGACGCCGAGCGTGCGGAGGGGTATGGTCTCGACCCCGAGCTGGAGGAGGGCTGCAAACTGGCGCGCCCGAGTGTAACCCTCGTGCCGCGGGACGTCAGTGCCGCGCCCATCGTCGTCACTTTCTCGGCCTTCCCTGGGGTCCGCGTCCGCTTCGGGCGCTGGTGCATGACCGCTTTCCCGACCTGCGGATGCGATGCGTGCGATGAAGCGGCCGAAAGCGAAACCGAACGTTTGAGGTCACTGATCGACAACCTGACCGCCGGCCGCTTCCGGGAAGCTATCCGGATTCCCGCTGATGGAGCCGCGTGGACAGAGTCGGAGTTTTGGTCCGTCGGCGGGCGCTGCGCACAAGGGTAGCAGCTCGATCGAGCTCTCGCTCAGCAGCTAGTTGCCGCAAGGGATCGGTCCTCGTACGACTGGGGGCCGTGGCCCAAGCGGAGGTGAGACTCGATACTTTCTTCAACAGACTCAAGTGATTCTGAGTGATTCAGAAAATGCGTTTACATGGGAATAGGCGTTGCTAGACTCGCGCTCCCGTACCACCTCTCCGAGCAATTCTTCCGGGGAGCGGTTGGAGCGTGTTACAAGGTCGCTTGCCTCGTCAATACAGGCGGCGAGTCGGCTGGCCAAGTGTTGGACGCTGGGGTCCGCAAGCATTCCCAGGTGAGTGCCTGGAACAACATGCGCCTGCTCCGGACCAGTGATCACGTCGCGCCATCCACTTAAGGCCTCGTCTGACTTTGTGTCGGCGCGGAAGAGGGCGACCCGCCCTGGATAGGGCTCGGGGTTATAATTCTTCAGGGCAAGGGAGAAAATTCGCTCGAAATCCGTTAGCCGACCAGCATTTCTGCGAGCGCGAACCTCGGTGGAAAGCTCCCAAGCGTCTCTGCGAACTGTTCGCCAGAGTGCCTTCATGCGGTCCGCCATGTAACCATACGCCTCAGCGCTGTTCAGTTGCCGCAGTTCTTGGAGATGGTGAAGGACGCGTCTCCATTTCCGGAGTGCGCCCCTCCGATGACCATTCGAGTTATGCCGGAAATAAGCCGGGTTGCGAGTGTCGAGCATGGTCAACAGCGCGACCTCATGCCCCTGCTGGAGAAGCTGCCGCACTCCACATCAGAGCACCCGGAAAGCGTCAGGCGAGATTTTTCTGCAAGGCGTCGCGGGGGAGCTCGTGTTCCCAACGCGCTACTACAACTGTGGCGACGCCGTTGCCGATCATGTTTACTGCGGCGCGGCACATGCTCATGAAACGATCGATTCCGAGAATGAGGGCCATGCCTGCTACCGGAATTGTGGGAATGACTGTCAGCGTGCCCACGAGCGCGATGAACGCCGCGCCTTGGACGCCGCTGGCGCCCTTGGAGGTGAGAACCGCGACGGCGAGAATCGTGAGCTGTTGCCGCAGCGTCAAGGGCGTGTTGGTGGCTTGGGCTACGAAAAGCGCGGCCATGGTCATGTAGAGGCTGCTACCGTCGGTGTTAAACGCGTAGCCGGTGGGCACTACCAGGCCGACGAGCGCCTTCGAGCAGCCGAGCTTTTCCATCTTTTCCATTAGTGTGGGCAAAGCCGGCTCGGACGAACTTGTGGCCAGCACGAGCAGGATCTCTTCCTTGATATATACGAGGAACTTCAGGATGTTGAATCCGGCCGCCCAGGCAATCGCGCCCATTATGATCAGCACGAACAGAAGGGAAGTGATCCAGAACGTGGCGATGAGTTTGACCAGTGGTCCGAGCGAAGCGAGGCCATAGTTGCCGACCGTGAAGGCCATGGCGCCGAACGCGCCGATGGGAGCAAACTTCATCACGATATTGACCACCCCGAACACGCCATAGGTCAGCGCGTCGATCAGATCGACGAGAGGCTTGCCGCGTTGTCCGACAGCCGATAAAGCGAAACCGAACAGGAGCGCAATAAACACAACCTCGAGGATGTCTCCCTTGGCAAAGGCGTCGACGACGGTGGTGGGGATGATGTGCATCAGAAACTCGGTGACGCTCTGTGACTTTGCCGCGCCGGCATAACCCGCCACGGCCTTCGCGTCGAGTTGGGCGGGTGACACATTGAAACCGGCGCCGGTGTGCGCCAAGTTGGCGACTACCAGGCCGATGATCAGCGCCAGGGTGGACACGCCTTCGAAATACAGCAACGCCTTCCCGCCGACCCGGCCGACCTTTTTCATATCCTCCATCCGGGCGATGCCGGTTACCACGGTGCAGAAAATGATCAGCGCGATGATCATGGTGATCAGCCGGATAAAGGCATCGCCGAGCGGCTTCATGGCAATGGCTTTGGTCGGGAAGAAATAGCCGAACACGATGGCGATGGCAATGGCGATCAGTACCTGGCCGGAGAGCGTCCTGTAGAAGGGTTTCTTGCGCGCGCTTGGGACCGCTCCCATCGTCAAGTCTCCTTTATCCGACTCTGCTCAGAAGCCGCGCTTCAGGGCTCGGTGCGACAGCGCTTGAGGAGCAACCTCAGCGGCTTCCGACGGGCAACCTCGGACGTACAAACGGCAAAAAATCGGCATCAGCCTAGCAGAAAACCTAAACATTTCACAGAGAACACGGAGAGACTCAGAGAGCACAGAGAAACCGAAGGACCGAGAATCAGACGAGTTCTGGTATGGTGGTGGCATGTGGCGACGGTTCACGGCAAAGCCTCACGTCAACCCGGCAAAGATCGCCGGGTGGGACCCAGCGGTGGACCTCAGGGCGGGCGTGAGCTACAAACGAATCTTCGTACGATCGTGCCAATCGAGGGGGACTGCAATGAGCGGATCTCAAAGAAGACTTTGTGCTATGACACTCGGGTTCAACGCACTGTTCCTCGTCGCCGGTCTGCCGCGCCGCGGGATGCGGCAGCCTACCCGAGGGGCGCAACGCAACGCGGCAGAGACAGCGCCGGTGGCGGCGGTGTCTCCCTATACCGATTCGCACGCTCATTTCGACGCGAAGATTCTCTCGGACCCCGGCGCGGAGGTCGAGGCCGCGCTTCGGGAGATGAGCGAAGAGAACGCCGGGAAGCTGATCTTTCTTCCGGGACCGTTTCGGCCGGATGATCCGAACCGATTCGACCAGGAAGCTTTTATGGCTGTTGTGAAGAAGCATCCGGACAAACTGGCGTTTCAGGGAGGCGGAGGGAGCCTGAATCCCATGATTCAGGAAGCGGTGCGTTCGGGTGACGTGGGCACGGAAGTTCAGCGGAAGTTTAAGGAGCGCGCGGAGCAAATTCTACGCGATGGCGCAGTGGGCTTCGGCGAGGTGACTGCCGAACATCTTTCGTTCTTGCCGGGGCAGGCTTATGAATACGCGCCGCCGGACCATCCGTTGTTTCTGCTGCTGGCGGACATTGCGGCCGATCACGGCGTTCCCATCGACATTCATTCGGAAGTGGTCCCTCAAGCGATGGCGTTGCCGCTGGACCTTCGGTCGCCACCCAATCCGCCGCAGCTTCATGAAAACGTCGCAGCATTCGAACGACTGCTCGATCATAACCCGCGCGCCAAAATCCTCTGGGCGCACGCAGGGTCGGACAATACCGGATATCGGACGCCTGACCTTTGCCGCCGCCTACTCAAGGCGCATTCCAACCTGTACATGGAAGTCAAGATCGATCCTCTGAGCCTGGGCAAGAATCCGCCTATCGCAGACGGCAAAATCAAGCCGGAATGGCTGAAACTCTTTCGGGATTTTCCCGACAGATTCGTTATCGGCACTGACCAGCACTACGCTTCCGGACGACCGATGACGGGTCCACAGCGCTGGAAGATGGCGGTGCTCTTGCTTAATCAGCTTCCCGGCGATTTGAGTCGCAAGATCGGCGCGGAAAACGCTCTTCACATTTTCCCGATTACACAAACCAAGTAGGCAACAGTGCATTCTCTGCGGCCACGCGGCTTCTTGAGGAAAGTGTATACTTACCCGCCGAGGAAGACCTTCTGATGAGTGACGCCAGCGTGGAATCTGCGCTGCCATTGCCCAAAGCGCGGCTGACCGCCAATCAGTGGCGCGGATTCTTGGCCGCTTGGGGCGGGTGGACCATGGACGGGATGGATGGTTTCATCTATGCGCTCGTTCTGGTTCCGGCGTTGCGCGATCTTTTGCCCAGGTCTGGAATTCCTGCCACTACCGCCAATGTTGGATTTTACGGCGGACTGCTCTTCGCGCTTTTCATGGTCGGGTGGGGAATCGCTCTGGTCTGGGGACCCATCGCCGACCGCTTCGGCCGTGCGCGAATGCTGATGGTAACCATACTCTGGTTTTCGGTCTTTACGTTTCTGGCCGCTCTCTCCACAGGCGTTTGGACGCTAGCGCTGTTCCGGTTTTTGGCGGGTGTAGGGATTGGCGGGGAATGGTCGATTGGGGCTTCGCTGATTTCCGAAGAGTGGCCAGAAGAGCGCCGAACGTGGGGCGTCTGTTTAATGCACACCGGCTTCTACATCGGTTTTCTACTGGCCGCGATAGCCAACTACTTCATCGGCAGCCGCTTCGGCTGGAGATACATGTTCGTCGTGGGCGGAGCCCCGGCGATCCTGGTGGCGTTCTTTTACAATCGCGTGCACGAGCCGGCTCGCTGGAAAAACAAACAGGAAGCACTCGGTGAGAAATTAACGATGCGCGGCTCCTTCCTGGAACTCTTTTCGCCGCGGTATCGCCGCCGGACGATCCTCAACTCCATCTACTTGATCGCATCCATTGTTGGCTTGTGGGCGGGGTCGGTTTACGTGCCGGCGGCAGTCACCTACATCGCGCAGCGGACGGGTGAGACTGCGATGCAAGCGGCGCGGTTAGCGTCCTATTCGACGGCGCTGCTGGGAATCGGGACGGTTCTCGGCGCGTTGGTTACGCCGCTGCTCGCCAAATCGCTGAGCCGAAGGACTACACTGGCCGTCTTTTTCACCTTGATGCTCGTCTTTCTCTGGCTGGCATTCGGCCATGTTTTCTACATGGAGAAAGACGCCCTCGGGTGGTTCATGGTGTGCGCTTTCTTTCTCGGCTTGGGCGGAGCGAATTTCGTGGTCTATTCATTTTGGCTACCGGAACAGTACGGAACCGAATGCCGGGTCAGCGCTTTTGCGTTTACGACGAACATCGGACGCTTCGCGGGCGCGGGGCTCACATTTCTGGTGGGCGCCGGAATTCGTCACTATGGGACTCTCGGGACTCCGGTGGCTTTGACGTCTTTGGCCTTCGCCCTAGGGCTGTTGCTCTTGCCGTTCGGCGAGGAGACTAAGGGCAAGCCCTTGCCTGCCTGAGGGGAAAGAAGCGAGAGGAAGCGCCGCGAGGATCAGAGTTTCAGAAGCTTCGCCGCCGTCCCGCCGAGGATCATCTTGCGCTGGTCGCTCGTCAGGTTGATCTGCTCGAGAAACTGAATGGGGCGCTCATAGCCCATCTCGAAGCAGTAGTCGCTGCCGACCATGACGCGCTCGGCGCCCACCTCCTGGATCACGAACTCCATGACGTCCTTCGAGTGCACGATGGTATCGTAGAAAAATCTGTCGAGATAACTGCTGGGCGCCTTCGGAAGTTGTTTTGCTTCCGGGCGCACTTGCCAGCCGTGGTCAACCCGGCCCATCAGGATGAGGAGAGCGCCACCCCCGTGGGGAAGGCCGATGCGGAGCTTTGGATGACGGTCGAGCACGCCGCCGAAGATGAGGTGACAGGCGGCGATCGCCGTGTCGATCGGATTGCCCAGCAGGTTCGCAAAGTAATACTTGCGCAAGCGCTCGCCGCCGACGGTCTGCAGCGGATGCAGGAAGACCGGCAGATCGAGCTGCTCGATACGCGTCCAGATCGGCTCGAAGAGCGGATCGGAGAGATCTTTGTTGTTAACGTTGGTGCCCATATAAACGCCGCGAATGCCCGGCAGCTTGCTGGCCCGGTTTAGCTCGTCGATGGCGCGGTCGGGATAGAGCATTGGCAGGGTACAGAAGGCGACGAGCCGGGTAGGGTAGGCCTGGTGCGCAGCGGTGGCCGCATCGTTCCACGCCGTGGCAAGCTTGTGGTCGAGTTCCGCGTCGCCCCAATAGACCATCGGGGCGGTGAGCGACACCGCCTGGACTGCCACGCCTTGCTGGTCCATCTCGGCGATGCGCTGCTTCAGGTCCATGAACTTGGTCGGCAACGGCCCAGCGACGTTGGGCGCGTTCGGCGCCTTATAGAAGAACCCCTGGTCCGTCATGCGGTATTCGGCGTTCAAGCGCTTCCCGTCTTCGTTAAAGACGTTGAGATAAGCCTCGGGGAAATAGTGGGAGTGAATGTCTACGGCGCGCACTCCGGCCACACGCATCCCTTGGCCTTCCGCTTGGGCCTGGCTTTTGGCGAGCGCGTCGTCTAAGCCGGGCATCGCGCCGGACACGGCAGCGGCCAATCCCGCCTGAAGGACTCGCCGACGCGACAGCCCGTTTCCCCAGTCGCGCCCGTTATGCTTCTTCATCGCTTCGCTCCTCGTGCGCCAGTCGAAACCGGCGAGGTGTAGTGGATGGGCGCGAGCTTACACCGGTTGGGTTCCGATCGCTAGGGCCCCTCGCTGCGTTGGGGTGAAGGTCGCGGGCGCGTGTCATCGAATGTAACCGGACCCTGGCCTTAAGCGTCCTTACAGTTTGTTGGAATCTCTGCGGTTCTTCAGATTATTTTCAGAAAGGAAAGATAGATTGTCGCGGCAGCCGATTGCACTTGAGGTCTGCCGCGAACAAGGCTAGTGTGTCGGATCGAAGAAAGCCTGTGAGGAGGAATGCGCCATGTCACTACGACGGTTTCTAGGATTGTTCTTTTGGGCTTGCCTGCTTGCCGCGTCGTTGCTTGTTATCTCGCGAACCCGAGTCTTCGCAGCTCCGCAGGGCTCCGGGTATCACTTGCTGCGAAAAGTGACTATCGGCGGTGACGGAGGATGGGACTACTTGACGGTGGATCCCGCTGCGAAGCGCATTTATCTTTCGCGCGGGTCGCACGTTATGGTTGTCGACGAGGACAGCTTGAAGGTCGTCGGCGACATTCCGGACACGAAAGGCGTGCACGGCATCGCGCTCGCGCCCGACCTCGGCAAGGGCTTTACCAGCAACGGCGGCGAGGCGAGTGTCACGATTTTCGACCCGAAAACGCTCCAGCCCAGCACCAAGGTCAAGACGACTGGAGAAAACCCAGACTCCATCCTTTACGACCCGGCGACCAAGCGCGTCTTCACCTTCAACGGCCGAAGCGCCAACGCCACAGCGATTGACGCGTCGAGTGGACAGGTTGTCGGCACGGTAGCGCTCGGCGGCAAACCCGAGACGCCGGTGCTGGACGGCAAGGGCAGCATCTTCGTGAACATCGAAGACAAGAATTCGCTGGTCGAATTTGACGCGCAGTCGCTGGCCGTCAAGCACACCTATCCGCTGGCGGGCTGCGAGGGGCCGTCTGGTATCGCCATGGACACCAAAACTCGGCGCATCTTCAGCGGCTGCAGCGACAGCAAGGTGATCGCGGTTACCGATGCAGATACCGGCAAAGTGATTGCAACGCCGGCGATCGGGGAGGACGTGGACGCCGATGCGTTCGATCCGGCCACGGGCTTTGCGTTCGCCTCGTGCCGCGAAGGCGTGCTCAGCGTCGTCCATGAGGATTCGCCTGATAAGTTCAGCACGGTGGAGAATGTCAAGACAGAGTTCGGCGCGCGGACCATGGCACTCGATCTGAAGACCCACCATGTGTTTGTCGTGACCTCGGACCTTAAACCGGGGACGCCCACTGCCGAGAATCCTCACCCGCGGCCACAGCCGATTGCAGGCACGTTCAGGATTCTGGAACTCGGTCAATAGTTAGCGGATAGAAGCCCGAGCTGGCGAAAACTTCGCTCTGGACCGCGGCCAAAGGTGACTGCGCCGCGCCGGAGGGCACGGACGCTAGTGTGGCGTTTCGGAGGGGGGAAGAATGGGCTCGACGAGAATCTCGAGCGTGCCGCCACAGATCAGACCGGAATCGTAGGCGGCTTCATTGTTGAGATTGAAGACCATCTTCCGGGGATTCTCCAACTTGATGACTTCTTTCGCCGCCGCCCACACTTCGGCTTCAACGCATCCGCCCCCTACCGTTCCGGCGATCGATCCGTCCTCGCGGACCAGCATCCGGGAGCTTTCAAAGCTCGGGATGGAGCCATTGGTGTGGACGATGGTGGCGAGGGCGCCGCGCTGGCCCGCGCGTCTCATGCGCACGATTTCTTCGAAGAGGTCCATCGGCTCCCTATTAAGATTAGGGTACGGCGGTCACTGGGATGTGTCAATCAGCGCCGCCGTGGAACAAGGAGGAAGGAATGAGCGGTTTTCTCACCCCGGAAGAGCTGAAAAAATTGAAACCAGCGGAAACCTCGGCATTCCCGTCGCCCATCCCGACGCAGATCGTGTCGAGCGACGAGTACTTTCCGCAGGCCCAAAACAGACAGCAGCGCGAGGTCGAGGCGCGGGTGAAAGCGATGGGAACTGGAATGGCCCGCAAGCTGGGGATCTCCCGAAGAGACTTCTTCCAGACCTCGGCAGGGATGGCCGCTGCGTTTCTGGCCATGAACGAGGTTTATGGAAGCTTGTTCGACGTGACCCGCGCCGAGGCTGCCATCCCGGAGCTGGCCGAGGAGCGCGCCAACTCGCTGAAGGACCAGTTCATCTTCGATTGTCATACGCATTTCTTGCGTGACGACACGCGCATCACCACCTTCCTCCAGATGCGCAAAGCGGTTGGGGCCGCAGGCTGGAATCCCGAGCTAAAAGAGAAGGAGCAAACCCTCGAAGATCTGAAATACAACAACTACGTCAAGGAAATGTACCTGGACAGCGATACGAAGGTGGCGCTGATCTCGAGCTCGCCGTCCGATATACCCCGCGACTGGTTCTTGACCAACGAAATGATGGCGGAGGCGCGCGCGAAGGTGAACAAGGCTGCCGGTTCGAAGCGCATGTTGTGTCACGCCATTTTCACGCCCGGCCAGCCCGACTGGCTCGAGAAACTCGACCATGCGTTGACACTGAAGCCTGACTCCGTGAAAGGCTACACGATCGGCGACAACACCCACCATGAACTCGCGCGTTATCCGTGGCGCATGGACGATGAGAAGGTGACCTACCGCGGCTACGAGAAATGCGTCAAGGCAGGTATCAAGAACGTTTGCGTGCACAAGGGGCTCTTTCCGCCCTCGATCGAAAGACAGTTTCCCAGGCTGCGGCCCTACGTTGATGTGAGCGACGTCGGGAAGGCCGCCAAGGATTGGCCGCAGCTCAATTTCATCATCTATCATTCGGGCTACCGCCACGCCGGCGGCGGTAACCCCGCCGAAGCCTGGGCGCAGGTGGAGAAGACCGGGCGATGCGAATGGGTCACCGATCTCTCCGAAATACCGGCGAAGTACGGCGTCACGAACGTCTACGGCGATCTCGGCCAGTTGTTCGCATTCAGCACGGTCGCGCAACCCCGCTTGGCTGCCTACTTGATGGGTGCGCTCGTCAAGGGCCTTGGCGCCGATCACGTCGTTTGGGGGACCGACGCGGTGTGGACGGGCTCGCCGCAATGGCAGATCGAGGGGCTGCGCCGGCTCGAGATACCAGAGGATATGCAGAAGCAACTCGGATTCAAGCCGCTCGGACCGGCCGACGGCCCGGTTAAGACGGCGATCTTCAGCCGGAACAACATGCGCCTCTATGACTACCAAGCCCCTGCCACGTGGTCGAAAATCGATCACTTCGCCAGCCTGAAGGAGGACTATCTACGCTCGGGACCGAGCCGCAGCAATCTTCGATACGGCTATGTTCTGAAGCACGCGGTTTGACAGCCCCCCTTGGTTCCTTGCTCGGGAGGAGTCGCATTGAGAACCAGGTTACTGGCCTTTCTTAGCGTGGTTGCCGGTCTTCTTGTGGTTTCAGCTCCCGTGTGCGCACACCACGGGGCAGCGATGTACGACATGGAACACTCGATCACCGTGAAGGGCACCGTGACGAGTTTCGAGTGGTCCAATCCTCATGCAATGATTTATGCCGACGGGAAGGATGAGAAGGGCAACTTGCAGAAATGGGCTATCGAAATACGAGGAGGTCCGAACGTTTTGACCAGGGCCGGCTGGAACAGAGATACGCTTAAGCCCGGAGACCAGGTCACGTTCATCGGTCATCCCGCCAAAAACGGCACGAATAACATGCGGCTCGCGAAGATCGTGTTGGCCAGCGGCCAGGAGCTGAGCCCAGACCCGCACTCATTCTTTTGGTGGGGGCATTGAGACGAAGCGAGCGTGAAACTCGCGGCGTTTTGGTTTAAGTATTGACATTCGAAGAGCGACGGTTTACTACAACGGCGTTCCGATAGAGTCGCGCCTGTAAGGACGCGGAAGAACTAAAGCTTGGAAATTGAACGCAAGATTTAAGTCGAAATTCCAGCAGGGAATCCCGGACGGAACAGATAGGAGCAAAATTTCATGAACCTACGGATATCGAGCGCGGTGCAAGCAGCGCTGGCCGCCGTTCTCGTGGGCGCCTCGTTCGGAGCGAGCGCCAAGGACGAGGCGGGAGCTGCGCCTCCGAAATCGATCCCGACGTTCTCGACTGCCAACATCGCGCGCACGGGCTTCTTTTATGTGGGCGGCCATTATGTTGGGCCTGCGGGCAAGGAAGTCATGGGCGGCGCCGAGTACGTCGAGGTCATGGTGCCGAAGAAGATCCGGCGGAGATATCCGATCGTGTTCCTCCACGGGGCGGGGCAGACGGGCACAGACTGGCTGCAAACGCCGGACGGCCGGGCCGGCTGGGCGTATTACTTCATCAACCAAGGATACGTGGTCTATATGGTGGATTATCCCGCACGCGGGCGTTCCGCCTACGTTCCTGATGTCGACGGCCCACTCACCATTCGCACAGCGCCTCAGTTGGAGAAGATCTGGACGGACTTGACTGAGCTCGGCGATTGGCCACAGGCCAAGAAGTACACGCAATGGCCGAGCGACGATCCCAACAAAGGCAAGATGGGCGACCCCATATTCGATAATTTCGCCAGGACTCAGGTGCAATTTTTGCAAGGCGCGAGCCAGGACAAGCTAAATCTCGACGCCCATGTGGCACTGTTGGAAAAGATCGGCACTCCGGTCATTCTGATCACTCATTCGCAGGGAGGGCTTTTTGGCTGGCAGGTTGCCGATGCTCGGCCCAAGCTCGTGAAAGCGATCATCACCGCCGAACCGGCCGGTCCGCCGATCCAGAACGTGGATACGGCCAAACAGGTGTACACCGGCAAGGGGCTGCTGGTCTGGGGCGTGACCAGTCTTCCAGTTCACTATGATCCTCCGATCAGCGACCCCTCGGAATTGCAGGTCGAGCTCGAGCCGAAGTCGGATGGGCCGGGCCTGATCCAATGTTGGCTGCAGAAGGAGCCCGCGCACAAGCTCGTCAACCTGCAGGGCATCCCGGTTCTCGACGTATCCGGGGAGGCGAGCTATCACCGCGTCTTTGACTCTTGCGATGCCAAATGGCTCAATCAGGCAGGGGTGAAGACCGATTACGTGAAACTCGAAGATGCCGGCCTACCCGGCAACGCACACGAGATGATGCTTGAGAGAAACAGTGATGGGATCGCTGCATATTTCCAGAGCTGGATCGACAGGAACGTGCGATGAGCACGACCGTTGAGCCGAGAGCCAAGGCCGTTCACAGAGCAGATCAGATGGGAATTCGGGTATGACTTTCGCGGGGGAAGACGGGCGAAGACACTTCTTGAATCTTAACAGGGAGAACACCATGAAAATGTGCCGGACAGGGACCATAGCTGTGCTGGTGGCGTTCGCGTTGACAACCGGTGCGCGGGCAGACCAATTGGCGGAGAAAAAAGCGCTGACCCTGGCGGTCGCCAAACAAGTTGCCGCCGCGGCCGAAAGCGAGGCGGCGAAGAGCAACTTCACCATGGTCATTGTTGTTGTGGACGATGGCGGGAACCTGATTTACCTGGAGAAGATGGACGAGACGCAAATTGGCAGCATTGACGTCGCCCAGGCAAAAGCGCATAGCGCGATCGCCTTCAAGCGCCCCACCAAGGCTTTCCAAGACGCTGTCGCCGGCGGAAACACGGGCATTCTGAAACTGCCCGGGACGATCGCGACCGAGGGCGGCGTGCCCCTCGTGGTCGACGGAAAGATCATCGGAGCGATCGGCGTAAGCGGCGGCAATTCGCAGCAGGATGGCACAGTGGCGGCGGCAGGCGCGAACGCCTTGGCGAAAATCCTGTCCCAGTAAAAACATTCGCGAGCTGAGATTGAAAGCCCGAAAGCGCAAGGCCGATATCGGGCTTTTTGTGGTTTGTGCTGAGTTATCCTTGGTCGTACGCCTGCTTTAAGCTTTTTATGTCAATTTTATGCATTTGAAGCATTGCCTTCATGACTCTGTTCGCTTTCACCCGATCAGTGTCATTCAACATCTCGCCTAAAGCAGAAGGAATAATTTGCCATGACACACCATATTTGTCTCTTAGCCAGCCGCAGTTTTGTTTTTCTCCACCGTCCGAAAGCTTCTCCCACAGCTCGTCGACTTCTTGCTGCGTCTGACAGTTCACGAAGAACGATATGGCGGGCGAGAAGGTGAATTGCGGGCCACCGTTTAGTGCTGTAAACGCTTGCCCTTCGAGCTGGAACGTCGCGGCCATTACCGTCCCCTTCGGTCCTGGCCCTGCGTCTCTATATCGATGAACGCTCACAACCTTTGAATTCTTGAAAATAGAAATATAAAAATTCATCGCCTCTTCGGCTTGGCTGTCGAACCACAAGAACGGGGTGATTTTTTGCATATCGTTCTCCTCTTTGCTTTCTAATGACGCCTGCGTTATAGCCAGGGATGTGCGCGAGCATCCCTAACTTTGACTGCCCTGCGGTGGCGACTAACCCTCCCACGCGACGGGTGCCAACGCTTCGATGTCGCTGACAACATCGAGGACGGCCGGCTTGCCGCTGGAGAGGGCGCGATCGAGAGCGGAGCGCAGCTCGCTGGGTTTGTCGACTCGTATTCCCAGCGCTCCCATGCTCTCGGCGATTTTGGCGAAATCGACTTTCGAGAAGTGCCACATTTCACCCTGTTTCCTCGAAGGGCTCCCATCGTAGGCAGCCTGGAAAATCGAAGTTTCCTGATTCAGAGAGTTGTTATTATTCACGCAGGTGACGGTGGGAATTCCACAGCGCACGGCCGTTTCGAGCTCCTGAATGTGATACCAGAAGCCACCGTCGCCGGTGAAGCACACGACTGGTCTCTTGGGTAGCGCGCATTTCGCTCCCAGGGATGCCGGGAAAGCCCACCCGAGCGATCCAGCGGCCCGGATGAATTCCCAGCGCTTGCTATCCATCCAGAGTTGTTGGGCGGCCCACATACCGGCGTGACCGGTATCACATGCGACGATGGCATCGTCAGGCAGCCAATCACTGAGCTCCTTCAGGAGACGCTCGGGCCGCATAGGAACGGCATCGGAATTCCGAAGAGGTTGCACACTGGTGCGCCATTCGTTTACTTCTAGCTTTACCTCGGATATCCAAGAATCTCTCTGCTCCGACTTGTCTTGTGCTGACTCCCCCAGCAGTGCTCGCAGTGCCACTTTCACGTCGCCGAGCAGTGAGACCGCATTCGGATAATTCCTTCCCAAGTCGCTCGGATCAATGCCGATTTGGATGACTCGCGCCTGGGGCGAAGGGAAACGCCAAGAGTGCGTTACCTGGCCACCGGTTTGGCTGCCCACAAACAGTACGATATCTGCTCGCGCCAAGATTTTGTTCGTACACGCGCGCGAATAGGTGCCGGGAACTCCGATATACAAAGGGTGATTCTCCGGCACAAGGGAGTAGGCATTGAGAGAGCTAGCCACCGGGATTGAAAGTGCTTCGGCGAACTTCAAGACTTCAGCCGCGGCTCCGGACCATTTCGCGCCCCCGCCCACGACCATGACCGGCCGCTGGGCCTCCCTCAGGCACTTCACCGCCTCCTTCACTCGTTCCGATTCTGGCGCGGGCCTGTGGCCGGGAACACGGCTATATTGCTCTTCGACAATAAGGCTCAGCTCTGCGGAATCGTCCTCAATGTCGCCGTGTTTGCCTGCACATAGCAGATTTACGGGCCCAGGTGTGCCGGAGGTTGCCTCTCGGAAGGCCTGCCGCATCAAGTCCGGCAGCCGGCCGACTGTATCCATCTGAAAGTTCGCTTTCGTGACCGAGTTGAACATCGGATAGTCATCGTTTTCTTGATAGTTTCCTTTGTGCTTTTGGTGGCCGAGCCGCCCTCCGGTAAAAGCGATAACGGGGCTATGTCCCAGAAATGGATCGCGCAGTCCGGCGGCAAGGTTCGCGGCGCCGACCGCTTGGGCGCCACAAATGCCTGGCCATCCTGAGGCGCGGGCGTAACCGTCGGCCATATACACAGCAGCTTTCTCACCATGGGTGAGTACGCGCTTGATCGGCTTCTCGTCCATGCTTGCGAGCGCCCGGCTCAGTATGGTTGGAACAAAAAACACAGCCTTAACGCCATACGCTTCCAAGAAGTCGGCGATGTACCGCCCACCCGTAATCTTCGACAAGGTTCACTCCTTTAAGTAACAGCTCATCCCTAATCGCCGAGCGACGATCAACATGGTGTCAAGCGTTGTTTCGAGCCTCAGCGGTTATCGCCAGGGGTCAGATCTTCCAAGTGGCGCACCAGCCAGGGATGAGACCATAAATCGGCTCCGACTTGCGAGCATAACTTCGCTGCGAGCATCCCTGGCTCACCCGGGTGAGTGCGGTGTGCCGCTTACGTGCGACGGCCCCGATGATGATGGATGGCGCGCGGCGGACAGGGCGATCAGAGCTGGCGATCCGCGCTTGACAGTACAGGGCGGCTGGCGTACGGTCCTGCCGGAGACAAGGTTGAAATCGGAAGTTCCGGGAGGCAATTGATGCGAACACGCGGGGCAATTCTCTTGGCGTTTGCGGTTGTTTTCGTGGCGGGCTTCCTGCTCGGCAATAGGCTGATGCCTGTCCAGGGGCAAGAGAAATCCAGCAGCGGCTTCGCGGCAGTTCCAGGCCAGGTCGGCGGCCAGGACATTTTCGGGGCCTACGAAATCGTCAAGGACTGGCCGAAACCCATAAGCGGATTGCCGGGGAACGACAAGTGGACGTGGGGAGCGGGCCAAAGTGTCTTCGCCGAGAACTCGAACCGGGTTTTCTTGCTTTTCCGTGGCGAGCTGCCGAACATTCCCAGGCCGCAGACGAAGCTGCTTCCCGATTTCGGACCGAGCGTTCAGTTCCCCATTGGCCGCTTACCGTTTCGGGATGCCACGGTGTCGTCGCTGCCGGGAGCAGGTGGAAGCGGTCAAGACCCTGACGATGGGCCAAAGCTTTGGAAGGGAACTGTAGGCGTCGACGCCAAGTGGGAGCACTGCCTGACTGTCGTCGATGCCAGCGGCAACATTACCGAGCAATGGACCCAATGGGACAAAATCTTTAAGCGGCCGCACTTCATCACCATCAATCCGTACGATCCGGAAAAGCACGTTTGGGTGGTGGACGACCATATGCACGCTATCTACAAGTTCACGCATGATGGGAAGGAACTGGTGCAGACGATCGGAACGCCCACGGTGAAAGGCGCGGACGGCACGCACTTCAACCGGCCGACGTTCCTCGCGTGGCTGCCTGACAGCACCATGTTCGTGTCGGATGGATACAATGGCACGCGCGTCGCGAAATTCGATAAGGACGGCAAGTTCCTGATGGACTGGGGTATGAAAGGCAATCCTCCGAACGACAAGCGCCCCTACTACATGAACAATGTGCACGGCATTGACGTGGACCCCGTCACGCGGCGCGTCTTTGTGAATGACCGGGCCAATCACCGCGTTCAGGTATTTGACGAGAATGGCAAATATCTCTACGAGTGGAGCTTGGGCCAAGAGCCATCGGACATCCACTTGATATACATCGGAGCCGATCGGAATCTCTGGGCCTACGACCGCGGAACATCGAAGATGCTGAAGTACGACCTGGATGGACACCTTCTCTATGCCTGGGGCACCTGGGGCGATTTTCCCGGCGGCTTTTGGGGAGTGCACGGATTTAGCGTGGACCAGGAAGGCAATTTCTACGTAGCCGAGGTGGACAGCGGGCGAGTGCAGAAGTTCCGGCCCAGGGCAGGCGCGAATCCCGCATACTTGGTTGGCCAGCCGGTCCGCGCGGCGTGGAAGGACTGACAGGTGTCCCGTTCGCAGTGGATGTATAATGTGCAGCCATGATCGCCCGAACATCGTTGAGAGTAAACGGTCAGGCGCATATTCTTGATGTTGACCCCGAATGTCCTCTTCTCTACGTACTTCGTGACAACCTCGCTCTGAACAATCCCCGGTTCGGCTGCGGTCTAGGGCAGTGTGGCGCGTGCACTGTGCTCCTCGAGGGTCGAGCGATTCGATCGTGTACGACGCCGGTTTCGCGCGCAGCCGGAAAAGAAATTGTCACGCTCGAAGGGCTGGGAACTGCCGAGAATCCTCATCCAGTCCAGAAGGCGTTCATCGAAGAGCAGGCGTTCCAATGCGGATACTGCCTGAACGGCTGGGTGATGACGGCGAAAGCCTTGCTGGACAAGAATCCCAATCCGAGTGACGAGCAAATGAGAGTCGCATTTGAGAGCTTGGTGTGCCGCTGCGGGAGCCACGCGCGAATTTTCAGCGCTGTGCGCCGGGCAGCAGAAACGAAGAGGAGCGCGTAAGCTTTATGGCCTCCCAAATCGGCCTGTCGAGGAGACAGTTTGTCAGGGACGCTGGAGGCTTGCTGATCGGGTTTAGGTTTGCCGACTCAACAGTTGTTGCGCGGCTTCTTGCGACCTCTTCGCCGGAAACGATCGCTACCCCATCTCCCGATAGATTAGATGCATGGCTGCGAATCGCGAAAGACGGAAGCGTTCGAGTGTTCACCGACAAGCCGGAAATCGGAATGGGGATCGAGACGGCATTGACTCAGATTGTGGCCGAGGAATTGGATGTCCCATTCGAGCGCGTGGCCTTCGTCATTGGCGACACCGCGATGACGGCCAACCAGGGCGGTGTTGGCGGAAGCACCACAATCATGCTGGGTTCAAAACCGCTGCGCAATGCCGCGGCTACTGCGCGGTTTTTGCTGCTTCAGCTTGCCTCCCGCCGGCTCGGCGCGCCGCTCGAGCAGCTCCAGGTGAAAAACGGGGTCGTGAGTGTTAAGGGCGAAGCCTCAAGGAGCGTCTCGTACCGAGATCTGGCGGGAGAGAGTGATCTGAATGGCGCGCTCAGCGTCTCCGGCACCGGATTTACGCTGGACGTTCAGGGTGCGGGCAAGCCAAAGGATCCGGCGAGCTATACGATCGTAGGACAGCCTGTTCCCCGGGTGGATATTCCGCCCAAGGTTCTTGGCCAATTCAAGTATGTGACTGACATCCGAGTCGCGGGAATGCTGCATGGCCGCGTCATCCGGCCGTTGGGTGTCGGGGCAAATCTGGTGAGTGTAGACGAAGGTCCTGTAAAGGGAATTCCGGGTTTCGTCAGAGCAGTTGTGAAGGGCAATTTCGTCGGAGTGGTCGCGGAAAGTGAGTGGGCCGCCATCCAGGCTGCGGAGAAGCTTAAGGTCACATGGACCAGTCCGGCGCAGGCGTTCCCGGAGGATTTGTACCAACACATGCGCTCCGCCACTCCCAAGGCGACGAAGATGACCGTCAATCGACGAGATGCGGCTGCGGCCATGTCGAATGCCGTGAAAAAAGTGGAGGCGAGCTACGAGTGGCCTTTCCAGGCGCACGCCACCATGGGACCGGGTTGCGCCGTCGCGGACGTCAATTTAGACGGAGTGACCACGATCTGGTCCGGCAGCCAAAAACCTCACGACGTTCAAAAAGGGATCGCGGAACTGCTGGGTGTAGCTCCGGAGAAGGTGCGCGTGATTTGGGTCGAGGACGCTGGTTCTTATGGCCGCGCGGGTTACGAGGACACTGCCGCAGACGCAGTGCTGCTTTCACAGGCCGTGGGCAAGCCGGTGCGGGTGCAATCGACCCGCTCGGACATGACCGGGTGGGGTCCGAAAGGGCCCGCTGTAATCTTTGAGCTGGGCGCCGGACTTGACGCGCAGGGAGGAGTGACAGCGTTCCAGTTCACATCACGTGCGTTTTCGGGAGCAGAGACATTCTTTCGTCCTGCTAGCGCCTGCAATCTTCTGGCCGCCCAACTGATCGGGATTCCCAATACCACCGGAGCAGATGAGTTCTCCCAGTGGAGCGTGCAGTGCGCTGCGTACGGGTTCGCAAATGTCAATGCGGTCGCGCACATCGTCCCTGCTCTCTATCCCGCAGCGTCCCCGCTTCGCACGACTCATCTGCGCGATCCCGAAGGCCCCGCCGTAACATTTGCCGCCGAATCGTTCATCGATGAGATTGCTGCGGCGGCTGGCGCTGATCCTGTTGAATTCCGGCTCAGGTACCTCGATGATGCGAGAGCCAAAGCCGTTTTGACAGCAGCCGCGGAAAAGGCTGGCTGGGACCACCGCGCGTCGCCGAAGAAACCTGCCGGCACGGCGGAAGTCGCGAGAGGCCGCGGCATCGCGCTGGCCACGCGTAACGGAACCTATGTCGCCACCGTCGCGGAAGTGGAAGTCAATCGCCGAAGTGGAGTGGTCCAGGTGAAACGCTTCGTCTGCGCCCACGACTGCGGTCTAATCGTCAACCCGGACGGGCTTCGAGGGGTTATCGCCGCGAACCTGATTCAATCCCTGAGCCGCACCTTGAAGGAAGAGGTGACGTTCGACAGGAGCAGCGTAACCAGCATCGATTGGATCACCTATCCCGTCGCGATGTCGTCCGACGTTCCAGAGAAAATTGATATCGTGCTTCTAAACCACCCAGAGATCGCGTCGAGCGGGGCGGGCGAGCCGTCCAGTCGCCCAACGGCAGCCGCTATAGCGAACGCTATCTTCGACGCTACCGGTGCTCGTGTGCGTCGAGCTCCCTTCACGCCAACGAGGATCATGGCAGCTCTTGCCGCGCCTCGGCCTGCATAGCTATCTTCCGGCGGCGGATTGCGGGCACTCGGTCTCTTCAGCCTGTCGAGTGGCAGATCATTCTGGAGTAGAACCGGCCCTTTCCCCCGCCCGCTAGAAACACCCTGAAGACGGGTGGCGGGCCAGTTTGCTGAAAGCGGGTTTGTCGGGACTAATCGCTTGCGTCTCGCTCGATTGGGATTCAAGGGGAACTATCAGGGCGCGGATTTGGCTTTACCAAGGAATCGTTCGGAGGTCCCAGACGCAACCCCCGCGGGGGCCAGAAACGGAAGAGCAGGAGATCGATCATCGCCCAGAAAACCAATGCTAGCCAAAAAGTTGTTGCGAAGGAGCTCACGGCGCCTCACCCCCACAAGGCATAGGATCAACGAGAGAAAGACTGCGGGCCCGATCATCAAGGCAATGATTGGTAGAGATAGTAAACGACGTCAAACTCAACGGCGACAATGGAACCAGCGATCACACTGCCAATCAAAGTGACAGCATTCATCAAGGTAATCGCAACCCAGACAAACCTCGTCCGGTTACGCTGATCGCTCTGGAGCAGGGGAAGAAGACCAGAAGTATGTCAGGACTTGGGATCGAAAGGGAAGAAAAGGATTCCCAGACCCAATACTCGAAGACGACGTTGATGCTTGGAGCGAGAAAGTCGCCTCGTGTATAATCCGCGATTCAATCTGAAAGCAGTGAGTAGTGTTGGAGTCTGCTCGTTCGGCTACACGATGTAAACTTTCTTGAGCGAGGTCATATGGCGGAACCCTGGAAAACAGACAAATGGTTTGTCAGCCCCTGGTGTTATTTGCCTGAGGTGCGCAAGAATTTCGCTTTTCCTGCCAAGATCAAGATTCACGACGTCACTTTGCGTGACGGCGAGCAGCAGACCGCCGTCGTCTTCCGGCGCGAGGAGAAGGTCGCGATCGCGAGGCAGCTCGATGCGTTGGGAGTGCACCGAATCGAGGCGGGAATGCCCGCCGTCTCGGAACAGGACAAGGCCGCGATCCAAGATATCGCCAGTCTGGGATTGAAAGCGGAGATTTTTGCCTTTGGCCGCTGCATTGCCGACGAGATCAGGACGGTCAAAGCCTGTGGCTGCAGTGGCGTGGTGATCGAGATCCCCGCCAGCGAGCACATGATCAAGAATGCCTACGGATGGACCGTCGAGCGGGCGATGAAGTCCTCCATCGAGGCCACGCTGGCGGCGAAAGAAGCCGGCCTCTACACCGTCTTCTTCACCATCGACGCGACGCGCACGGAAGTCGATCGGCTGCTGGACATGGTCGAGCGGGTGGCGACGGAAGGGCACATGGATGCCTTCACGCTGGCCGATACCATGGGGGGCTGCACGCCGGAAGCGATCTATCACGTCGTGAAAAAAGTGATCGCGCGCTTGAAGAAGCCCGTCGAGATTCATTGCCACCAGGATTTCGGCTTGGGAGTGGCGAATACGATTTACGCTCTCGCCGCGGGAGCCTCGGTGGCGCAAACAACCGTCACCGGCGTCGGCGAGCGGGCCGGAAACGTCCCTATGGAAGACGTGGTTATGTCGCTGCTGTGCCTCTACGGAGTGAACTTGGGAATTCGTACCGAGAAACTGTGCGAAGTCTCGCGCTTCGTTCTCGAACGTGCCAAAGTGACCATTCCCCCCAACCGTCCCATCGTGGGCGATAAGCTCTATGAGGTGGAGTCTGGAATCATCGCGGGCTGGGTGCGTCTCGCACGCCGGGAGCATCCGCTCGAATACGTTCCATTTGCGCCAGACCTGGTGGGGCAGAAGCCGGTGTCAATCGTGCTCGGCAAAAACAGCGGCCCGCCATCGATCGAGGAATGGTGCGAGAAGTTGAGCGTGAAGGCCACGGAAGAAGAGCGCATGGCCATGTTGCAACAGGTCAAGGCAAAGTCGTTCGAGAAGAAAGGCCTGCTGACCGAGGCGGAGTTCAAGTCAATCGTGGACCGGGTTCTGCAGAAGGCGGCAGCGCGCCGCTAGCGGAGACGCGCGGCCCGCGCAGTCGTGGTTATTTCCCTTCGGTGATGCCGTAATTTGTTTTTAAAGCACTGCCCGTTATACGGACAAGTGGCAAGATTTCTTCCGAGCAAATGACGGCCCTGCGGCTCGTCAGTAGTGCCAGAAACTAAACGAGTTACGCGTTTAGTTTCTGGAGAGTGCGCCGTCACCGCGCACATCAGCGAACGCTTCGCCATATCTCCAGTCTTACTTACCTAGGGTGACTACGGTAGTGACCGTTCAGCTCCTGTAACTTTCTCTTGCCTCGGACATCAGAGGGAGGCACCGGGGAATGCGTGTGCCGGTACGCAAATCAAACTCCAATTGGAGAAGGAGAAGACATGAAGAAGCTACTCATCACAGGGATCGCACTATGTTCCATGGGACTCGCAGGGCCCAGCTTTGCCGCACCGCGGCAGCAACAGGACGAGAGCCAGCAAGACCAGATGAAGAAAGACGACAACATGAAGCACGACGACATGAGCAAGGACAACCTGTCGAAGGACAGCAAGTCCAAGAAGACGAAGAAAAACAAAAAAGACAACATGAAGAAAGACGACAGCATGAAGCACGACGACATGAAAAAGGACGACATGTCGAAGGACAAGCCGCAGAGCTAAACTTCGCTCAATTCTTAACGCCCGGGCGGCTGCCTCGGACTTCTTACATTAAGCAGCTGCTCGGGCGATTCGCTTCCTAGTTGATTCCCCTTCGGTTCAAACTGCTTCACCTCTTGTTCGGCAAGTCCTGCGCGACTTGTTCTCCCTCAAAGACGGTCGCATCATTGGCAGCTCTGCGAAGCGCCTCCCCCATGCAGCGGACGCAAGGTGTATAGCCTTCGCGTACCGCTTCTTCGGCCGGGACCAGGTGATACTTCCCGTGCATATACTCGCAACCTGGGACGTGATACTTCTTGCCGGCGTCCACGACGGCGACGAGATGCTGGGGCAAACGACGTGTCGGCTGGCTCATCACCGACCGCTGCGGAAGAACGGTGCCCTCACGCACCGTCGCGAGCAACACCGACGCGGCCAGCAACCCGGTCGCAGCGAGCGAGACCAACCAGGGGACTGCCGAGCCCTTTGGCCCTGCGACTTTATCGGCGAGGCGGCGGTGTAAACGTGGATAAAAGCCGGCGGGCACCGTGACCAATCGGTTGTCACCGTATACTTGAACAACGTTACGCATGCCGTCCAGAACCGCTTTGCAATTGCTGCACTGCGCAAAATGCTCTTCCATCGCGAGATTCATCTTCCGGTCAAGGTCGCCCTCGATGTAATTTGAAATCTCGCGCCAGACATCTTCACACTTCATGACCATGGTTTTATCCCCTTCGGAATCTGCGAATGACCTGCCCGGACGTCTTCAAATCCGGGCGAGAGAAGGTCGCGCAGCATCATACGCGCGCGCAGCAAACGTGTTTTTACTGCGCCAGTCGAGATCCCGAGAGCCTGGGATGTTTCTTCGATGCTCATGTGCTCGACGTCCCGTAGGACAAACACCTCGCGATATTTCTGCGCGAGCGAGCCGAGCGCCGCAACAAGCTTCTCCCGGATTTCCTTGCGTTCAAGCGCTTCCGACGGAATCTCCCGCCAGTCCGTGAAATCTCTCGGTGTGTACGTTCCGTCTTCATTTTCCTGGTCTTCGATCGGTCTCATGATTTCGAGATGGCTCTTTCGCTGCAACATGCGCGCCTCATTGATAGCCACTTGGATCAGCCATGTGCTGAAACGTGATTCGGCCCGGAACTGCTCAAGATACTTGAATGCCTTCAGAAAGGCTTCCTGCGCCACCTCTTCCGCATCCGCTTCGTTCCTCAGAATCGTAAAGGCGATCACATAGACCCGCCTCTCGTACGGCTGAATCAACTGGTAGAACAATTCCTTTTCGCCGCGCTGGATACAGTCGATCAGAGCGGCTTCCTGCTCGCGGCTGGGGCCAGGTCGAGCCACACCCGTAACTTGTGTTTCGGACTGGTCTCGACTTCGTACCGCCTCGGGCTTCAATAGCTTTCGGCCGCTACGGCAAATACTCCGGGTTGCGTTTCCAACCGGTGACCATCGACATGAAATTGTTCCATCCGTGCAGAATCACCATGATCAAGTGGCCCACAACGAATAGCAGGAGGGCGCACAACACGCTGAAATGCCAGACCCGCGCCCAATGGAACCCGCCCATCAGCGAGCCCAGGAAGGAAAATTGCACGGGATTGTAGAGGACGATTCCCGTGAGCACGGAAAGCAAACCCAGCAAAATCGCCGAAGTGTAGGCCATCTTCTGCAGAGGGTTGTACGCCTCCGTCTGTTGCGGCTTGCGCCCGAAAAAGAAATAGTAGCGAGTCATTGGCCATACGCCCCGCACGTCCCTTGGCGCAAAAACAACCTGCCGAAAGTTCCCCGAGATGATCTGATACGCTAGATAGAGGACGCCCGTGACCACGTAGATCCACGCGAATGTGATGTGCCATTGCAGCGCGCCGCCGAGCCAGCCGCCCAATGTCAGCGAGGGCGGAACATTCAGCAAATTGTGCTGCGGGACCTTCGCGCCAAAGCTCGGGAATGCGCGAAAGATGCGCAGACCGCTCGCGACCATCACAAAGAGCGACGCAGTGTTTAGCCAATGGCAGAAGCGCACAGCCCACGGATGCTCGTAGACCACTCGGAACTTCCTTTCGGGGGCCTCGGAAACCGCAATCGGAACTGTCGTGGAGTTGGATTCTGTCATCGAAATGCGCACGGTCTACAGCCCGTAATACGCGGGGTAGTCCTGGTCCTCCCAATAACCAGCCTTCGGGACGACGTCGGTCACCCGCAGGCTCGTCAAGTACTTGGCTTGTTTGTAGCCGATCTTCGTGGGCACGCAGAGTCGAAGCGGCGCGCCGTGCTCGCGCGTGAGCGGCCGGTCGTACATCTCGTAGCACAGCAGCGATTGCGGATGCAGCGCCGAGGCCATGTCGAGCGATTCGTAATAATCGTCGGCGCACTCGAAGTAGAGGAACTTCGCGTTTAGACTCGCGCCCGCGAGCTGGAGAAAATCCGAGACGCGAGCCCCGCCAAATCTCCCAATCACGTCCCATCCCTCGACGCAGACGTGCCGCGTGTTCTGAGTTAGTTTCGGCAGAGACTGAATCTCCGCGAGGGTGTATCGACCCGGCCGGTCGACGTCGCCGGTCACCGTGAGCGTCCACTTGTCGAGATCCACCCCGGGGTCATCCACGTCGTAAGTATTGACGTAGAACCTGTCGAGAGGAGTGAGCGCGCTGTCGGCATACGTGGGGGCCAAGTGATTCCGCCGAAACCATCCGGCGGACGCCCAGTCGCTGAATCGAACGCCCGCTTCCAGGAGCGGATCACGAAACTTGGGAACCACAAACGCGCCAGCCAACAGAAGCGGAGATAGTTTCAAGAGTTCGCGTCGGCTGAGGGACTTCATCTTCGACGCTTGCGGAGGGTCAGCCATTTTCATCTCCCCCAGGGATTGAATCCCGCTCTGTGTAATTCGTCAAGGGTTCGCTCGACAGAGAGGGCATGGGACGAATACTCCATCATTAGCTCCAGCAGGAGACCCGATCATCTGATTCCCAAACGGAAAGGAAGTTTCACTCGGAGGCGCTTTGAAGGATTCGTCCCGCGTGCCGGCCTGCAACGCTCGGACGATAGAAATGAATGAAGGGTCATCTCCGTAATTGTCGAGTTGCCACGGGCGCAAGGTCTTCGTCATCAAAAGCTCACTACGGCTGCTTGCGATGCAGCGAACGCGTTTGTCTTTATGGCGGTAACGGGCTCAACGAGCAATGCTGCGTGTTGATCCGAGGCCGGCTGGAACGGTATTTGAAAAGACGGCTCCGAGAGGTGGGTGTCCTGTCGTCGTGCAATCGGAAACTTCCACGCTGGTTGTTGCCGGATACGCCGTTACTCGGGCGAAACTGGCCGATTTACGCCTTAGGGCAATGGCTGTATTGCGCCCGCATTCCGGCGCCGACGGATCACGACAAGGCAGGTACGGGTCGAAGGGTTAGAAGTTCGGGCTCTCCCATGACCTGCTGACCGACGCCGAGTTCAAGTCGATCGTCGATCGCGTGCTGCAAAAGGCCGTAGCGCGCCGCTAGCGGAGACGCGCGGCCCGCGTTACGATGCGCTGAGCTTCTGAGCGGCTGCTGAGCGCTCGGTGGACGCGGCCTTTTCAGGATAGAGTCGCTCGAATTCCGGATCACCGTGCAGGAGAGCGAGGTCGGGATCACGGCGCGCCCAATCCGGGTCCTTGAAACCAGCTTCCCAGGCCTTGCGAAGGGCTTCCGAAGCCTCCGGCTTCCTCTTCATCTGGCAGAAGACGCATGCGGCGTTGTACAGCACAGTGGCCTCGTTTGGGCGAAGGGTGATGGCGAGATTCGTTTCGCGAACCGCCTCTTCCAGCCGATTCATTTGGGCATAATCTCCCGCCAGAAGAATGCGTGCGCGAGCGTCTTCGGGCACCTGATGTAGATGTCGTTCCAGCGCGGCGACGCGCTGCTGCCGGAGATTGCGAAGGGCTTCTTCCTTTCCCAAAGCTCCGAGCGCATTCATGATCGGAACGTAGATGTTGTAATCGTCGCCACTCGCCTGCACCGCGGCATCGACAATGTTTGCCACCTCCTGATAGCGCCCGGAAGAAAACAAAGTGCGTCCCAGGATGTAGTACGCTCCCTCGCAATCGCGCTTGCGGTCGATCGCTTTCTGGACAACCGCCACACTTTCATCGTACTTGCCATTCGCGTAAAGGATCCAAGCTTGGGCCACCTGCACCTCCGGCAAATCGGGCCGCAGGACAACCGCGGTTTCCGATGCCTTCATGGCGCGTTCCATCCAAACGGGGTCGCGGCCGTAGTTGTAATGATTCTGGGCGCACACATTGGCGATGGCGGCGTAGGCGAGAGCAAAATTCGGATCCAGAATGACTGCGTTCTCAAACATCTGGAGCGCGAATTCCAGGTCCTGGCGCTGGAGACGCCGTGCGTAGCTCTTGCCGCGCAGGTAAAGGTCGTATGCTTGAAGATTGTCGGTTGGTTTTGCGGCAATGGCTTCCTGCTCCTGCGGGGACAAGGTGATGCGTAGCGCTTGGGCGATCTTGCTGGCGATCTCGTCCTGCACTTCGAAGACGTCTTTCATCTCGCGGTCGTAGCGCTCGGACCAGATGGGAAAATCGGTGGTGGTGTCCACCAGTTGCGTATTGATGCGCAGGCGATTGCCGGAGCGGCGCAGGCTGCCTGCCAAGACATACGACGCTCTGAGCTGTTGCCCAATCTGTGCGGGAGTCACCTGCTTGTCTCGGTAAACGAGCACAGTCGGGCGCGAGAAGATGTTCAACCCCTTAATCTTGGAAAGCTCGGTGATGATGTCTTCGGTGATTCCGTCGCGAAAGTACTCATCTTCCTTCGCCCCGCTGAGGTTCTCGAAATAGAGGACCGCTACGGATTTCGCGCTTTGTTTGGCAATTCCCGCGCGCGATTCGCTAGAATCAGCCGCCCGCTTGTGACCGGAATCAATGTCACGCTTGAGCCGGATCAAGTCGGTCTTTAGGTCGGTGGCGGTCTGATAACGTAAATTTCTGTCTTTTTCCAGAGCCTTTTCTACGATGCGAGCGAATCCCGCCGGCAGGGCAGGACTCACTTGCATGATCGGAACTGGGTCGCGGTTGAGAATCGCTTCGTAAACCACGCCCGAGGTATCGCCCTGAAAGGGGAGGAGCCCGGTCGCCATCTGATAGAGAACCGTTCCCATTGAGAACAAGTCGGTTCGAGAATCGGTAAGCTGTCCGCGCGCCTGCTCGGGCGACATGTATGACACGGTGCCGATCGCCGTTCCCAGTGTCGTGAGATCGTCCACGTGCCCCATGGTCTCCACCTGCGTTACGGCATCGATTTGGGACCGCGAAGCCTCAATCTTGGCCAGCCCGAAATCGAGAATCTTCACTTGCCCTCGCGGCGTGACGAATATATTCGCCGGTTTGATATCGCGGTGCGCGATGCCCTTCGCGTGTGCCGATTCCAGAGCGTCGGCAATCTGGATTGCGAGGGCCAGCAACTGCTCGATCTCGAACGGACGCCGGCCGATCATCAGTGCGAGCGACTGCCCCTCCAGCAACTCCATAACGATGAAGTGCTGCCGCTCATGCTGCTCGATGGCGTAGACGGTGCAGATATTGGGGTGATTGAGAGCAGAGGCCGCACGAGCTTCGCGCTGAAAGCGTTCCAGTGAATGTGCGTCCTGCGCTAATTCTTGTGACAAGAACTTCAGGGCAACATGACGTTCGAGGCGCGTGTCCTCAGCTTCATACACCACACCCATACCGCCGCTGCCAAGCCTGCGAGCTATGACATAGTGAGAGACGGTTTGCCCGGTTACGGATTCCATGATTGGCGAATCGGCACGGATAGTAGTTGCAAAGCAAACACCGGTCAAGGGGATTCGGGCGCTTCGATTTTCGATGAGGGTACTTCTCAGTACTTATCAGGCGCTATAGCCGGCCTTATTACGGCTGCACGTTGGGAGGTTTCAGTTCGAGCGACACAGTCCGGACTTCGCTTGAGAAGGTCCCGGTGGAACGCGAGTAGCTGACGAACATCACGCGTCCGCCATCGACATTGTATTCGGGATGCGCCTGCGCGTCGTGGACATTCGTGCCGCCTGGGCGCCGGTCGCATGGCGGTGAATGCTTTGATCTCACCTGACCAGGGGCCTTCCGGATTCGGCGACGTGCGTAGCATCACGTTTTCGGACAGCGGTTGGCTGTAGACCGCCACATATCGCTGAAGGAATTGGTTCCAGGAAACGTTCAGAATATCGTCGCCGCCGAACACTGAGACCGCGTCGCCGACTTGGGTGGACCAATCGCCGTTGCCCGCGAAAAACGTCCAGGCGTTCCGGTCGAGCACGTTGGCAGGGTTGACGCGTCCCAACTTGCACTCCTTGCCGAGACCCACGCTCCCGCAGCCATAGACGTAGAGCGTTCCCTGTTTCATAAGCGCCGCCGAACCGAAGTTCGGCTCGTTCGCACTGAAGAGCAGGTCAGGGTGGTCTGCCACGACCGGCGGGTTTATCGTGGGACGTTGCGGCTGGTCTGCGAAGTTCAGCCAGATTGCCACGGAGTTGCCGAGTTCGTGGAAGTTGAAGTTGCCAGGCGCGGCCGAGATCAGGTTATAGAAAATCAACGCACGGTTGCCTGAAGGGTCGGCAATGATTGTCGATGGCCAAAGGGCAAACCGAGCACCGCACGGTTGTTCCCGGCAGGGATTGCCGCCATGGGCCTGATTGAATGCGCGCTCCTGTGGAGTCTCGGTGAGAATCATGGTGGGTGCCCCACAGCATCGTCTCGTTCCTGGAAGCCCGTAATGCCGTTTTGTGCGTTGAGGTCGGTTGTAAATGACCACGAGTCGCTGATCAACGTGCGGTTTTCTGCGTCCTGGCTCGCGAGGAATGTGTCGCCGTACAGCCACGCCGATTTGCCCTGGAACACGCCGCTGTAGCCGCCATCTCTTCCTAGAATCTTGGGCGTTGTTTGGAGCGGTCCCAAATCCGCGACACTCGCGACGATCATGTCCGGCGGAGGCCCAAAGGGAGGAGCGAGGGAAGAGGTGGCCAAAAAACATCCGGACATTCCAAGAACCAAAGATGACGCAAGCAAAATGCTTGACCGGAAATTCAAAGACCACCTTCGCTGCAGGCAAATGATTCCAGAGGGGGCTGAGGCGAGCCTCTGGATAAGGGACGGTGATTTCCTGGACGAGCTTCTCATTTTGTTTGTCAGTGCGATGCTGCACGCGGCGTGTGGGATGCCCACAAAGCCTGTTTCTAGAAGGCTGTGGCGCCCGCTCGTTTAGATCGGCAGCGGTCACCGACCCAGCCAAATGAACGCATTCGATAAATGCTATAATTCGAACAAGTGGGAGTGCGTCGAGAATGCGTCCCACGCTCTGATCGGCCCGGCGCGTGAGGAGAAAGTTTGCCCAAGGTCAATTTCACCTTGAACGGAAAGCCGACCGCTGGCTCGTACGAGCCGGGGATGGACTTCCTCGAGGTCCTGCGCGAGGAGTGCGGCATCGTTTCTGCCAAGAACGGCTGCGCTCCGGAAGGCACCTGCGGCTGCTGCGCGATTCTGGTGGACGGGCGGCCGGTGCTCGCCTGCCTGCGCAAGCCGGAACAGATGGAAGGGCGCGACGTGGTCACGCTCGAGGGTGTCCCGGAAGAAATGCGCCGGGTGCTCGGCGAAGCGTTCGTGCTCGAAGGGGGAGTGCAGTGCGGCTTCTGCATCCCCGGAATCCTTGTCCGCGCGTCATCGCTGCTGCGGCAAGGGTGCACCGATGACCGCGAGGCTGTCGCGAAGGCGCTCAGCGGCCATCTTTGTCGCTGCACGGGCTACGGACGGATCATCGACGCGATTCAAACAGCCGGCGAAGCCTGGAACGACGGCAAATGCCTTCCGCGCAACGAGCCACGACGCCATTTCTTTTTCGGCGAAGAATTCGGATTAAGCCGTAATCCAGCATTTGCGGCAGATAATCACGCGAATGGAGTCGGCCGGTCGCCTTTGCGCTACGAAGGAATTGACCAAGCTTTAGGTGAGAAGCCTTTCGTGGACGACATGCGCGTTCCGGGGATGCTGCATGGCGCACTGGTACTGAGTGCGCACCCACGGGCCAAGGTTCTGGCGATTCACACATCCGCGGCCCGGGCGATGCCAGGGATTGTGAAAATTTTCACCGCAAGCGATGTTCCCGGAGGGCGGGGCACAGGGCTCAACGTTCCCGACTTACCCATGTTCGTCGCGGTCGGTGAAACCACCTGCTGCGTCGGAGACTTCCTCGCGCTCGTGGTCGGCGACTCCATGTTCCATGCGCGCCAAGCCGCGGATAAAGTGGAGGTCGAGTACGAGGTGCTCCCGCCGGTGACGGACCCGTTCGCGGCACTCGAGCCCGGCGCGCCGCAGGTGCATGGGCCCGGCAACCTCTATCACTCCGAGAACCTGATCGAAACCACCGCGTTTGCGCGGGGAGACGTCGATGCAGCGCTGGCCGCTTCGACGCATGTCATCGAGCAGACCTTCGCCACGCAGCCGATCGAAATTGCCTTTCTTGAGCCGGAGGCATGCCTGGTGCTGCCTCAGGGGAACGGCGTCGAGGTACGCACGCAGAGCCAAGGCTCAGTGTTCGACCAGCGCCAGATCGCGCGAGTGCTGAAACTGCCGCTTGAGGAAGTTGAAATCGCGCTGGTGGCGAGCGGCGGAGCCTTTGGCGCCAAAGAAGAGCTTTCGATTCAGGCGCAGACCGCGCTGGCGGCGCTTCTCCTGCAGCGTCCGGTGAAGACGGTTCTCACGCGAAAGCAATCCACGCAGCACCACGTCAAGCGCCATCCGATGACGATGCACTACACCGTCGGCGCCGATGCCGAAGGCCATCTGCTCGCCGTGCGCGCTCGGATTGTCGGCGACGCTGGAGGCTACGCGGGCACCAGCAGCAAGTGCCTGCTTCGCGCGGCGTGCCATTCTTGCGGCCCCTACCGCGTGCCCAACGTGGACATCGAATCCAAGGCCGTGTACACGAACAACCCGACAAGCGGAGCGATGCGTGGCTTCGGCACCAACCAAGCCCACTTCGCCATGGAAGGGATCATGGATATCCTCGCCGAAAGGGTGGGCGTCGATGGTTATGACATCCGCATCCGGAACATTCTGAACCCGGGCGATGCCTTCGCTACCGGCCAGATCATGCGAGAGAGCGTCCGCGGCCTGCGCAAGTCGCTCGAAGCGGTGAAAGACATCTACAAGAGCGCAAAGTATGCGGGCATCGGCTGCGGAATCAAGAGCACCGGCATTGGAAACGGAACGGTAGATAGCGGGCACATCTTAATCCGCGTCGTGGAAGGTGGCCGAGTGGATATCCTCACCGGTTACACGGAACTGGGCCAGGGGCTTTTCACAACCATTCGGCAGGCCGTGTGCGAGGAGACGGGCCTGCCGCTCGACATCATGACGGTGCGCTGGGACAAAGACCTCGGCGTCAAGTGCGGGGAGACGTGGGCGTCGCGTGCCACCACGCTGAGTTGTGCTGCGGCACAGCGGGCGGGAAGCAAGCTGGCCGCCGACCTCAAGCAATCGCCCCTCGAGAAGCTAGTTGGCCGCGAGTACGGAGGCGATTACGTCTGTGATTTCACCACCAAGCCCGGCACCCCCGCGGCCTTGGAAAACCCGACGACACACTTGACCTTCAGCTATGCAACTCAGGTGGTGATCCTCGGCGAAAATGGCCGGCTCGAACGCGTCGTGGCGGCTCACGACGTCGGCCATGCCATCAACCCGCGGCTTTGCGCCGAACAAATGGAAGGCGGGGTGCACATGGGGCTCGGCTACGCACTCTCGGAAAATTTCACGTCGACGGATGGAAGACCGGATTCTCTGCTCCTGCGCGACACGGGCATCCTGAGGGCCAGAGACATGCCAAAGGTCGACGTGATCCTGATTGAAGTGCCGGATGAAGTCGGAGGCTACGGAGCGAAAGGGGTAGGCGAAATAGGGTGTGTTCCTACCGCCGGCGCCGTGGCCAGCGCCCTGCATTCCTACGACGGAATTCGTCGCTTCTGCCTGCCCATGGACGACGCACCCGCCGCAGCGCCGTCGGTTCCGAAATCCCGCCGAAAAGCCGCAGTCCACGCGAAGAAGTAGCCACTCCGCTGCTCCTCAACCGGGATTTGATTCGCAAGCGTTCCGGCGAGGCGCTTTCTTTCTGGACGGCCAAATGCACGGCACTATATACTTGCGTTCTTTTTTGAATTGTTCTTTCCAAGAGCGTGTGGCCTTGCGTTGAAGTGGGAGTGTGTCGTGCTGATCCCGTGTGGAGTGTTCCCTCGCGGGGCGATTCTTAGCCTTTGAATTTTGCATGGGGGGTACCAGAACAATGGATACGAGTTTCATAGGGAAGCCGCATGAGTGGGACCCGCGGCGCGTTTACAGCCAGACTGGCGCTGACTGGCAATACCGCGTGGACTTCGATCGCTTACGCAAAGATCGCTTGCAGCGCCTGCGGGAGCAGATGAAAGCTCATGACCTGGGCGCGCTGGTCCTGTTTGCGGGCGCCAATATTCGGTACGCGACTGCGTCTTACCAGGGCAATTGGAAATACAACATCAACATCCGCTATGCCGTCGTGCCCCACGGCGCCGAGCCGGTGCTTTTCGAGACGGCGGGCTCAGACCTGCAGTGCGCGAAGATCGATCTCCCATGGATGGAAGGCCGCATCCGGCCGGCGATCACCTGGCAATGGGCAGAGGGCGCCGTTCCGTTCATGGCCGGGCGAATGGCGGAGAGCGTGGTCGAGGTTTTGAAAGAGCATAAGGTGCATAAGGAACGCATCGGCATCGACAACTTCGATATGCCTGCCCTGGAAGCGTTTCAGAAGACCGGCCTCAAGATTGTGAATGGCTGGCCGGCGGTTTCCGCGGCGCGCGTTGTTAAAACCCGCGACGAGATCGAGCTGCTCAAGCAGGCCTCGAGTATCGGTGATGCGGCGATGTGGAAGATCAAGTATGAGTGGCTCAAGCCCGGCGTGCGCGAGCGGGAAATCGAATCCAAGGTACACGAGTTCATGCTCGAACGGGGTTGCGAGATTATCTACGACATCATTGTGGCTTCGGGGGGCAACACCAGTCCGTATCGCCGCTGGGCCACCGATAAGATCATCCGCCAGGGTGATCTGGTCATCATCGACATCAACGCCGTGGGGCCTTCTGGCTACTTCATCGACTTTGTGCGCTGCTTTAAGGTCGCCGCGAAGATGAACCAAAAGGAAATTGACCTGTATCGAGAGGTCTACGATTCGATGTATGCCGGGCTGGAAAAACTGCGCCCTGGGAACACCACCGCCGATGTGGCGGCCGCATTTCCCGAGTATGACGATGACAAGTACGGTACGGTGACTCTGCAGCAGTTTGCGCATAGCATCGGCATTACACTCTACGAGGGCATGTGGATTTCCCGCGCCTATTCGCTCAAATACCCGGCCGAAATCAAAGAGAACATGTACTTCGCGATTGAGACATTCGCGGGACATCCAGGCCTGCAGCAGACCACCCGCCTCGAAGAGAATGTTCTCGTTTCCGGCAAAGGGCCCGTGGTGTTCACGCTCATGGAGCACATGGAAGAAGCGATGGCGCGCTAAAAATGCCGCAGCTACTCGTGGCCGTCTCCGATTCCGTATTTCCGAGCCTCGACCCCGCGCGCGAGGTGCTGTCGAAGATCGGCGCCGATCTACGACTTGCCCATGAACCTACGCCCGAGGCCATCCTGCAAGTGGCCCGCGACGCCGATGCGCTGCTCGTGACTTACGCCAAGATCACGGCGGAGATGATTCGTGAAATGAAGCGCTGCCGGATCATCTCGCGATTCGGCATCGGGGTCGACAACGTAGACATCGCTGCCGCCACGAATGCGGGAATCGTGGTCACCAAGGTGCCCGATTATTGCATCGACGAGGTTTCCGACCACACGATGGCTTTGCTCCTGGCGCTGGTCCGCAAGATTCCCCTCGCGAATTCACGCGCGCATGCGGGCCGCTGGGAATTGCCGGCGGTCGTTCCCATCCACCGCTTGCGGGGAAGCGTTCTGGGGTTGTTGGGTTTCGGCAGGATTCCGCAGTTGGTGGCGCCCAAAGCAAGGGCATTTGGTCTGATGGTTGTAACGCACGATCCTTACATCCCGCCGGAAATTGCCGCTCGCGCGGGCGTGGAGCGCGTCGGTTTCATCGAGTTGCTGAAAGTGTCCGACTATGTTTCCATCCACACCCCGCTGATGCCGGAGACGCATAGCTTGTTCAACGCCGAAGTGTTTCGCCACATGAAGCCGACGGCGTACCTGATTAACACGGCGCGCGGTGCGATCATTGATGAGACGGCTCTGGCGCGCGCACTGGACGCAGGACAATTGGCCGGGGCGGCGCTGGACGTTTTGCCGCAGGAGCCGCCGTCTGCCTCACCTCTCTTCGGCCGCGATAACGTGATCCTGACGCCGCACATGAGTTTCTACTCGGTGGAGTCGCTGGTCGATTTGCAGACCAAGGCGGCCGAGGAAGTTGTTCGCGTCATGAGCAACGAGGCGCCTTGCAATCCCGTCAATCCGGAAGTGCTGCAACGAACGGCCTGAGGCAATCCTGACTGCCAGTTCGTTCTACAATATGGGCTGTGAAAGACATCCTGTGAAAGCCACCCCTATGAGAGCGATGGTTCTAAAGGCACCCGGCGAGTTGGTGCTCGAGGAGGTTCCTCGCCCCGGCCTCGACGCGGGCCAGACACTCATTCGGGTGAGCCATAGCGGCGTCTGTGGAACCGATCTGAAAATCTACAATGGCGCGATTCCTGTCAAGTACCCGCGGATCATGGGCCACGAAATGATCGGAGAGGTCGTCGAGGGCAGCAGCGACGCGTTCCGGCCTGGGGACAGGGTCATCATCGACCCGGAGCTTTTCTGTGGTGCGTGTTTCCACTGCCGAATCGGCCAGACGCATCTGTGCCCCAACGGCATGCTGCTTGGGCGCGATACGAATGGCGGTTTCGCCGAATATGTGACGGCTCTGGCAAGCCACGCTTTTCGTCTGCCGGATTCGATCGATAGTCGTACCGCGCCTCTGATTCAGGTGCTGACCACGTGCGTGCACGCCCAGCGTTTGGCGAACATACTCCCCGGAGAATCGGTCGTTGTGCTGGGCCTGGGCGTGACCGGCCAACTGCACGTGCAGCTCGCTAAAGCGCGAGGCGCGAGCCCGGTCATCGGCATCACGCGCAGCGCGGCAAAAAGGGAACTGGCACAGAGGTTGGGAGCGGACCTAACCGTTGCGAGTGGGGAAGGCGCGATCCAAAAAGTGTTAGAAGCGACAGAAGGCCGCGGCGCCGACCTGATCATCGAGACGACCGGGGTGATCGCGTCGCTGGCGGACGCCATCACCATGGCACGCTCTGGCGGCCGCCTGCTGCTCTTTGGAATCATCACCGCAACCCAGGGTGCTTTGCCGTTTTATCAGCTCTACTTCAAGGAGCTCGCTCTCATCAACGCCCGCGTGGCAAAAAGTGAAGACTACCCTGCGTCCATCGACCTGGTACAGCGCGGAATCGTCCGGCTCGAGCCGCTGATCAGCCACGTCATGCCTTTCAGCGAATTGAAGGCCGCGATCGGAATGTTGAGCTCAGACAGTGGCCAGCGTATGAAGATCATTCTGGAGCACCGCTAGCCGTTGCTCGCTTCCGTGCCGGAACGTCAACCTTTCGGATCACTTTCCCTTACGGCGGGAGGCCGATGCGGTGCAGCAGATCCTGAAACCTGGGGTCGGAGCGTAGGGGGTCAGAAATGGGTTCGGCTCTCAACCAAATCAGCCAGCCTGAGCGCTCCTCATAGGCTTTTTCCAGCCACATGAAGGCTTCATCTTTCTCGCCAAGGCCGGCATGGATTGCCGCAATGCCGTATGGGGAGATGTAGCGTCGTTTCGATAACTCCGTCAACTCGTCGAGCACTTTCAGCGCCTCGGCGCGCTGCCCTGAGACCGCGTTGGCATGTCCGAGTGCCGCTAAGGAGAGCGGGCTGCCCTCCGAGAGATCGATTGCCTTTTGGATCTCTGCGATGGCTTCTGCAAACATTGCCTTTTGCTCGTACGCCCGCCCAAGCGTCCAGTGCACCACCCAGAAGTTTGGATCAAGCTCGAGCGTTCTTCGAAATTGGGCGATCGCTTGGTCATCTTGCCGATCGAAGTAGAGAATCCATCCCGCAACCGAGCTGATGATGAGCGAGAGCGGATCCAACTCTCGCGCCTGTTTTATCTCCGCGAGGGCTTCGGAATACTGCCCCATCCCCGCCAAGCACTCGGCATACCAGTGGTGGGTGACCGCATATCCGGGGTTGAGTTCAATCGCCCTCTTGAACTCACTCACGGCGCCGCACCAATCCCAGTCGAAGGCTAACTTGGTCCAGGCCAGGGAGCTGTGAGCCTCGGCGAGGCTGTCATCTATTTCTAGCGCTTTCCTCGCTGCCGCTTTGGCGATCGGCAAAGCTTCCCTGGGGGGCATCACACCAAATAGGTCCCACCCGAGTAGACTGTAACAGTCCGCTATGCCGGCGTAAGCCAGGGCATAGGTTGGGTCTAGGTCAATCGCCTGGTGGAAATATTCAATTCCTTTCTTGAGATTCGTTTCAGTCCTCTTGTTCCAGTAGAATCGGCCCTTCAGGTAAAGCTGATAAGCCTCAGGGTCAACCGTGCGGACATGCGCGAGGCGTGCCTGATCCTGCGGTGTCAACGTAATCTGAATCCCATTGGCAATGGCCCGCGCTACCTCGCTCTGCAACGACAGGACGTCGCGAAGATCGCGTTCGTAGCTTTCCGCCCAGAGATGCTGGTCCGTTGCCGCGTGAATCAGCTGCGCTGTGATACGCATCCTGTTCCCAGAGCGCACCACGGAACCTTCGACCACGGCGTCCACATTCAACTCGCGGGCGATCTGTGGGAGAGGCTTGTGGACGCCCCTGTACTGCATTACAGACGTCCTTGAAATGACCCGCAACGCTTTGATCTTGGCCAGGTCGGTAATCAGAGCCTCGGTCATCCCTTCCGCGAAGTAGTCTCGCCCTGGGCCGCCCGAGAGATCCTCGAGAGGCAGCACCGCCAACGCCTTAATGCGTCCGGGACGGGCTCTCCGGCTCCTTCGAGAAATGGAACCTAAATTGGACGGAGTCGCGGGCACCGAAGCCGCTCGATCCGAACCGATGTCTCGTTTTAGGCGCCTCAGGTCGGCGCGCAGCTCGGCGGCGGATTGGCAGCGTGTGTCGCGGTCCTTCTCCAGTGCCTTGTGGATGATGCGTTCCAGCTCGGGAGGCAAGCTCGGATTTGCGTGCGCTGGAGGAGTCACCGGGCGGTTTAGGAGCGCATCAAAGATCACCGCTGAGGTGTTGCCTGAAAATGCTTGCCGGCCAGTCGCCATCTCATAAAGCACCGCCCCGAAGCTAAACAGATCCGTACGCGCGTCCAGTTCTTCTCCTCGCGCCTGCTCTGGCGACATGTAGGGTAAAGTACCCATCGCCGTCCCCGGACTTGTCAAATTCCCTTCGAGCGTTCCTGCGGTGGGGTGTGCCGAGACGCCTGCCGCTGCCTCGACTCGTCGTTCCGGCACTAGCTTGGCCAGGCCAAAGTCCAGAATCTTGGCCTGGCTGCGCAGGGTCACGAAAATGTTTGCTGGTTTGATGTCGCGGTGGATGATCCCCTTCGAGTGCGCTGCATCCAGTGCATCAGCAATCTGGATTCCCAGCTCCAGCACCTCCTCGATCGCTAGCGGCCTGTCACCAATGCGATGCTTAAGCGTCTGCCCATCGAGAAACTGCATGACGATGAAGGGTTGTCCTTCGTGCTCATCGATCTCATGAATCGTGCAGATGTTCGGATGGTCGAGGGCCGAAGCAGCGCGAGCTTCGCGCTCGAAACGCTCCAGCGCCTGGCGATCTTTGGCCAAATCTTCTGGGAGGAATTTGAGTGCCACCAGTCGGCCGAGCTTGAGGTCCTCGCCTTTGTAGACCACACCCATACCGCCGCCACCCGACTTTTCTAAAACGCGGTAGTGGCTTACCGTGCGCCCGACGAGAGACGGGAAGTCAGGCATTTGCTGGGCATCTTAGGTTGCCTGCGCTGCCAAGTCAATGCAGCCTCCCTCGGACCAGAGCCTCCTGCAAGGTGGCTGTGGCAGGAACTTTTCTTTGGAGCTGTATCCACAACACTACGTCCTTCCAACCCCGCTCGCATCGTGCTAGGAGTAGTCTCGAAAGCTGGAGGCTGGATGCTCGACGCTCGACGCTGTACTCGTAAGGTTGAATGCATTCAGGACATCCGGGTTGTGGCGAGCGTCGCCGCACCGACTCGCGAAACCGGAGCCGGACGCTGGAGACTGGAAGCCCGGACAAAGCGGAGAAAGTACGTGACTGCCGAACTCATCGCGACGCAACTGATTGAAACTAAAGGAGAGGCTTATCGCAAGCGATCGATACACGAAATAAAACCAAATCTCACTCAACTCATTGAAAACAAACAGCCTAGATCTCTCCAGATCGATACAAAACGCAACGTTTCTGACGAAAAGGTGAACACGACCGTGTTCGTCCCGCCCGCCCCGAGGCTCGTCGAAGGGAGCAGAGCGAGGAACCTCATCACTGTCTTTGTCTTTTTCTGCTCGCTACAGGAAACGACAGTCGCAAAATGCCAACTCCTTGAAAACACGCCACGAATCAGTTTTCTAGCCGCTACAGAATTGCATGTTTCGGAAGTGAGGTAGTCGTGGCTAGCGCATCGCGCCCGCTGACGGTGGGCGAAATAATCGACCAGCGGCCGCTGAGCCGCTTTCAAATCTGGGCGATCGCGCTGTGCGGCGTGGTGCTGGTTCTGGATGGCTTTGATGCACAGACGATCGGGTTCCTTGCGCCTTCCATATCGGAAACGCTGAGTATCCCGCTGAAAACATTTGGGCCAATTTTTTCCGCGAGTTTGTTTGGCTTGATGATCGCGGCGATGGCAACCGGCCCCATCGCCGACCGTTGGGGCCGGAAGTGGCCGGTTGTAGTCTCCGCTATTACGTTCGGAATCTTCGCGGTGCTTACGGCTCGCGCGACCTCCTTCAACGAGTTGCTGGTTTTCCGCTTCTTGACCGGTCTGGGGCTGGGCGGTGCGATGCCCAATGTTGTCTCTCTCGCCTGCGAGTATTCGCCGAAGCGTCTCCAGACAGTTATTGTGGCGGTGTTGTTTGCGGGAATGCCGACGGGCGGGTTTGTTTGCGGCATGGCCAGCTCGGTGTTGATCCCCACGTTAGGCTGGCGATCGGTCTTCTATATCGGCGGACTGTTGCCCTTCGGGGTTGCCCTCCTGTTAATCAAGATGCTTCCTGAGTCGGTCCGGTTCTTAAGCGTCCGCGGCGGTGATCCACGAAAAATTTCCAGGATCATGGCGCGGATTTCACCGGACCTCGCCGGCGTTCCCGTGAGCCCCCCGGTCGCGGTTGACGAACAGCATGAGGGCCTTCCGGTCAAACACCTGTTTACCGAAGGACGCGCAGCCGGGACCATCCTGTTGTGGGTTCCATTCTTTATGAATCTCCTGATTATGTATTTTGTGGTGAATTGGCTGCCCGCACTGTTGCGGCAGTCGGGTATGTCTGTCTCGGCGGGGGTCACGGCGACCTCGCTGTTCAGCCTGGGCGGCATCGTGGGAACCCTCGTGGAAGGGCCTCTGATGAATGTATCCGGCGCCTCTGTGCTGCTACTGGCTGAGTTCGGATTGTGCGCCTTGTTCATCGGGTCGCTGGCTTTTGTCGGCGCCTCGTTGCCGCTCATCGTCACGGTGACGTGCGTCTTGGGTTTCTGTGTCACGGGGGCGCAAGGAGGGATCAATGCGCTCGCCGCGGGTTTCTACCCGACGTCGATACGCTCCACAGGTGTTGGCTGGGCTTTGGGGGTCGGACGCATCGGCTCGATCGTTGGCCCGGTGCTCGCGGGCATGATGTTGTCGTGGGGATGGAGTCCGCAACAGGTCTTCCTTGCTGGAGCGTTCCCCGCTCTGTGTGCGGCGGTTGCAGTCATGCTCGGCAACCGGCTTAGAGGTCATGCCGATGCTTATCATCCGGAGCTCGATGCGGGCTCGGTGTGATCGAGCGGAGCGCATGAGCGAGATCGTCGCATCGCGCGCAATGGAGAACGCCCCGCGCTCTCTTTAACGTATAATGGTCCTCACAACCGCAACGCTCAGCGCTCGAGGAGGAGTCAGCCATGACTTCATCAGCTCGTGTGACGCCGGCGCAAGCATCGGATGCGCGCAAGGCCTATTACGACCGGATCGCGGAGCACAATCTGGCTCCGTTGTGGGAGCGCATCAGTACACTGGTCACGCGCTCGCCTCAGCCGGCTGCCCAGCCTGTCCGCTGGCGATTTGCAGCAGTTCGCCCGCATCTCATCGCGTCGGGATCGTTGCTATCGGTCGAGGAGGCGGAGCGGCGGGTGCTTGTTCTCGAGAACCCGGGAATTCCGGGCCAATCACAAATTACGGGCTCGCTCTATGCGGGGCTGCAGTTATTGCTTCCAGGCGAACGAGCCGGCGCCCATCGACACACAGCCAGTGCATTACGTTTGATTCTTGAGGGGTCGCGCGCTTATACGGCGGTTGATGGGGAACGCACCCCGATGGCGCGCGGCGACTTCATCATCACGCCTAGTTGGACCTGGCACGATCACGGGAACGACGGAGCGGATCCGGTGATCTGGCTCGACGGGCTTGATGTACCGATCGTCAATTTATTCGCTACCAGCTTCTTCGAACATTATGAGGGTGATTTTCCGGCTTCCCGCCCGGCGCTCGATTGCGAGGCTCGCTATGGAGGAGCGCTGCTTCCGGAAAGTGCGCCGCCGAGGTCGCTCTCGTCACCCCTGTTGAACTATCGATATGAGCGTGCGCGCGAGACTCTTGCCACCTTGTATCGAAACGGTCCGGTGGATCCTTGCCATGGAGTGAAGCTGCGCTACGCCAACCCACTTACGGGCGGCCCGGTGATGCCGACGATGAGTGCGGCGATTCAACTGATCCCGGCGGGCTTTGAGACGGCGCCTTACCGTTCGACCGATGGCACTGTGTTCCTCGTCATCGAAGGGAAGGGACGCAGCCATGTAGGCGAGACATCATTCGACTGGGCGGAAAATGACATCTTTGTCGTGCCGAGCTGGGCTCCTCAGCAGCATGCAGCAGAGAAGGAGGCAGTGCTGTTCAGTTTTTCCGACCGCGTAGCCCAGGAAAAACTCGGCATATGGCGTGAACAACGCGACAAAAACTCCGCATGAAGCATTAACAGCAAAAGAACAGGTAGCGCGGGCTTCAGCCTGTGCCCGTCCGGATTCTCTTGCGCGAAAAGCGCACAGCCTGAAGGCCGTGCCACGGGACGCGCTGGTGTCGTGAGAGGTATGAGCTAGGCGGCTCGGACAGGGACCACCATCTCGCCGATGCCGTCGATCCGCGCATGCATCACGTCGCCTGGGCGGATCGGCCCTACTCCCTCTGGCGTTCCAGTCAACAAGACATCACCGGGCAGCAGGGTGTAGAAGGATGAGGCAAACTCGATGAGCTCGGGAATGCCAAGAATGAGGTCGCGGGTGTTGGCCTCTTGCCGGAGCTCGCCGTTGACGGTGATGGAAAGATCGAGACCAGACGGATCTGGCAATTCGTCAGAAGTCACCAACCAGGGGCCCAGCACGGTGTAGGTGTCGACCGACTTCCGCAGGCTGCGATCCTCGGGACCTCGAATCGAGATGTCGAGGCCGATACAATATCCGGCGACGAAGTTGAGTGCATCTTCCCGCGCCACGGAAGCGGCGCTCTTGCCAATAACTACGGCCAGTTCCACCTCGTGGTCTGTGCGCCGCTCCGGATGGCGAATCACGACACCTTCGGTAGCCCCCACAACCGAACTGGTCGCCTTCAGGAAGAAGCCAGACTGATGGATGGCCTGGATGTGGGCCTTGTTCTGGTGATGGAGATTGGGATCGGCCGCCACCTCCGCTAAATGCTTCTGATAATTAACTGGGGCGCCCATGACCTTGCTCGGGTTGGCTACGGGGCTAAGCAAGCGCACCCTGGACATGGGCCTGGTTGGAGCGAGAGAGGCAGCGGCTACAATGCGCTCTCGCAGCGCCGGCAGAGCCGCAATGAAAGCGTCTCCCAGCGGAAACGGGTAGCGCTGACTCGGCAGCTCATCCAGGACCGACGTCACGTCGCCTACCAAGCCACTGTCGACCAATCCCAGCCGGTTATTATCGAACTGACAGAGACGCACGAAAGACCCCCTGATCAACTGATGGAAATGCAGGAGCCGCGTATGTCCGCAAACTCGCGTGGGCGCAAGTATACGCATTACCACCCAAAGTGGCACGAGGTTCCTTAGCAGGGCGCCCAAAGACTATTCGAGGGGTGATTCCGAGGACTCTGCGGGGCTGACGGGAGTTGGAGGCTCGTGGATTTGGCGTGCGAATCAGTGCGGATGGGTTGCCTTCTGGAGTGATGCAAGGTCCGAGGGGGGTGATTTTGCACCCCCCTCGAACTTGCCGGACTGATTAGAACTTCAGCTTCAACCCGAGTTGCATCACCCGGGCGCTTCCCGAACCGATGAGGTTGTTCCCGGCTATGACGTCGGGCGTGCCACACCCGCAGCCGAACGTCCCGGGCCCGTTGAGGGAATCCCCGACACCACCGAAATTCGATGCACCGTACGGATTGGCGATGTTGGGGTGATTGAGTACGTTGAACACCTCGGCGCGGAACTGGGCGCTAAACCGCTCCTTGACCGTGAAGGTCTTGAACACAGAGAGATCCCAGTTCTTGAAGCCTGAGTCGCGGAAGAGGTTCCGGCCCATATTGCCAAAGGTTCCTGCTTTGGGAGGAACCAAGACCCCGCTGCTGGCTACGAAGCAGCCACCCTTCGCCAGCGTAGTGGCGTCGGGAGCGACTGCCGAACACGCGCTACCGAGCGACGCGGGGAGGGTAGTAGGGCCGGCCAAAGTCGGGCTTGTTTCGGAGCAACTAACGCTGCTGGTGTTAATAGTATTCCCAGCGCCAACAGTGAAGCCATTGCAGTAGGGAATGGAAATCGCGCTGGACTTGAAGCCGGAGGGGTTTCCGAAAATATCCCAGCGATCAGCACTCTCCCCGTTCCCGCTGAAATTATTGCCGGAGTCCCAAACGTTCCACGGCTGGGGGGACTGAAGGTTCACGATGGAGTTGATCTGCCAGCCTTCCAGTAACTGGCCAAAACCCTGTTTCCCGGGAATGTTGTAAGTGGTTGTCAGGGTAAGCCGGTGCCTGATGTCGAAGTCGCTGCTAGCATATTCGAGGCCCGGCCGGGTGCTGTCCTGCGGGAGCTGTCCAAAACGATTCAGGGAACCGTTGTCGAGGCCATGAGCGTAAGTGTAACCAACGATGAAAGACAGCCCGTGAGAAGCCCGCTCGCTCAGGGTCGCCTGCAGGCTGTTGAAGTTGGAATGGGCCTGGTTCGACGCAAAGTTGATAAAGCCCAGGTATGGGAATTTGACGCCAAACGGACGGGCGCCATTGCCCGCTGCGGTGGGAATTTGCTGATTGATGTCCCTAAAACCAATCAGGTTTGTGCCGCGATTACCGACATAGCTGAGGTCCAACGAGAGGTTGCTGGTGAAGGCGTGCTGGATACCGAGGTTCCAATTCGTGATGTAGGGGTCGCTGAGATTCGGGTCCACGCCCAAGAGGTTGCACGGGCTTGGGTCTCCACCCTTGCCAGTTCCACATTGTGGTACCGCCGCCCCGGGGAACACCGTTGCTTGGCCGGGTTTGCCGCAAGCCGTCGCGGGGTCCCAGCAGAGCTGGTTGGGAGCGAAAGAGACCACGCCGAGTTTGATCGTGCCGGTACCCTGCGTGAATGTTGTTCCGTTACCACTACTAAAAAGCTGAGCTGCCGTAGGCACGGCGGCCGGACTGGTTGCAGCAGAGTTCTGGAGGCCGAATTCCCCCAGGAACGTTTCCAGGACGTACGACGAGTAAATGATACTGAACCCGCCGCGGACCACGGTCGTCCCTTTGCCCGTGACATCCCAGGCAAAACCCAAGCGCGGCGAGAAGTCCTTGCGATAGGGCTTCCATAGACTAGGAATCTGTTTGCCCTGCTGCACCATTCCAAGGTTCGGATCGAAGCTGCCCAGGAGACCATTGGACTCTTTGATCGGCGAGTGGTATTCGTAACGCAGGCCCAGATTAACCGTTAATTTCGGGGTGACGCGCCAGTCATCCTGAACAAACCCTGCGTAATGCATCCAAGTCGTCTTGAGCAACGCGTTGCCGCTGAGGAGTTGCCCGCTCGACAGAGCTCCGGCGAAGAAGTCTTCGAGCGGCGTGGAAGGCGTGGCACCACCAAACAAGTTACCGCCGTTGTAAAATAACCCCCCCCGGCCGAAGGGAAAAACTCCGTTTTCGGCCTCGATGTGCGCTACCGAGCCGCCGAACTTGAGGCCGTGCTTGCCCTTCAAATACCCAATAGAGTCCGTAAACTCGTAATACGGGTTGGGGGAATAATATTGGGGACGGTTTGAGGCGGTGCCAAAGGAAAAACCGCCACCGGGACTGCCGAACGGCGCAATGTAGATATTCGGCATCCCGCCTACCTTCGGATTTGTCACGCCCGTGTTGATGGGATAGCCCTTGCCATCAGCGGGTATGTTGACGTCGTCGTTGACAAAGTTGAAATTAATGCGGGTGTAGCCAAACCGCAGTTCGTTAACGAGGGTGGAGTTGGGGGTCCAAATCCAGCTTTCGACAGTCGTCCACCCGCGTATCGGAGTAGTGTTCGTGAACGCTTTATTCACGAAGGGATGATCTTCTCCGTTCGCGGTATAGTTACCGAGAAAGAACATGCCATTGAGCGTGTTTTTGCTGTTGATGTGGTAGTCGATTTTCGCTATCCCGTTGTCGCTGGCATTCTGATTGGGGAAAGTGCTGAGGTAGCCGTTCGAATTCCCAGGGGCGCCCGTGATGAGGCCGCCTGTGCACGTCGGCGTCGCGGTACATCCCATCAAGGCCAAGCTGACCGGGCTCAGCTTCACGCCGTGCAACTGCAAATCCTTGATGGCATCCGTCATGCTTTTGGCACAGTCGCCGGTCGCGCCGGCTTGACAATTTGCAAGGGCTGGAGTTGGTAGCGAGCCGGTTGCAGGAACTTGCACGGGAAACGCGTTGCCGATGAGGGAACGCAGGCCCTCATAGCCGGCGAAGAAGAACAGTTTGTCTTTCTTGATCGGCCCGCCCAACACGCCGCCGTACTGCTTCAACTCTGCTGGCGTCTTGTTACATGCAGCCGCGAAGGATGAGTTAACCGCACACGATCCATTGGGCGCGGGCTTGACGTTGAAGAAGTTGCGCGCGTCCCAGGAATCGCTGCGGCCAAACGCGTAACCCGAGCCGTGAAGAGTATTGGTCCCCGATTTGATTCCCACGTTCACCACAGCGCCAGGCTTCCAACCGAACTCCGCCTTGGGATTTTCCTCGAGGTTGAACTCCTGGATGGCGTCCACGGGCAAGATCGTCGCCGCATCGCTGAATGGACTCGGAAAACCCATGACGGGGCGGGCGTCAAAAAAATTGGCGTTGATAATGCCGTCCACCATCCAGGCCGTCTCGTCAGGACGGACGTTATTGGTGCTCTGGGTCCAGGGTGAGCCGCCCGGCTGGGTCATGACTCCCGGGCGCAGGCCCAGCAGGTTCTGGTAGTTGCGGCCATTCAAGGGCAGGTCGTTGATCGTCTCGTTGTTGATGGTTCCGCCCAGGGTGGCGCTGGTGGTGTCCACATCGGGGACCTGCTCGGTGACGGTGACCGTCTGGCTCTGCTCGCCGGGCTGAAGGCTCAGGTCCACACGAACGTCCTTGCCGACCTCCAACGCGATGTTCTGGCGTTGAACGGTCTTGAACCCCTTGGACTCGGCGCGAACCGTATAGTCGCCGGGCTGGAGGTTGGTAGCGAGATACTCTCCGGCCTGATCGGTGGTCAAGGTTCGCGTGACACCTCTTTGCGTGTCAATGACAGTTACGGTGGTGCCCGCCATCACGCCGCCGCTCAGGTCAGTGACGGTTCCGAGGATACGGCCAAAATTGGCCTGTGAAAACAGCGGTAGGCAGAGGAGAAGCACCGCAATAGTCCCACCCAGCAATTGCAAAGCTTTCCGTAAAGAACTCATTTCTGTCTCCTGTCCAAGAGTTAATCTGGAACCAGGCCCCCAGCCCCCACCCACAATTAGGTGCGAATTGCTCAATCAGCGAAAAAAGCCGTAAAAGTGGACGCCATTCCTGTTCGAATAACGCACATAGTGGGTACAGCCACTACACCCTGTGAATGGAAAGATTCTGCTTCTCATGATTCGCCATGTCAAGCGTTATTTGTTCCGCGTTGACTTACTAGAGACGGATGCTCATCTCACGTCTTGGCATCCGCGGACTTACGACAGGCGAAGAGAGGACCGATCCGCGAGCGGAAACGGCTAACCCAACAACAGGGATTTCATTTCTCGGGCAGCGTGCTTCAGCCGGGGCAACACCGTCGAAATCATTTTCCCGGGGGTCGTACGGGAGAGACTGCCTGCGACATTCATCGCGGCGATGATTCGCCCGGTGCGATCGACGATGGGAACTGAAAGGGCGCAAACTCCTTCTTCGAGCTCTTGACTGAGTAGCGACCAGCCTCGTTGGTGATCGCGCCGGACGATGCGCTTCAGCTCAGGAATGGACGTAACGGTGTACTTGGTGTGTTTCGTAATCGCGCTCGCCTTCAATGCTCGATCCAGCCCCTCCTTCGATAGATCACCGAGAAGAATGCGGCCCGCGGAGGTGCAGTAAGCGGGAAGCCTGCTGCCAATCGCCAGGTTGATGCTCATGATTTTGTGTGCGGGAACCCTGACCACAAAAACCATTTCGGAACCATCGAGAACGGATGCCGAGCAAGACTCGTGGACGACACTCACCAGCTTTTCCAGAACCGGTTCTGCAACGTAGCAAAGCGGGGTCGTCGACAGGTAGATATAAGCGAGGTCGAGAACGCGTGGCGTCAGGTGGAACTTTGGTCCTTCGCGGTGGACATAGCCCAACGCCTCTAAAGTACGCAACATGCGGCGCACACCAGCCCGGTCGAGCCCCGTCATCGCGGCGACCCGGCTAACCGTTTGAACCGGAGAATCCGGCGTGAAACTGGACAGGACAGAAAGTCCGCGCGCAAGAGACCTGACGTAATAGTTTCGGGACGCCGTTTGGGGGGTATTCGCTTGGGACGTGTTCATAAAACTATAGACGGCTTTGGCCCAAGCCGGTTGCGGGCGCTTGAAGCTCGAAAGCGACGCGTGTTTCCTTCGGTCATCCTGGCTCGGTGGCCGCGCCCGCATGCGCGGGCCGTTCGCCCAACTGGCGAACTGCCGGAATCACCTTGCTTGCGAATAGCTCGAGGCTCCGCTTGGTGAGATCGTGCGGCAGCGTGGCGAATTGCATCATCGGGAGCAGGTAGCCGAAACCAATCTGCTTCTGGTACTCCTCGATCTGCTGGCGAAGTTTCTCAGGGCTGCCGCAAAGGAACATGCCTTTTTTCAGCACATCGTCGATCGTTTGCGGAGCGCCGGTGATGGTCCCTTTGGCGCTCATGACTCCCTTCATCGATTGCAAGGTGAGGTAACCCGGGGGCAGCAGCATCTCAAGTGGCATCCTGAGGAACTTGTTGACCAGATTTTCGATATGGGGCTTTGCCTCGCGGTATGCCTGTTCGTCTGTATCGGCAGCATATATCGGAACCGACCAGCCGAGCTGAGCGGGCGAGGCCTCGTAACCGCGCTTCGCCGCCTCTTCCTTGTACATGGTCATGTATTTGGCGAGCGCGGCTGCGGGGCTGAAGGTTTGGAGGTACGTATATCTGCGGCTCGGATCGGCGGCCCACTCGATAGTCTCGCGGCTGCCCTGTGAGGGAATCCAGATGGGCGGATGAGGTTGCTGGTAGGGCCTCGGCCATGTGTTCACATAATTAAAATGATAGTACTTACCCTCGAAGGCAAAGGGACCAGGCTCAGTCCAGGCACGGAGAATCAGATCGTGGGCCTCATGGAAGCGTTCGTGCGACTCCGCCGGGTTGGCGCCGGAGGCGTGGTATTCGGCACCGATGCCACGCACGAAGCCCGCCACCAGTCGCCCTCCGGTAATGTTGTCGAGCATGGCGTACTCTTCGGCGACGGTGAGCGGATTGCTGAGCAGTGGCAGCGCGCGGCCGAGGACGGCGAGTTTGGCGCGTTTCGTGCGTCGCGCGAGCGCCCCGGCCGTCACCCCTGGAGTGGGCATGAGGCCGTAGGCATTCTGATGATGCTCGTTGACGCAGATTCCGTCGAAACCCAGCTCGTCGGCGTACTCGAGCTCGTCGAGATAGCGGTTATAGAGCGCGTGACCCTTGACCGGATCGTAGTAGGAGTTCGGCAGGGTAATCCAGGCGGAGTTGTATTTCTCCGTGTAATTCAGATCGAGGTGCGCGTAGGGCATCAAATGGACGCAGAAGAATCTCATGACTGCACTCCTTGAAGGAAGCGGGTCACGGTGCTGACGAAGTCCGCCATCTTCTCGACCTGGGGAAGGTGACCGCTTGTCGATCTGACTCAAAGGCATGCCGTAGGCTCCCCATCCGCGCTTGAACGCGCCCGTATCCAAGTCGAACACGATGTGGGGGTATTATACCTGCGTGCCGAAACTGGTCCACGCGTCCGGAATTTCGATACGCGGAGGTGCGAAGAGAGGCGAGCGAGTGAGTGCGAGAGTGGCGGGCATGGGGAGGCGAGCGCCAGGTGGCGGCGTAGTATCGCCGTCACACTCACCTAATGATTGAAATGCAGGAAGATGGTTGGTGGACGTGAGGGGACTTGAACCCGCGCCCCCTGCTTGCAAAGCGACTGAAAATTCAATCTAAGTCATTGCTTCGTTTGCGCTTAACATTTTGCAAGCCATCCAAAGTTGCTCCAAAGATGCTCCATAAATCAGTCGCCTACCCTGCTTGTCATGCCCCGAATCCTTACTGCCACTCGCGGCACCCGCAAGATGCTTCAACAATATTCTGCGTTTCTCGCGTTATCCACTCCTGCTCGGCGCGGTTGCGGTGCAAGCGTTCCGGCAGTTTCAGGATTCGCCTTGCGGAGCGACGAACTGGTTGAAGCGTTGGCTTTCGACCATTATAAAATAGCTCCCAAAGGACATCCTGAAGCCGGTCCAAAAAGACCAGCAGTCGTTCCAGCCGTGGAATGCTCGTATTGGCGAAGGCCGCCGTCATGTCTACACGTTCCTTGTGAGCAAAGAACTTGTCCCGCAGTGCCTTGTACTGCCCGTTATAAATCGCCCTTTGCTTGTCGGCATATCGTTGGAGCCGCGCGAAATCACGGCACCATCCGCGAGGTCAAGACGACTTGTACGGCCGAGAGTTCCGTTTTGTGTCCTTGCTGCGGATGGCCATCCGCTTGCTGCGCACGAACCGCGTAAGCGTATCCATTGTGGTGAGGAAAATCGCCCGTTCGTGCGGGACCATGCCGGCTCCACGTTTCCAAGCTTCCTGGAAAGCCCGACATCGTTTTCCCAAAACGCAGGAAGATTATCTTTATTCACGGTTGCTTTTGGCACCGTCATCCGGGTTGCGCCCTTGTGCGACTCCCAAAATCAAAACTCCACTTTTGGATTCCCAAATTGACGGAGAACCGCCGTCGCGACCTTCGGGACATTGCTCGATTGCGACGAGACAAGTGGAAGGTCAGCGTCGTGTGGGAATGCCAGTTGAGACATCCGACCTCGCTCGAAAAAAGGATAAAGAGGTTCCTGGAGCGGATTGATGCAAAGCGTTGAACTGTACACGGGCGCGCGCGACCGCCTGATCGGTACGGCTAACGGCGAACATCGAAACGCACTTCTTCGTACGCATTCTGCAGCAATCGAATAAAGTTCTCGCCTCGGCTCGCTGCCTGAAAATCCTGCTCACTAAGCACAATTACGATGCGTCCCGCTCGTTGGTATCCGTGGGTGGACTTGCTGGTGGCACCGGGCGCATAGGGTAATCAGGTTCTCCTCTGCATCATCGCCAAGCAGACTACGCGCTTCGATATGGTGGAGCTGGAGATCGCTCAAAAACCCGCAGTGTTGGCACCGCCATCCGTCTCGCTCGAGCACTCGTAGGTGCAGTCGCCGATAGGATTCGGGATCGAGCCTTAGCCGCGGGTGTTTTTGTCGAAGCGGAGTCACGAAGCCTTTCGCACGTGTTGCAGAAACTGCCGTCTCTGAGGTGGCGGAAGCAGCCCAAAGAGCCGACCTAGCGAGAGAACGCGTCGGGATTGCCGTTGTCAAGGTTCGCCCCCGCCAGAAAGTCGGCACAGATCATCTCCAAGCAGTAGCCGCGGGATTTGTCCGTGCCCAGCATTAATGCAGCGGTGTGGAGAGCTTGCTCGATTACCGGAAGCTGGCTCTTGTAAACCTTGAAGTAGATGATCTCCCAGGGTTCGGTCTCCTGCCCCGTCAAGTGACGGTCCACCTCCCGCTTGAACTCTTCGGTCTGCAGGGAGCGGGCCTTGTGCAACCAGATTGCACAATCGAAGGTCTTCCCTTCCCTGCGCGCGACCTTGGCTAGCTCCGCCGCTTTGGTCCATCCCACCTGCTTCAAGTCCCGGTGAATCTGCCGCGGCAAGTGCTCATGGATCGCCATGAGGTAGTAGGCCTTCCGCCGCGATTCGGGAAACCGCTTCTCCAGAAATTCATCAAAAGACTTCAGATTCTCGAGCCTCCAATATTGCCCCGCCCGGACCTCGCAGAGGTAACGGCCCAGATCCACAAACCGCACGTCTCGCTCCTGCTCCTTCCGTCTCTCCCAAGCTAGGATCTCATCGATCTTGTCGAGGACGAACAAGGCCCGTCGGCGATCGAGCTTCGGTTCCATCGGTCGCCCATTAATCGGTAAGCTCATCAAGCCAATCAAGGTCGCTGGCTCCCGGTCGACGGATAAGTTTGGACGCGATGAGCGTCGGGTTTTCGAGGCACAGCCCCAAGTGGGGACAACTCACGCAACCGTTCTGGGGAAAGCGTATCCCGCTGTGGGGTACGAACTGGCCCGCTTCGATCTGGCCAATCGTTGTTTCGACCAGTTGACCAAATTCCCGGCGTTGTTCTTCCGAGATCGAGGCTCTGAGATATTGAATCTCGGGCGACCGCTTGCGCACAAACACGACCAAAGCCACTTCGGAAATGCCACTGATCCAGGAATAGCAAGTCAGTTGGGGATCGAGTGACAGCAATCCTTCGGGCTCCTCCGAGTAGCGACTCGTCGTGGTCTTCCAGTCAATCAAGGAGTGCCTGCCATCGAGTTCTCCAATCGCGTCGAGGTAGGCAACGAATTCATTGCCCCCGAGAAGAGTTCGGATCATCTTGATCTGGAGATTTTTCTTTGGGTGAGGAATATGAACGCGATCATCCCTCGCGAACTTCTCGAGTAGATGGACTCCCTGATGGATGGTACGGTCCCAGGAGTCATCCTTACTGTGTTCAAACGGAGCATCGCGGAAAGCAGCCCATTCCTTGAATAGCACCGCCCCAGCATCTTCCCGCCGGAAGTAGGCGCCCAGAGCCTTTTCGAAACAGCGACCGAATACCATCGCTGCACGCGTCTCTTTCTCCCGCCAGCCATCCAGATACCGGTAGCGATAACTACGCGGACAGCGCAGGTACTGGCTAATCTGACTGTAGCTATAAGTCATCCGCGCTCTCTTGTTTCGGGTTCTCGCTGACGGCTGCGCACGAGAGTTCTTCCCACTCTCCCGCTGGAGCGAACGCCTCTAGATTCTGAAAGCATCGCTCGTTCAGGGTCGTGTAGGAAGTCCGAATGACTCCCCGAAGATTTCGGAGAGCTTTCTCATCCACTTGATCCTGGCCGAGCAGGTCGGGGTCGTACCCAAAATCTCGGAGAAACCAATTAAGCTTCCAGAGCGCCCTTTCCGTGCAGTACAACCGACCGGAGATGGATCGCCCGGCAAAGGGTTTAGGCTCCAAGACAATGAATCGGATTGCGAGGAATGGTTTCTGCGGGTGCCACCGATAGAAGGCCCATTCGACGCGGGCTAAGAACAGCCCCTCGAGCCGATCGGCTCCATCCTGTACCTTCAAGTGCAGATCCGGGATGTGGCGTCTCATGGCTTTGCCTCCGGAGGTTGCGCAAACGAATTGAGTTTGCACACTAGACCGTCCAGGTCTTCCTTCGCCGATGTCGCTAGATGGGAGATGAAAGACTCGACCAGATCTCGACTGGCTTCCTTGAGAGTCTGAGTACCGCAGAACTCCGCGGCGTAGGCCTTCACGAGCGTGGGATCGAGATTGTACTGTCGGATCAAAAGGCAGAGGTGGTCCCGCAGCCGGGGTTGGCCGTTGTTTGAACCATTCGGAGTACACGGTTTATTTGGCCGCGCGTGATTATCGGAGGCATTCGGTGCGCTGGACAGCCATCCCAACTCTTCGACAGAGCAGAGTCCGATTCCATAGGCTTTGCGCAGGGCGCGATTGACGGCCCTTGTCTCCGCGACACGCATTTCGGCGCCGCGGACCAAAGGGGAGACATTCGAGGGATCGGCGTCTCCGTAGCCGACGAAGCCCTTCGAGACAGGAGACTTGTAAACGGTGGCTTTGAAGACCCATCGGCTGGAGCCGGGAACGGAGAGGTCCCGCTGAACTGAAGTTTTAATCCCAGTGCACCGACGACGCTGAGCGATCCGTAGAAGGCCGGCGTGTGTCACGTACCATCGGCCCTCTAAGAACTGCAGGTCGCCCGCAGCAACCGAGAACCCGTATTTGACTGTGAGCTCCTTGAGATGCGTCGAAGCAACCGCTGTGAGAGCGCCCCATACGGAGTGGGCCAACCTCGCGTTTGATCTGAGAGGAAGCGATTGCTTCCTGATGGGACGGCTCGCGTCTTCTCCTCCCTTGCTCCCCATTTCTTTCATTGCCTCCTACTCTGTGAGAATGCAGAAAGGCTTTGTCTGAGACGTCTTGCAAGATTTATTTCTGCTCGAACCAAATTGGGCCTGCAGTTCATAGGTGCCTCACACGAAGCGCTTAGTATATACGAAGCGCTTAGTATGTCAAGACATTTGTTGATTTCGAACATGGGTCGATATAAGGTCTGAGCTCGTAATGGCGAAGAAGAGAGAAAAGGATCCACACGCGGTGGCGTTGGGACGAAAAGGCGGAAAAGCTCGACTGCAGAAGATGACGCCTGAGAAGCGTCGTGAACTCGCCCGGAAGGCTATAGCCGCCCGATGGGCCAAAGCAAGAAAAGAGAGAGCAAGCTAGTCCTATTCGCTCCTCCCGGTGAACCTTTTGTTAGGCATCGGATCAACTCAACTTTCAGTGGGTCGAGCTGAGCGTGCCCAGAAAGCGAAAATTACAAAACGAACTATGCCAACCTATTGAGCAGAAAAGGCTTAGCATTTCGCGAGCTGCAAAATTGACGCGTTCGGGCAATTCCTGTGCCTGTGCACGAATCGCGGGCTGATTGAACTCTAGTTCTTGTGCTAGTTGGCCTAGAGTCGAGAATTTACCGCAACGGTTTGAAAATAAGACGGCTAAGACCAAAGACCGCTTCAGCCGCAGAGGTCAGAACTATATCACCGCAGCTGCACATAGCGC